>NZ_JANXNX010000083.1 GCF_025353885.1 Sphingomonas sp. | reverse complement strand
TGCTGACTGAGAGCTTCCTCGAATTGATGATGCGCGGGGGCAAGCCGCTGCGCCATCTCGAACGGCCAGTGGCCGACCGCCCGTTCCTGCTCCCGGCGCTGATCGACACCACCGATCTGGCCGAACGCCCCGACATCGAGTTGTTCGGCCCGATCCTCCAGGTGATCCGCGCCGACAGCTTCGACGCCGCGATCGCCGAGGCCAACAACACGCGCTACGGCCTGTCTGCCTCGCTGATCAGCCAGGATCCGGCGCTGTACGACCGCTTCTGGGCCAATGCCCGCGCCGGCATCGTCAACTGGAATCGCCCGACCAACGGCGCCTCATCCTCGGCGCCGTTCGGCGGCATCGGCTGGTCGGGCAACCACCGCCCCAGCGCCTATTACGCCGCCGATTATTGCGCCTATCCGGTGGTCAGCAACGAAGCGGAACAGGCGCGCGCCACCATCGGCATCGGGCTGCGCGATTCCTAGACTCATATCCGGTCAGGCTTGCACATATCCGGAGTGTCGGATGTAGTTTGAGTATTCTCCCGGCTTGAACTTGCCGAGGATGGTTTTGAGCGCATCGCAGATTGCGTTGAAGGACCGGGGGTTCATTTGGCGGATGAGCCCTTTGACCTTGGAGAAGACCTGCTCGATCGGATTGAAGTCGGGGCTGTAGGGCGGCAGGTAAAGCAGATGCATGCCGGCGTTTTCGAGGCACTCGCTGATACCGGCCACCTTATGGGCCGGGAGATTGTCGATGATGACAATGCTGCCGGGCTGCATTTCGGGGATCAGGCACTCCTCAAGCCATTGGCGGAAGATCACGCCAGTCATGGCGCATGGGAGCAGCTGCGGGGCCAGGATGCCGTCATGCGCCAGACCCGCCACGAAGGTGGATGTCATCCAGTGACCGTGCGGAGCCTTGGCGAACAGCTTCTTGCCCTTTTGGCCCCAGCCATGGCTGCGCGTCATCGCCGTGTTCGTGCCGGTCTCATCGACAAACACGAGGCGTGTGAAGTCCAGTTCGGCCTGTCCTGCCCGCCAAAGCGCACGCGCCAGCGCGACGTCGGGCCGATCCTGCTCAGTCGCGAAGATCGTTTTTTTTGAGGCGAAGGCCCAGCCGCTTCACCGTCCTTTGGACCGTCCCATAGCCGACCTTCACACCCCAGCTCGCAAGGTCTGCCTGCACGTCGACCAGTCTCAGGTCGCTCTTCTCCGCCAGCAGCGCCGTAACATGATCGCCGTGCTCCAAAAGCTTGGATCGCCGGTCTCCACCCATTGGCCGTGCCGAGTAACTCTGCGTCCGCCGGTAAAGCCGATGCCAGTTCCCCGCTGTGCTCGGCGCTATCCCGAACGCCTCTCCTACCGCCCGGCAGTTGCCCCCGCCCTCCATCGCCGCAACAACCCGCACCCGCAAATCGTCAGAATATGGCCTGCCCATCCCTTGCTGACCTCCAAGCCCAGCCAAGGCAGTGAATCAGATTTAAAGCCCTTGGGGAATCCTCAAAGATTCAACTCGGTCGGGTTCGAGTCTAAGGCGTCAGTGGCCTGAAATGGGGAGACGGGCACATCTGCCAGAAACGCCCAGGCCCCAAGCAATGCGTTCATGTTCCTCCGCTATCTTCCGCGTGTCCCCGGTCGCCACTATGGTCCGATCCGCCTCGATCGACGCATAAGTCCACATGATTTTCATTCGCGTCTCAGTCGAAGGATTGCGGAAACGATGCGGGACGCCGGCAGGAATAAAACTTACATCGCCGGGTATAAGCGAATATTCGGTACCGTCGATCTCGGCGATAGCCTCGCCCGCAAGCAAGAGCACGCTTTCCTCGCAATTATGAAAATGAAACGGTAGCTCAGCACCCGGCTCAAAGG
>NZ_JANXNX010000087.1 GCF_025353885.1 Sphingomonas sp. | reverse complement strand
CGTGCCGCAAAAACCTGAGAGGACTTGGCAGGTCAGATACGGCGACTGCAAAGCCAAAACGCTGCTTCTGCTCGCAATTCTTCACGCTATGAACATCGATGCGGAACCTGTGCTGGCGAATGCATCTCTCGGCGATTTTGTGCCTGACCGCCTGCCCAGCCTAGCCGCTTTCAATCATATTCTTGTCCGGGCGACTATTGGTGGAGAGACATTCTGGCTCGACGGCACCGGCAGCGGTTCGCGCCTGGCGGATATACGCGATACCCCGCCCTTAGGCCACGTTCTTCCCGTGCGTTCGATCGGTGCTGGCCTCGTGACGATCGCAACCCACGCGAACGCCCGCCCCACGATCGATCTGTCGATCGATGCCGATGAGAGTGCCAGCGTCGATCTCCCAACGGCGCTCACTGCCACAGCTATCATACGCGGCGGTCGCGCAGCCCTACTGACGGTAGCGCAGTCACAGCTTGGCGAGAAGGAACAGCGCGAGGCGGTGGGTGGGTTTTTCCAGGGCTTCCTGGGGCAGATGCAGATCAGCAGCGCAACGATTAAACCTGACCCGGTTGCGGGAAACGTCACGCTGGTTGTCCATGGCGTTACCACCACCCCGTGGTTTGACGACGAGCGAAAGCGAAAGCGCGGACTGACCCAGTCAATGGACCGTATCGATTTCACGCCAGATCGTGGGCGGCCAAACTGGACGACGATTCCGGTAGCAACGCCCGCTCCCTATGGAATGCATTATCGGCTGCGCCTGAAACTACCCGATGGCGGTCAGGGCTACGCCATCGAAGGCGAGCCCGACATGAAAGCAAGTTTTGCAGGGTTCAATCTGGGGCGCACAACTGTCCTTGTGGGCAACCTCCTGACACTGGACGAAAAGATTGACGCGACCGGTAGTGAAATCCCGGCCGGGCAGATTCCATCAGAACGGGATAAAGTTGCGACGGCAAAAGCGCGCGCGCCAAGGATTGTCGCTCCTGCCAATGCGCGTCGGCGCTGGGATCTGGCCGGTTCCGATCCCGCAGGTGCCACGCAGGTGGCGGCTGTCGATTCGGCGTTCGGCAAGGCAATCGCAAACGATCCGGACGAAATCAGCGGTTACGTAAGCCGCGCTTCATTCCGCGAGGGCATCGGTGACCGACGTGGTGCGCACGACGATCTAACGCGGGCAATCGCTATTGCACCGTCCGTCGAACTTTACCTGAGACGTGCGGCCAGCTCTTACGAAATGGGTGATCTTACCGCTTCAAACTCAGACGCTGAGGCTGCCCGGAAGCTCGACCCATCGTCAGGCGATGCGATCGGCCGGGTCGCCTGGATTAAAGCTGCACGTGATGACTTGCCGGGAGCGATAAAGCTGCTTGACGAGCGCATCGCAATGGGCGGCGATACCCGCCCCGCTTATGCACTTGAGAAGGCATCCATAATCGGAGAATTTGGTGACCCCGCAGTAGCGATCAGGCTTTTTGATACGCTGATCGCAGAAAAGCCGGGATCACCCAGTTTAATGAATGCGCGTTGCTGGGTGAAGGGGACGCGCTCGGTGATGCTAGACACGGCGCTCAGGGATTGCACCAGCGCGCTCGAACTCAGCTCGGATCCGACACCAATCCTCGATAGCCGCGCCATGGTCTGGTACCGTCTTGGTCGTTTCGACGATTCACTTCGCGATCTCGATGCCGTACTGGCTGCAACACCCGGCATTGCGCAAAGCCATTTTTTGCGCGGTGTAGTTTTGCTTCGAATGCACCGCGATGCCGAAGCTTCACGGGAATTTTTGATCGCGCGCCGCATAACGCCGAGTATACAAAAGACAAACGAGCGGTTCGGAATCAAAATATAGGCCCTTTTAGCTGGGCCGCGACCTCGGCTTTCTTGACTCACTCATGCAGCGTATGCGCCGCACACCCGATTCTTGGCCGCGATCGAACCACCGCTGCCCAGCGATACGGGTAATCGGCTTGGTCCAATATCATCCGCACCGCTCGGGAGTTGGAGCCTCCGACAAACCCGGCAAGGTTTATTATCGGGTCGGCGGGTCGTTCGTGAGTTGGCAACGATCGCCGAACGTCGCGGCCTGCTATGCACGGTGGTCAGCGGCAATGGTACCGAACTGACCAGCCATGCTGTTCTGGCCTGGTGTCAGGACACGGGCGTCGAATGGCATTACATCGCACCCGGAATGAACCGCGCCGGGTTAGCCGCTCACTTCCGCCTTCAGCCGCTCGATCTCACCTTCGGATATGCGCGCCATGATCGACTCCGATATTTATTTTCATAAAGCAACAATGCTTGATCTGCTAGCTAGCGCGCTGTATCAGGCCAAGACCATCCAGCGGACATTCAAGCATGCAAGCGTCGCATTCCCTCTCATATCCGGCATGATCGCCCCATCGCAGGCGGTAATGGTGACGATGATGCTGGATAATGCCCGGAAAACCGAAGGTTTCGCCCAGCGGCTGCGCACCCTGCGCAAGGCCCGCGACCTGTCGCAGACGCAACTCGGCGAACGCGCCGGTCTCCACTACACCCATATCGGGCGCTTCGAGCGCGGCACGTCACGTCCCGGTGGCGATACCTTGAAGCGGCTTGCCGATTCGCTCGATACCACCAGCGACTATCTGCTCGAAGGCGCAACCGACGATGCTGCCGCCGCCCGCGTCACCGACCGCGAGCTGCTTCGCCAGTTCCAGGCGGTCGAGCATCTCCCCGATGCCGACAAGCATATCGTCAAGACCCTGCTCGATGCCTTCCTCACCCGGCGGCAGATCGAGCACATGGTCCGCTAAGAGGAGCATGCCCGATGGCAACCGCCTATAATCCCAAGCCCGTGCCCCAGGCCCTGATCCACAAGATCGGTGCGCTCCCCCGCGAACGCATCGCCGAGGTCGAAGATTTTGTGGACTTCATCGCCATGAAGGACGGAGAGCGCGCCTTGACCCGTGCCGCCGCTGCCACCAGCGCACACGCGTTCGCCGCTGTCTGGAACAACCCCGAGGATGACGTCTACTGACCGGCCCCCACTGAGTGGTCCGTGTTGATTGTTAGTGCATTGTTGCCTCCATCGCCAGTGTCGGTCGGAGGTGGAGCGTAGCGAAACCGGAGGGCGGCAGTGGCGATGGAGCGGCTTCCGGTGCCGGGGTGCGGTAT
>NZ_JANXNX010000076.1 GCF_025353885.1 Sphingomonas sp. | reverse complement strand
GCCGCATTGCCGGGGCCGATCGTGCCGGTCCAGACCGCCGACACCATGGCCGACCTGCCCTATTGCCTCGACTGGTTGCTGGATGAAGTCACGATTTCGGTCAACACCGCGGCGGCGGGCGGCAATGCCAGCCTAATGGCGATTGCCTGACTGACAGGACGCGCTAATGATGACGTAATTTTATTGCGGGAAAGACTGACGATGACTGGTGATTTCGATTTTGCGCTGGGTGAAACCGCCGACATGATTCGCGACACCACGCACCGGTTCGCGACCGACCGGATCGCCCCGATTGCGGCGGAGGTGGACGAGAGTAACCGTTTCCCGCGCGAACTATGGCCCGAAATGGGCGCGCTGGGGCTGCACGGGATTACTGTGGAAGAGGAATGGGGCGGGCTCGGCCTCGGCTATCTGGAGCACGTCGTCGCGATGGAGGAGATCAGCCGCGCGTCGGCCAGCATCGGCCTCAGCTATGGCGCACATTCGAACCTGTGCGTGAACCAGATCCGGCGCTGGGGATCGGCTGAGCAGAAAGCAAAATATCTGCCCGGGCTGATCTCGGGCGAGCATCTGGGCAGCCTTGCCATGTCCGAGGCAGGTTCGGGATCGGACGTGGTGTCCATGAAGCTGAAGGCCGCGGCAAACGGGGACTCCTATGTGCTGAACGGCACGAAGTTCTGGATTACCAACGCGCCGACCGCCGATACATTGGTGGTCTATGCCAAGACTGGAGAGGGCTCGGGCGGCATTACCGCGTTCCTGATCGAAAAGGGCATGGCCGGGTTCTCGGTATCGAAAAAGCTCGACAAGATGGGGATGCGCGGGTCGGACACCGCCGAACTGGTGTTCGAGGATTGCGTCGTTCCAGCGGAGAACGTCATGGGGCCGCTGAACGGTGGCGTCGGCGTGCTGATGTCGGGACTCGATTATGAACGCGCGGTGCTGGCGGCGGGTCCGATCGGGATCATGCAGGCGTGTCTGGACGTGGTCATTCCCTATGTCCGCGAGCGCAAGCAGTTCGGCAAGGCCATCGGTTCGTTCCAGCTGATGCAGGGCAAGATCGCCGATATGTATGTCGCGCTGAATTCGGCGCGCGCCTATGTCTATGCCGTCGCGCGCAACTGCGACGCGGGCAAGACGACGCGGTTCGATGCGGCGGGGGCGATCCTGCTGGCCTCGGAAAATGCGGTGAAATGTTCGCTTGAGGCGATCCAGGCGCTGGGGGGTGCGGGCTATACCAGGGAGTGGCCGGTGGAACGCTTCCTGCGCGATGCCAAGCTGTATGATATCGGCGCTGGCACCAACGAAATCCGCCGCTTCCTGATCGGTCGCGAACTGGTGGGCGGATGAGCGCGCCGGTCCTTATCCCGTCGATCAGCCTCGACAGCGTTCAGTCCAAGGCCAACGACGCACACAATCGCGCGCTGGTTGCCGACCTTCACGCGCGCGTCGCGCAGGCCGCGCTGGGGGGCAGTGAACAGTCGCGTGACCGGCATGTTTCCCGCGGCAAGCTGTTGCCGCGTGACCGGGTGGAGCGATTGCTCGATCCCGGCTCGGCATTCCTTGAGATCGGGCAATTGGCGGCCAACGATCACTACGACGGCGAGGTGCCCGGCGCTGGCGTGATCGCCGGGATCGGGCGCGTGTCGGGTCGCCAGTGCATGATCGTGTGCAACGACGCGACGGTGAAGGGCGGCACCTATCACCCGCTGACGGTCAAGAAACATCTGCGCGCGCAAGAGATTGCCGAGCAGAATCATCTGCCGTGCATCTACCTGGTCGACAGCGGCGGCGCGAACCTGCCGCATCAGGCCGACGTCTTTCCCGACCGCGAACATTTCGGGCGGATATTCTTCAACCAGGCGAACATGAGTGCAAAGGGGATTCCCCAGATCGCCTGCGTCATGGGCAGTTGCACGGCGGGCGGTGCGTACGTCCCCGCTATGTCCGACGAGACGATCATCGTCCGCGGTCAGGGGACGATCTTTCTCGCCGGGCCACCGCTGGTCAAGGCCGCGACCGGCGAAGTGATTTCGGCCGAGGAACTGGGCGGGGCGGACACGCACGGCCGCAAGTCGGGCGTCGTCGATCATGTGGCCGAGGACGACGAACACGCGCTGAGCATCGTCCGCGATATCGTGTCGACATTGAGGCTGCCGCACGATCCCGGCATCGACATCATCGACCCGCGCCCGCCGAAATTCGATGCGGAGGAGCTTTACGGCGTGGTCCCGGCCGACGTCCGCACGCCCTATGACGTGCACGAGGTTATCGCGCGACTGGTCGACGGCAGCGAGTTTCACGAGTTCAAGGCGCTCTATGGTCCGAGTCTCGTCTGCGGGTTTGCGCGCATCTGGGGTGTGCCCGTAGCGATCCTGGCGAACAACGGCGTGCTGTTCAGTGAAAGCGCCGTCAAGGGCGCGCACTTCATCGAACTGGCCTGCCAGCGCCGCGTGCCCTTGCTGTTCCTGCAAAACATATCGGGCTTCATGGTCGGCGGCAAATATGAGGCCGAGGGGATCGCCAAACACGGGGCAAAGCTGGTGACCGCTGTCGCCACCGCCAGCGTGCCAAAGATCACCGTGCTGATCGGCGGCAGCTTTGGCGCGGGCAATTACGGGATGTGCGGGCGGGCCTATTCACCGCGGTTCCTGTTCACCTGGCCCAACGCCCGGATCAGCGTCATGGGCGGCGAGCAGGCCGCATCGGTGCTGGCAACCGTCCACCGCGACGCCGACAGCTGGACGCCCGAACAGGCCGAGGCTTTCAAAGCGCCGGTCCGCGCGAAATACGAGGACGAGGGCAACCCCTATTACGCCACCGCGCGGCTGTGGGACGATGGCGTTATCGACCCCGCGCAGACCCGCGACGTGCTGGGGTTGGCGTTCGCGGCAACGTTGAACGCCCCGGTGCCGGAGGCGGCCCGCTTCGGGGTGTTCAGGATGTGACCATGATCAAATCTCTCCTTATCGCCAACCGCGGCGAAATCGCCTGTCGTATCGTCCGCACCGCGCGAACGATGGGTATCCGCACGGTTGCGGTTTATTCGGACGCCGATGCCGATGCCCTGCACGTTCGGTCGGCGGACGAGGCGGTGCATATCGGACCGTCGCCTGCGCGCGAAAGTTATCTGGTCGGTGACAGGATCATCGCCGCCGCCCTGTCGAGCGGGGCCGAAGCGATTCATCCCGGCTATGGCTTTCTGTCGGAGAACGCCGCGTTTGCCCAAAGCGTGATCGACGCGGGGCTGGTCTGGGTCGGGCCGAACCCGTCTTCGATCACCGCGATGGGCCTGAAGGATGCTGCCAAGACACTGATGGCGGCGGCGGGCGTGCCGGTGACGCCGGGCTATATGGGCGCGGACCAGACGCCTGCCCTGCTGGCTGCCGAGGCCGCCACAATTGGCTATCCGGTGCTGATCAAGGCGGTCGCGGGCGGCGGTGGCAAGGGGATGCGGATGGTCGAGGCCGCCGCCGACTTCGCCGATGCGCTCACCTCGTGCCAGCGCGAGGCGGAATCGTCATTTGGCAACACCCATGTCCTGATCGAGAAATATATCCAGCGCCCGCGCCACATCGAGGTGCAGGTGTTCGGCGACCGACACGGCAACGTCGTCCATCTGTTCGAACGCGACTGTTCGTTGCAGCGCCGTCACCAGAAGGTCATCGAGGAGGCCCCCGCCCCCGGCATGGACGCCGCCACCCGCGAAGCCCTGTGCGCGGCAGCAGTCAAGGCGGCCAAGGCAGTCGATTATGTCGGCGCTGGCACGATCGAGTTCATCGCTGACGGCTCCGAAGGCCTGCGCGCCGACCGCATCTGGTTCATGGAAATGAACACGCGGCTGCAGGTCGAACATCCGGTGACCGAAGCCATCACGGGCATCGATCTGGTCGAATGGCAATTGCGCGTCGCCAGTGGCGAACCGTTGCCCAAACGGCAGGACGAACTCGGCATCAATGGCTGGGCGATGGAAGCAAGACTGTATGCCGAGAACCCGGCAACCGGGTTCCTGCCCTCCATCGGCATGCTCGATCATCTGGTGTTCCCCGACTATCTGCGCGTCGATACCGGGGTCGAGGAGGGTGCCGAAGTGTCGTCGTTTTACGACCCCATGATCGCCAAGCTGATCGCTCACGGCGCGACCCGCGATGATGCGATCGATACGCTGCGCGATGGTATCGGCGATACCGAAGTCTGGCCGGTCCGAACCAATGCCGGTTTCCTGGGCCGGTTGCTCGACCACGCCGATTTCATCGACGGCGATGTCGATACCGGCCTGATTGCGCGCAGCCTGGACGCGCTGGTGACCCCGCCAGCGGCCGACCCCGAACAACTGGCCGAAGCGGCAGCGCTGCTGTTTGCCACTGTCGGCAATGGTCCCTGGGAAGCAATCCTGGGCTTGCGCCTGAATGCCGCACCGCGTGCCGAAGCCCGGATCATCGACGATAGTGGCACGGTTCATGTGGTCGCGCTCAATGACGTCGAGGAGGCCGAACCCGCATCCGAAGTGCTGGCGTTCAGCGACGGCTTCGCCCGCCGCTACACCGCCCATGCGCCGCGTGGGTCGCACGCCGGGGGAGTTGGTGACGGCAGCATCCTGTCGCCGATGCCGGGCCGTATCATTGCGGTCGCGGTCGCTAGCGGCGATGTCGTGGTCAAGGGCCAGAGCCTGCTGACGCTGGAAGCCATGAAGATGGAACACACGCTTACCGCACCGTTCGATGGCATCGTGGCCGAACTCAACGCCGTGGCGGGCGGGCAGGTGCTGGTCGACGCCGTGCTGGCGCGGATCGAAGCGGGAGACGCCTGATGGCCGGGCGCACGTTCGACGAATGGCAGGTCGGCGACCGAATCGACCATGAAATCCGGCGAACGGTGACAGAGACGGATAACCTGCTGTTCTCTGTCATGACTCACAACCCGCAGCCGCTGCACATCGATGCCGAGGCGGCGCGCGCGTCCGAATTCGGCCAGATCCTCGTCAACGGCACCTTCACCTTCGCGCTGATGATCGGACTGTCGGTCGGTGACACGACGCTGGGCACGCTGGTCGCCAACCTCGGCTATGACAAGCTCGTCATGCCAAAGCCGGTGTTCATCGGCGATACCATGCGCGCGCGCAGCGAAGTCACCGAAGTGCGCGTATCGAAATCGCGGGCCGATGCGGGGATCGTGACATTCCAGCACGAACTGGCCAACCAGCGCGACGAGGTGGTTTGCCGGTGCCTGCGGATGGCATTGCTGAAACGGAAATAGCCCATCGGATGGCCATGCGAAAGCAGAGCAGGCACAGGGTGACCGACGGACCATGGCGTATTGTCCGGGATGTGGCGGTCGTTGCCCGTGCCGCCTGATCCCCTGCCCCCGCCCCTGCCCGATCCGGGCCGCGACGCCCCATTGGGGCTTCCGGTAGTGCGCGGCAATCGCGTGGTTCGCGCTGGCTGGCTGGTGCTCGGACTATTTTTCGTCGCACTCGGAATCATCGGGGCGATCCTGCCGCTGATGCCGACCACGATCTTCCTGATTCTCGCTGCCGGTTGCTTTGCGCGATCCTCGCCACGGCTGGAGGCGTGGTTGCTCGACCACCCCCGGTTCGGTCCCACCCTGCGCGCCTGGCGTAGCGACGGCGCGATCCCGGGCCGGGCAAAGATCGCGGCCTGCTCGGGGATTGGCTTTGGATTTATCGTCTTCATGCTGACGGCGCACCCGGGTTGGCGGCTTGCTTTGTCGGTCGCGGCGGCGATGGCGACCTGTGCCGCCTTTATCGTCACCCGGCCCCTGCCCGGCGCCTCGCGCTAAGCCGGTTCTGCGGGCGCAGTGCGGCGCTGAACTTCGAACACCAGCAACGTCGATGTTGCCGACGCGCACAGGCGACCGTTTTCATCGGTGAGCGTCGCCTCGGCAAAGGCGGCGCGGCGACCAAGCGACATGACGCGACCCTCTGCGCGAACGGTCCCGCTCAGGTCGCTCAGGGGCCGGTGATAGGCCACCTTCAACTCGAGCGTGGTATAGCCTTGCTCCGCGCTCAGCCGCGAATGGACCGCACAGCCGCAGGCGCTGTCGAGCAGGGTCGCGGCATAGCCGCCATGGACCGACCCGATTGGGTTATAGACACTGCCATCGGGACGCCCCTGAAAGACCGCGCGGCCCTCCTCGATTTCCACCAGCGTGAAGCCCATCGTGATACCGATGGGAGGTGGCGTCCCGGCATCAATGAGCGCGCGGAGTTGCTGCAAGCCGTTCAGGCCCGCCACGTTATTCTTGATCACGTCCATTGCAGTCCGGCTCCATATTTGTTTCAGGAAACGTTGCCAGTGCCCGGTTCGAACGGCAAGAGTTGAGCCTTGCCGCCTGATCGTTTCCCCCGTCAGTTCAGCCGGAACCCGACCCACAATGTGCGCGGTGTGCCAAGGTCGGTCGATCCCGCCTGGTTCCGGGTCACCACCATCTCCCCCAACAGATTTTCCGACCGGACGACCAGCGCGATATGACGGGTTATGCGGACCCGGGCGAGCGCATCGAGGGTCAGGGCATCGGGCAGGACACTGGTCTGCAAGTCATCCTCGAACTGCTTGCCGACGTAACGCACGGTGCCCAACACCAGCCAGTTATGGCCTGATGTCCAGCCGATCGTCGCGCTACCCGCATGGCGCGGGCTTTGCGCGGGCACCAAGCCGTCCAGCGCCGCCGCCAAGCCCGATCCGTGCACGACACTGTCGCTGAAGGCATAGGAGGCGTCGAAGGATAGCCCTCCGCGCGTCACGCCTGCCGTAACCTCGATCCCCCTGGCCACGATGGCGTCGACGTTCTGGCGCTGGCGGATGTTGGTGGCGATCGTGACATTGGCGATGGCGTGATCGAGGCGGTTGTAGAACGCGGTGATGCCGATCCTGACGCCCGCGGCGGGGGCCAGATCAAACCCGCCCTCAAAACCACGCAGCTTCTCCAACCCGAGGGCGTCATTCGCCCGCGTCGTGACGGGAAAGACCACGAACGGTCGATACAGTTCGTTGAGCGTTGGCAGGCGAAATCCGGTGTAGCCCGCCAGCCGGAAGGCCACCGCACCGCTGGCCCGGAACAGCGCGCCCGCGCGACCGGTCGCCTGCACGCCGTCCCGGTCGGGGTAATGCCGGTCGATCGTCGGCACGCCGCCCGCGTTGCGCTCCTGGAAAAAACCGTTGGAAATCGCCCAGCGGTCGCCGCGCACGCCCGCGGTCAGGACCAGCCGCCCGATCGTCCAGTCATCCTCGGCAAACAGTCCCGTCGTGCGCGTCCTGCCCCCGGCATTGCGGCGCGCGGTGACCAGTCCGGAGTCGGTGCTATAGGCGTCCTCGAACAATTGCCCGTCGGCAATACGCGTGTCGATCCCGATCCGCAGGACATGGTCCGGGCCGACCGGTGGCCGCACTTCGACCTTGCCACCAATGCCGGTCGAAGGTGTATTGCGCTGATCCAGCGTGAGCCGGTAACTGGTGCTGCTGATGACCCGGTTGGTAAAGTTGCGCGCCTGCACATACGCCAGCGCATCGATCTGCCAGGCGCCGCGATGGAGCAGACGGATGCTGGCGTCCTGCCCCTCCGACGTGCTGTCGGCACCTTGGAATCGCAGCGTGCGGGCGTCGTCATAGGCAGACCCGCGAACCTGCACCTCGGTCTGGGCATCGATCGGGGCCACGGTGCGCAGGTTGACCGACCAGTCGCGATAGCGCGCGCGTGCGCTCGCCGGAACGCGCTGGCTGGCGGGCGTGGTGAAAAATCCGTCGCCGCGTTCGAACCGGCCCGACAAGGTTGCGTAACCGCCCCCCAGGTCGGGCGACACCGATCCCGCCACGCTGACGGCACCCTCGCTGCCGTGAAATACGCTGGCCGCGGCGTGGGGAAGGTCGATGCGGGTCGCACTGGCCAGTTCAATCGTGCCCGCGACCGCGCCCGCTCCAAATGCCCCCGACCCGCCACCCCGCGTTACGCGAATGCCCGACAGCCGGTCGCCGGACAGCGCGGTAAAGGGGATGGAGCCAAAGAACGGATCGGCCAGCGGGACGCCGTCCAGCAGCACCAGCGCACGGCTCGAAGCATTGCCGCCGAGCGAACGCAGTGTCACCCCCTGCGCCGACGGATTGGCCGAACGGCTGTCCGATCGGCGGAATTGCTGGAACCCGGCCACATCCTTCAGCACGTTTTCGACCCGGTCGGATGCCTCATCGGTCAGGCGGGCGCGGTCGATGACCGACGATCCATAGGCCGGTGCGCCCGGCGGCAGCGGCAGGCTGGCCCCCAGCACGACGATCGTGTCCCCGACACCTGCGTCCGGCGACGCAGGCGGACTGGTGGCGGCGGCCATGGCCGACATTGGGAGCATGAGGGGCAGTGACAGGCTGGCGAGGATACGCATTGCAGGACCGGCTTCCGATTGGCGGAGAGGCAGGGATTCGAACCCTGGGTACCCTCACGGGCACGCCGCATTTCGAGTGCGGTGCTTTCGACCACTCAGCCACCTCTCCGCAGAGGACGATTGCTAAGGTGACGGGCACCCGCGATCGGCGAAATCGAAGCGCGGGCCATAGCGAAGCGATACTGGCTTGCCAAGGCTCTGCGGCTACCGGCGAACAGATCGGCTTGTCATCGCGCGACGAAGCCCTAAATTGGCCCCATGCAAATTGCGTCCCCCATGCTCGGAAAACACCCCCTGCCCCCGATCTCGCACGCGCGGTTCGACATTGGCGAGGTGGTAAAACACCGTCATTTCGAATTTCGCGGGGTCATATTCGACGTCGATCCGGTCTTTGCCAACAGCGAAGACTGGTATGCGTCGATTCCCGAAGCGATCCGTCCGTCGAAGGACCAGCCGTTCTACCATCTGCTCGCCGAAAATGCCGAGGGTACTTATGTGGCCTATGTCAGCCAGCAGAACCTCATCGTGGACGACAGCGAGGAGCCGGTCGATCATCCGGCCATATCGGGGCTGTTCGACGTTCTCGACGGGCATCGCTACCGGTTGAAGACGACCCACCGGCACTGATAACCTCTGTCTAGAACTTTTTGCCGTTCGGCGCGCCGAGTTCGCCTGAAGCCATCAGCGAAGTCGCCCTCTCCTCGTCGTCAAGGCGACGCCAGCCCGTGGGGCCAAGGCGCTCCATTGGCCGAAACCTGACCTTATATTCCATGCGCTTTGATCCGGCGACCCAATACCCGAGATAGACATGCGGCAGGTCGGCGGCGGCGGCGCGCTGGATATGATCGAGGATGATGAACGTGCCGAGACCCGACCGCCCCGTCGCGGTCGCGTCGAAAAAACTGTAGATCAGCGACAGGCCGTCACCCTGGCGATCGATCAGGCACGCACCCACCAATCGACCTGGCCTGCCCGCCGCCGATGGCTCGCGATATTCGACGACATAACTGTCGACCGGCGACAGCTCGACCATGTCGGCATAGTCGAGGTCGTCCATGTCGGCCATGCCGCCCTCAGGGTGCCGCGCCGACAGATAGTTACGCAACAGCTCGAACTGTTCCTCGGTCGACCAGGGTCGGCAAACCGAAACTTCCAGGTCAGCGTTGCGTTTCATCAGGCGCTTTTGCGTGGCGCTCGGCGCGAACTCCTTGGCAAGCACGCGCACCGACACGCAGGCCGAGCAGTCCAGGCATGACGGGCGGTAAGCGACGCCCTGGCTGCGGCGGAATCCGATGCGGCCAAGCGCGTCGTTCAGCTCGCCCGCGGCGGGACCGGTCAGCTCGGTGAAAACCTTGCGTTCGATCCGACCGGGCAGATACGGGCATGCCGATGGCGTCGTCACGAAAAAGCGGGGAAAGCGGAATGGCGCGGTCACGGATCAACTATGGACAGCGCGCGCTCTGATGAAAAGGGCGTTTACCATGAATGTTGGTCAGGCCAGTTCGACAAGGCTTACTTCATAGCCGCCACCGTCGCGCAATGCGACGATCAGCCGGTCGAGGTGCGCCCGGTCGCGGGTCTCGCATTCGATGTCGGTGATCAGCCCCTTGGCCGGGAGCGTCGTGAAAACGCGCTGGTGGTATATTTCAATGATGTTGACCGCCTGTTCGTCGAAAATCCGAGCTACATTGAACAAGGCGCCGGGACGATCCTGCAAGCGGATGCGTAACCGCGCCAGCCGTCCCGAGCGCGCCAGATCGCGCAGCAGCACATTGGCCAGCAGCCGTGTGTCGATATTGCCACCGCACAGGACGATACCGACGGTCCGGCCCTGAAATTGTTCGGGATGCGCCAGCAACGCCGCGAGTCCCGCAGCGCCAGCGCCCTCGACCACGGTTTTTTCGATTTCCAGCAGCAGTGCCACCGCCTTTTCCAGATGGCGTTCAGCGACCAGCACGATGTCGTCGGCGATCGCCCTGACGATCTCACGCGTCATCGTGCCCGGGTATTTGACTGCGATACCCTCGGCCAGCGTGTCGCCCTCGCTCGGCATCTCCAGGTCGTTCAACAGCGCGTACATCGCCGGATACAGCTCCGCCTGCACGCCGATCACCTTCAGGCCGGGCTTCAGCGCCTTGGCCGCAGTCCCCACGCCCGACAACAGGCCGCCACCGCCGATCGGGATGGCAAGCATATCGATGTTCGGCGCATCGGCCAGCATCTCCAGCGCGATCGTGCCCTGCCCGGCGATAATGTCCGGGTCATCGAAGGGGTGGACGAACGTCAGCCCGCGCTCGATTTCCAGCTCGCGGGCATGGGCGTAGGCGGCATCGAAGGTCTCGCCGAACATGACGACGGTCGCGCCATGGCCCTGCGTCTGCATCACTTTGGTCGTTGGCGTGGTGACCGGCATCACGATCGTCACCGGCACGCCGAGTCGCGCGCCGTGATAGGCGAGGCCCTGCGCGTGATTGCCCGCAGACGCCGCGATCACGCCGGTGTCCTTCACGGGGTCGCCTAGCAGCAGCAATTTGTTAAGCGCACCGCGTTCCTTGTAGGCGGCCGTGAACTGCAGGTTCTCGAACTTCAGATAGACTTCGGCCCCCGTCAGCTTCGACAGCGTCTGGCTGTGAAGGGTCGGCGTCCGCACCACCTTGTCACCGATCCGCGCGGCCGCAGCACGGATATCGGCGAGAGTGACGACAGGAGCGAAAGTTTTTGTTGCACTGGCCATTTCAGCGACGGCCCCTAGCCGATATGGATGCCAGCGCAAACCTGCGACCTGCAGCATGCGAACATCGGGGACTGGAAGATGGCAAGGCTGGCATTCATCGGGCTGGGCGTCATGGGCGGGCAGCTTGCCAGGCACCTGGCGGCGGCGGGACACGAACTGACCGTCTATAATCGCACTCGGACAAAGGCCGACGCGTGGGTCGGCGAACATGGCGGACGCGCAGTGGACAGTCCTGCCGAAGCCGCTATCGGGGCCGATGCCGTCCTCAGCTGCGTCGGTAACGACCATGACCTGGCGTCAATCACACTTGGCCGCGATGGTGCCTTCAAGGCGATGTCGAGGGGCGCGGTATTCATCGATCACACCACGGTATCGGCAAAGATCGCGCGGCAGCTTGCCGTCGAGGCCAAGGACCTGGGGATCTCGAGCGTCGATGCGCCGGTGACGGGTGGCCAGGTCGGTGCGGTCAACGGCACACTGACGTTGATGTGCGGCGGTTCAGACAAGGCGATTGCCGCCGCCACGCCCTTCATGGAGCATTATTCCAGCCGCATCGTCCATGTCGGGCCGGCGGGCGCGGGCCAGACCACCAAAATGTGCAACCAGATCGCCTTCGCCGGGACGCTGCAATCACTCAGCGAAGCGATGCGCGTTGCCCAGGCCGCCGAACTCGACCTCGACAGGGTTTTCGAATCGATCTCGGGCGGCGCGGCGGGCAGTTGGCAGATGACCAATCGCTGGGCAACGATGGTGAAGGACGAATTCGATTTCGGCTTCGCGGTCGACTGGATGCGCAAGGACCTGGGCCTGGCCCTCGACGAGGCGCGCGCCAATGGCGCAACGCTCCCGGTTGCGGCGTTGATCGACCAGTTCTTTGCCGAGGTCCAGGACCTGGGGGGCGGGCGGCAGGACACCAGTGCCTTGGTCCGACGACTTAAAAAATGAACGGGATCACACGCCAAATGTTGAATGCCGGTAACATTCCTCTGCTGTCGCGGTTGCTTGAAAGCAGGATTTCTCAATTCATACTTCGGCTTGATAACCCAACATAACGGTCGATCGCAATTTTGTTTCACCTAGGCCAATGAATCAGACCCCCTGTCCGGGCGCTGCGGCTTCTGGCATCGTGGGCAGATGAATCGCAATCGAGACACCCTCCGCAGTCACTCTATCCTTGCCGCCGTAAGCCTGCGCTTTGCGGCCGTGGCGCTCGCCACCCTGTCGGTTTCGGCAGGTCCGGCGGCGGCCGACGGACTGGTGGACAATGTCAACGGCATCACCATGGACGCGCAAGGGGCGCTGGTCCGGTTTACCGGCCTGACCGTGACGCCTGATGGCAAGATCGGCAGGATCGTGCATCGTGGCGACAAGCTGCCCGACCGCCCCGACTGGCGGCTCGACGGCAAGGGCCAGACGCTGCTGCCGGGCCTCATCGACGGGCACGGGCATGTGATGGAGCTCGGTTTCTCGGCGCTGACGCTCGATCTCTCGAGCTTAAAGTCGCTGGAGGAGGCAAAAGCGCGGATCGCGGCCTATGCCGCCGCCCATCCCGATCGTCACTGGATTTTGGGCGGTGGCTGGAACCAGGAAAAATGGCAGCTTGGCCGCTTTCCGACCGCCGCCGATCTCGATGGACTTGCCGGTGATCGGCCGATCTGGCTGATGCGCGTGGACGGCCATGCGGGCTGGGCCAATGCCGCCGCCATGCGTGCCGCAGGTGTTACGGCGACGACGAAATCCCCCGCCGGAGGACGGATCGAGACACTGGCGGGCAAGCCCGGCGGCGTTTTTGTCGATGCCGCAACATCGCTGATCGCCAGGGCTATTCCCGGGGCCACTTCGAAAGATCGCGATCTCGCCTTTTCAAAAGCGCAGGATATTCTGCTGGCGTTCGGCGTGACCGGCATTGCCGACATGGGCACGACGGTGGATGACTGGAACACCTTTCGCCGCGCGGCCGACACGGGTCGATTGGCCGTCCGCATCTTTTCCTACGCGCTGGGGATCGAACCGACGCTCACCATCGCGGCGGGCGAACCGACACCCTGGCTCTATAACGACCACCTCCGCATGGGCGGGGTCAAGTTGTATGCCGACGGCGCGCTCGGGTCGCGGGGGGCATGCCTTAAAAAGCCCTATGCCGACAAGCCCGGCGACAGCGGCCTGTGCTTCATGGACGACGCCAAGATGAAAAACCTGATGAGCCGCGCCGCGATGGACGGGTTCCAGGTCGCGGTGCACGCCATCGGCGACCGCGCCAACGACGAAGTCCTGTCATCGATCGAGGACCTCGCCCCGACCTACAAGGGCGACCGGCGCTGGCGGGTCGAACATGCCCAGATCGTCGATCCCGTCGACCTGCCCCGCTTTGGCCGCAACGGCATCGTGGCGTCGATGCAACCCGTGCACCAGACCAGCGACCGCGTCATGGTCGAAGCGCGACTTGGGGCGACGCGCCTGGCGGGTGCCTATGCGTGGAAGTCGATGCTGGCGAATGGCGCGCATCTGGCGTTCGGGTCGGATGTTCCGGTCGAAAGCAGCAACCCCTTCCCCGGCATCGCTGCCGCCATCAGCCGCGAAGGCCCTGATGGCCAGCCGTTCGGGGGATGGCAGCCGCAGGAAATTATAAGCCGCGAACAGGCGCTGGCCGCTTTCACGACCGGGGCCGCCTACGCTGCCTTTGCCGAGGATCGGGTCGGACGGCTCGCGCCCGGCTATCGTGCCGACTTCATCCTGGTCGATCACGACCCCTTCGACGGCCCCCCTGCGGCCGTCCGCGCGACTAAGGTCAACGAAACCTGGATCGGTGGAAAGCGCGTCTTCAGGAAGTAAGCGCGGTCAGCGTGGCAGGGACCAGCACCTGCGGCAAAACCTGGGGCCGGGCGGCGCCGGGCCGGTAAAACAGGTAGAGCGGCACGCCCGAACGCCCCTGTTCGTTCAGGAACCGTCCGATGACCGGATCGCTGTGGGTCCAGTCGCCGACCAGTGTCGCGACCTTGCCCTTGGCAAAGGCCGCCGCAACCTCCGGTCGCTCGATGGCGATGCGCTCATTCACCTTGCAAGTCAGGCACCAGTCGGCGGTGAAATAGACGAAAACCGGTCGCCC
>NZ_JANXNX010000041.1 GCF_025353885.1 Sphingomonas sp. | reverse complement strand
CTAAGCGACACGGCTGGTCGCTGAAGGGGGTTGATGTTTTCGAGCTGGTGCCCCCGGAGACAACGCTTGACCCGCAGCACGAGCTTACCGTCTTCCATCCCGCGGAAATGGAGCTGAGCGAGACGACTAACCTCATATTCGAAGAGGTCGAACGGCTCAACCCGGTCAGGGTGGTGCTGGACAGCCTGTCCGAACTGCGTCTGCTCGCCCAGAGTTCGCTGCGTTACCGCCGCCAGGTGCTGGCCCTCAAGCACTTCTTCACGAGCCGGAACTGCACCGTCATCATGCTCGACGACCTGTCCGCGCAGCAGGAGGATCTCCAGCTCCACTCGATCAGCCACGGCGTCGTACTGCTGGAACAGCTTGCCATCGACTATGGCGCGGAGCGTCGTAGGCTCCGCGTCGTGAAGATGCGCGGCATCAAGTTTCGCGGCGGCTTTCACGATTTTACCATTCAAAAGGGCGGGCTCGACATCTATCCGCGACTGGTTGCGGCCGAGCATCACACGGCGTTCATCGGGGAGGTCACGCCCAGCGGGAATGCCGACCTGGACAAGCTTCTGGGAGGGGGGCTGGAACGCGGCACGAACGCGCTTTTGATCGGGGCTGCGGGCGTCGGCAAATCGTCGCTCGCGCTTACCTACGCGATTGCCTCGGCACAGCGCGGTGAACACGCCGTCCTGTTCGCTTTCGATGAAGGACGGGGCACACTCGAAGCCCGGGCCCGGACGCTGGGACTGCCGCTACAGGAGCATCTCGATACCGGCATGATCCGCTACCAGCAGATCGATCCGGCGGAGCTTTCACCAGGTGAGTTCGCCGCCAATGTCAGGCGCAGCGTTCAGGTCGATGGCGCGCGCATCGTCATCATCGACAGCCTGAACGGCTATCTCAATGCAATGCCGGACGAACGCTTTCTCATCCTGCAAATGCATGAGCTTCTGAGCTTCCTCGGTCAGCAGGGCGTGCTTACTTTCCTTCTTTTGGCGCAGCACGGGCTGGTCGGGCCGATGGAAACCCCGCTCGACATCAGCTACCTGAGCGATGCGGTTTTGATGTTGCGCTATTTCGAGATGGCCGGAGCCGTGCGGCGGGCGCTGTCGGTGGTCAAGAAACGCAGCGGTGAACACGAACACTCGATCCGCGAGTTCCAGCTGAGCCGTCAGGGTATTCGCCTGGGACCGCCCCTGACCCAATTCAGCGGTATCTTTGCGGGGACCCCGCACTATGTCGGCGACAAGATTCCGGCGATGCTGGACGAGCCTGATGGACCACGCTGATCTAAGCCAACACGTCCTCGTCTTTTCGCCCATCGGCCGCGACGGGCCTGCCATCGCCGAACTCCTAGGAAAGGCGGGTATCGGTGCGACCGTCTGCACCGACCTTGCCGACCTCGTGCGCGCTATCGGCGAAGGTGTGGGCGCCGTATTCGTTGCCGAGGAAGGCTTGTTTGGCAAGGACTTGAGTGACCTCGACCGACTGGTTGCCGATCAGCCAGTGTGGTCCGACCTGCCCTTCATCGTGCTGACCAGTCATCAGGATCAGCCCGCGGTGTCGGCGTGGCGGCGCAAGCTTGTCGCCGGGCTCAGCAACGTTTCCCTCCTTGAACGCCCGGTACAACCAATCACCCTCACGAGCGCCATGAGAGCGGCGTTACGCGCGCGTGACCGGCAGTACGAGGTCCGCGCATTGCTCGAGGCGCGCGACCAAACGGCCGAAAAGCTGGAGGTATTGGTGATCGAGCGGACGGCGGCGCTGGAACAGGCAAACGCACAGCTTCGCACCGAGATGGACGAGCGCGCGCGCGTGGAACAGAGTTTGCGCCATGCGCAAAAGATCGAGGCACTCGGGCAGCTTACCGGCGGTGTAGCCCACGACTTCAACAATCTCCTCATGGTCATCTCCGGAGGGCTGGAGATGATCGATCGTCAGACCAATCCGGCCAGGCGGCAGCGGTTGATGGAAGGGATGCGCCAGGCCGCGCAGCGTGGTGCCGGCCTGACCCGCCAGCTTCTCGCATTTTCGCGCAAACAGGCGCTGAAGCCAGAGGCCGTCGACATCGCTCGCCAGATCGGCGGCATGCGTGAGCTGCTGGACCGTAGCTTGCGCGGCGATGTGCATGTCGATTTCGACTTCGCGGACGACCTTTGGCCAGTGGAGGTGGATCCGGGTGAACTCGAGCTTGTGGTCCTGAACCTCGCGGTCAATGCGCGTGACGCCTTGCCCAACGGGGGCACGATCATGGTCAGGGCCGACAATGCCCAGCAGGTGAGCGACGAAGACCTACAGGGTGACTATGTCCGGCTTTCGATCATCGACTCCGGCACCGGCATGCCGGCGGACGTGCAGGCGCGTGTCTTTGAGCCATTCTTCACGACTAAGGACATCGGCAAGGGGTCCGGCCTCGGCCTCGCCCAGGTTCATGGCTTCGCGACCCAGTCGGGGGGTCAGGTCCGCATCAGTTCGGAACTGGGTAGCGGCACCAACATTACTTTGTACCTACCGCGCTCGGAAAGCGTGCCGTCTCCGGCAAAGAGCCAGCTCATTGACCTCGACGTCGAACAGGAAAAGTGCGGCACAGCAGGTTCGGTGCTGCTGGTCGAGGATGACGATGAAGTCGCCATGCTCGTAACCGAAATGCTTGATCGGCTTGGATATAACGTGATTCGCACCGCAAGCGCGGCGGCGGCGCTCGGCGCATTGGCGAACGGCCGGGCGATCGACCTGGTCTTTTCGGACATCATGATGCCGGGCGGCATGGACGGCGTGCAGCTCGCCAGGGAAATTAAAAAGCGCCGGAAGGACCTGCCCGTCCTGCTGACCAGCGGATACGCCGAAGCTGCCAGATTCGAAGCCGAGGCTGACGGCATCCGTATCCTCGCCAAGCCCTACCGGTTGGACGAGCTGGCCGAAGCGCTGACCGCAGCGGCAGCCTGATTTTCAAACCGCGCGGCGAATTGCCCGGCGCATGACGGGCCGAACGGCGTGCGGGCAAGTCGAAAAGGGGAAGACCCGGGCAAAGGCTATTCCTCGACGCCACACGTCCCCATTTAAGCGCGGTTATTGCGCCGACGTCGCCGCCTCGGTCGATTGGGTCGTCCAGCCCAGCGCCGGGATCGTGACCGATCGCCTGCCCGACAGGTCGATGCGCGTAACGAACAGGTTGCGGCTTTCGATATAGCTCATCACCCGGCGCGCGCGGCCAAGCGAACTGGTGCCATAGGTCCGGGCGATATCCTCATCGGTCGGGCAGGCCTGCCCTTCCCGCGCTGCACGAGCGACCAGCAGGAACGCGCCGAGCATATCGTCGGGCAGATCGTTCGCGGCGTCCAGCGCCGCCGCCCATTCGGCATCGAGCCCGTCGAATATCCCGGCGCGCGCCGCTGCCAGTCGCCGCGCAAATGCCGATGGGTCAAGCGGCGGGGCCTGAACGCCGACCATCCGGCACCGCACCTGGAAATCCTGGAACAGGATCGCGGCGGGTCGCGCGGTCGAATACGGGTCCTCGACAATGGCGCGCAGCACGTCGCTGACCAACGTGTTCATCACCGCCGGATCGGGAGCCTCGGCCCCGGCTACGGCAGCAGGCGAAGTGTCGGCCGCGCCGATCTGTTCCAGCACGGCCTCGACCGGGGCCGGCGGCGGTGGTGCCACGACCCGGCGCGGCGCTTCCTGAAAACCCGCCAGCAGGAATTGCGTCATGTCGAGCGCAGGTGCCTGGGGCAACGGCGTCAGCACGGGACTGCCACTGCGCGCCGATGTGTCCACCGGGCCGATCCTGACCGCGATCGGACGCCGCGAGATGGCGGGACCAAGCGCCAGGAATGACCCCCGCGCCAGGTCCCGGATTGCCTCCGCCTGGCGACGTTCCATGCCCAGCAAGTCGGCAGCGCGCGCCATGTCTATGTCCAGGAATGTCCGTCCCATCAGGAAGTTCGACGCCTCTGCCGCCACGTTTTTCGACAGCTTGGCCAGCCGCTGCGTCGCAATGATACCCGCCAGCCCCCGCTTGCGCCCTCGCGACATCAGGTTGGTCATCGCTCCCAGCGAGGCACGGCGAACCTCCTCGCTGACCTCCGCACCCGCAGCAGGCGCGAATATCTGGGCCTCGTCCACCACGACCAGCGCCGGATACCAATGTTCGCGCGGCGCATCGAACAGCCCCGACAGGAATGTGGCGGCGCACCGCATCTGCCCCTCCATCTCCAGCCCTTCCAGGCTCAGCACCACCGACGTCCGATGTTCACGACACCGTGTTGCAAAGCGCAGCACCTCGGCTGCAGAATATTGCACCGCCTCGATCGCGACATGGCCATATGGACCCGCCAGCGTCACGAAATCACCTTCCGGATCGATGATGATCTGTTGCACATGCCCCGCGCTGCGTTCCAGCAGGCGGCGCAACAGGTGCGACTTTCCCGATCCCGAATTGCCCTGCACCAGCAGCCGTGTGGCCAGCAGTTCTTCCAGGTCGATCGGTACCGATTGGCCGGTCCGATCCTCGCCCATGTCCACTTGAAACGTCATCGCCCAGCGCATGGCGGACCGAACGGGGTTCGGGCAAGCGCAAAGCGCACGACTGGTAAAGAGCGCATTCGCCGGGGTGACGAAGTTTGGAAATGGTCCGCTTCCCTCGTCCCTTCAGGGGAGAGGGCGACTCGGCCTTTTGCCGAGCGGGGAGAGGCGAGCGAACTGTGTTCAGCGGAACCGCGTCCGGATCGGACAGGCCACCCTCTCCCCTCTCCCTCGCGTTGCACGCGGTCCCTC
>NZ_JANXNX010000035.1 GCF_025353885.1 Sphingomonas sp. | reverse complement strand
GGACGGCCACATTCCTCGCTTGACCGGAGGACACCCGATCAGGCTTACTTCAACCAACCGCTTCTCGCAGCGGCATAATCAACCGGCAGCCATTCCACTTATAAATCGCGCGGCGCTGTTCAAACAAACCGAGCCACCTCTCCTCAAGCATTTGCGGGAGTTCGACGGCTATATCAGTGCCAACGCCAGCATGGTCCCAAACTATGGCGAACGACGGCGATATGGAGAGGCGGTCTCGACCGCCTTCGTGGAGTCGACCGTCAACCAGGTCGTCGCCAAGCGCTTTGCAAAGAAGCAGCAAATGCAGTGGACGCCCCGGGGCGTGCATCTGCTTGTACAACTCCGCGTCCGAACCCTCGATGGTACGCTGGTCAATGATTTTCAGAGATGGAGGGACGAGCGGAAGGCGGCATAACCCCCAGCTTTTTTATGCTCCCTGGCACGCAGTTCCCGGCTCAATGTCTGCTAGCTCACGCTGATGGCGAACTCGTCCCACACCCACTGCGCCAGATCGATCAGACGCCAGCGAACGACACCGTGCGATGCCGGGATCGGACCGCTCTCGACCATCTGCGCCAAAGCCTGCCGCTGGTTATCATTTAACAACGGGATCCCGCCGGGCGGCAACACATCGATCAGTCCATCCGGACCCTCGGTATTAAACCGCAAAACCCAATCGCGGACTGTCTGTAGACCAACGCCACCCAAAACCACGGCATCACTGCGGGTGCCGCCCTCATAAATCGCGGCCAATGCCAGCAATCGACGGACCTGATTAGCGTCCCGACTGGACCGCGCCAGCGCCCTCATTCTCGCTGCTGTGAAATCTTCCCGAAGCGCCACCGCTGATGCCATCGCCAACCTCCATCCCGGCCTGCGACCATTGAATCGGAAATCAGCGCGATTGGGAATCCCCTATGAGTCAGCCCTCACAGGATTGGGTATTAGGCCATGAAAATCTTCCAATAGTTGTTTGCTAACGCGCCTCGTCTACTGTCGTCGCCAGAAAAAGGTGAGAGGACGAGGATGGATAAAAGGACAGGGGCCGCGCATGACGTAGCGGTTCTGGGCTCTGTCGGGCGCAAGCGCGTGCGTTTCGCGTTGTCTGACGAGAATGGTACGCTGCGGCCCGAGACGATCCGCTCCTACGATGCGAAGGCAACGACCGGCGTGTCGGCCGCGCTGATCGACTTTCAGCGTGACCTCGCGCTGCCGGCCATACCGTCGCGCGCGGCAATCGCAGTCGCAGGGCTGGCGCGTGGCGACACAATCTCGATCACAAACACGCACTGGTTCGTGTCGCGCACAGGACTCCGGGCGATGACAGGCTGCGCCCCGCTAATCCTCAATGACTTCACAGCCGAGGCGTGGGCGATCTGCGGCGCAGACGTATGCCAGATCGAGACCTTCAGCACCCAACTCGCACCGGAGTTGAAGCGGCCCGGCTGCTACGTTGTCCTCGGTATCACATCGGGACTCGGCGTCTCGGTTATCAACCGCAGCGAGACGGGCGCTGTAACCTTGCTTTCAACCGAGGCGGGCCATGGCGCGTTCGCGGCAGCAACCGGCGAGCTGGCCCAATTGGCGTCCGACATGTTCCCGGGACTTAATCCAGTTATGACAGAGCAGATCGTATCCGCACCTGGTCTGGCCGCAATCTACGCGTTCCTCGCGCAGCGCGGCCGTACGGCGGTGCGCATACGCACTCCAGAGGAAATCACCCGCTCCGCCGCGACCGATCCCGTCGCGCGCGCCGCATGCGAGCTGCTCGCTAAGGCATTCTGGGCGCAGGCGGGTAACTTAGTAATGACGTTCGGCGCGTGGGACGGCGTGCTTGTTACCGGAGCGCTGGCGAACGCGATCCGCCCGTTTCTGCAACGTCCAGACACGCAGACGCTATTCGCAACATCGCCCAAGTACCAGCGCATGCTACAGAACGTGCCACGCGCCTTCGTAACGCTAGCGAATGCTCAGCTGATCGGTTTGGCGGAAGCGCTGCGGTACGAACGAGTTAAGTCGTCAGCGGGAGTTGGGTAATTTGGAGGCCCCGAACGAACGACGGTTTAGGTGTTAGCCTTCGTTCTTCCTTGGTCATCAAAACACCTTGGCCTTCTAGATTTCAGGCCGCAACAGTAGCGCACCGTCCCGGAACGCGATCGAGAAACATCAATTTAGTACCCTATGGACTTGTAACGGTTTTGCGCCGGTCACTTGAGAGTTTAAAACTCGTTCAAGGAGACCGACGAGATGATCAAGCATACCGAAGAGTTCAAGCGAGAGGCGGTGCGTATTGCGCTGACGAGCAGGTTGCCGCGTGACCGGATCGCGTCAGATTTGGGCGTTGGTAAATCGACGCTGGGCAAATGGCTGTCACAGCATCGTCCGGCTGATCTGGTGCCAGCGCTCGCCAAGCAGATTTAGCGCGAGAATGAACGTCTCCGCCTCGAACCGTGTGCTTAAGGAGGAGAGGGATATCTTAAAAAACCGTCCCGGGCTGAGCCCGCCTGTCGGCGGTAGAAACGGGTCGTGGTACAAGGGTTGTGGAAGGGTCGCGGCCGTTGGCCTATTGGAGGCATGATACCCCGTTAAAAAACGTGGCCCGTGGGCGTTTGCGTACTTGAGAGTGGTGACGTCGCACTGCGGCGATCCCGGTTAGGAAGATGACGGTTTGCGTCGCCCATACCCTTCTGTTTTGAAGGAGAAATGGAATGACTGAAGCAAGATCCAAAGACATGGCTGCATTGTCCCTGGTCAACCCGCGCGCTGCCGCCATCGATATCGGTTCAACCATGCACATGGCGGCCATAAATCCCGATGCCGACGATAATCCGGTTCGCGCCTTTGGCACGTTCACGGGCGACCTGCACGAGATGGCGCGCTGGTTCAAAGCCTGTGACGTTACGAGCGTGGCGATGGAGTCCACCGGTGTTTACTGGATCCCGGCTTATGAAATCCTGGAACACCATGGCTTTCACGTTATTCTTGTGAACGCGCGCTATGCCAAGAACGTACCAGGCCGCAAAACCGATGTCAGCGATGCCGCCTGGTTGCAAAGGCTTCACAGCTACGGACTGTTGCGCGGCAGCTTCCGTCCCGAAGCCGGTGTTGCGACGCTTCGCGCCTACGTCCGGCAGCGCGAGCGACTGATTGAATATGCGGCCTCTCACATTCAGCATATGCAAAAAGCCTTGATGGAAATGAACGTTCAGCTCCATCACGTCGTCTCTGACATCACCGGTGCAACAGGCATGCGGATCATTCGGGCCGTCGTAGCAGGAGAGCGAAAGCCACATATCCTGGCAGAGATGCGTGATATCCGATGTCATTCATCGGTTGAGACGATCTGCGCTGCTTTGTCGGGGAACTGGCGCGATGAGCACATTTTTGCGCTTTGCCAGTCCGTGGCGCTTTATGACTTTTACCAAACGAAGATCCTGGAATGTGACCGCAAGATCAAGGCCTCGCTTAACGCCCTTGCGGTTGATCAGGGCCATGACGCACGCAACCTGCCCAAGGTTCGGACCAAAACAAAGCAGGTAATCATCAAGCGATGCCGGCAGCAAGTAGTCTTGCCGGCGGTCTGCACATTCTACGAAACGGCCCATCTCAAACCCTCCCGAAACCCAGCAAAACACTACCACGTTCCAGCGTTTTTACACAGTCTCGGGCGGTAGCGGACTTCGGACCCGCCTCGTTCAGACCTTGACCGCCGTGCCGCAATTGCGAAAATGGGTGATGGCTTCCGATACTACCCTGAACCTCAAGAATCTCGCTGCACTGGGGGCCGAGCGGCTTGCGGAATTACTGATGGAACTGGCGACGGGGGACGCCGCCGCCAAACGTCGCCTGAGGCTGGAACTGGCAAGTCGCAGCGGAGGTGGCGATGTCGCCGCAGAAATCCGCAAGCGGCTCGCCACGATCGCCCGGTCAAGGTCCTTTGTCGATTGGCACAAGATCAAATCCCTCGTGCGGGATCTCGATATTCAGCGGACCGCAATCATGACGCATGTCGCACCGACTAGGCCCGCTGATGCCTTTGACCTGCTCTGACGCCTGCTGGAAATAGCACCCTCACTTTACGAGCGGTGCGACGACAGCAATGGCATGGTCGGAAACGTCATAACCATGGCGCGGGACGATCTCGGCACGGTTTCCACGCAGGCGAAGCTGGACACACGCAAACTTGCTGAACGGGTGTTCGACGGGGTTTGCGCCAATGATTATGTGCAGTTTGACGGGCTGATCGACCTAATGGCCGAGCCGTTGGGTCGCGAGGGGTTCTGCCTCCTTTAGGCCCGGTTTGAGGATCTGGCCGTCAAGCCGCCCGCGACGCCCAAGCCGGATAACCGCAAGGTGATCGGCATCAGCACGCGCGGCTCGATTTTTCAGGAGGATTATGACGCGCAGCGCCATGCTCGTCTGATCCAGTCCGCATTGACAGACATTGCTGACGCCCTGGGCGATGTGGATGGCTATGTCGCGCGCTACTCCGCCGAGGAACGGGCAAACCCGGCGATCGCTGCTCGTGTTGCGGAACGGCTCCTCGCTGCTGGTCGCGTCGATGAGGCTTTGGCGGCGCTAACCCTGGCCGAGACGGGTTCCCGTAAACGCGGTCATTGGCCCGACTGGCGAAGGGTCCATATCGAAGTCGTCGATGCACAGGGGCGTTTGGTTGACGCACAGCACGAGCGCTGGGCCATTTTCGAGCAGGGCCTGGATGCGGAATATCTTAGAGCGTTTCTGAAGCGCCTGCCTGATTTCGACGATGAAGACGCGGAACAACGGGCCTTGGCCTATGTCCGTAGCTAGTCTGCCGCACTTTCAAGGTGCCGCGATCGACGCTCACTGGCACGCTCACGCGCATAGGATGGCCTCACGCTGAGAAGGTCAGTCAGCTACCGGAGTAATTCGGTCACCACCGAGGGCTTGCGGGCGATCATCGCAAGCAAGACCTGTGCGGGGCCGGTGGGGTGCCGCCTACCATGCTCCCAGTTGAGTAATGTTCCTTTGGCAACGCCGATGCTCTGCGCAAATGCACTTTGTGATAAGCCGGTACTTGCACGAACTTGGGCAACATCGATCGCAGGCACAGTGAGGTGATGGACGCGCGCGCCGGTCTCCTTGCCTTCGGAAAAGGCGATGGCTTCGTTCAATCCCTCGACAAGATTTTCATACACGTTCATTTTTTTACTCCGTAGTTTGCGAGCAGGATTTTGCTCAAAGCGACAACCGCCGCCAGTTCCGTTTTACTTAGATTGCCTTTCTCGTTTTTGGCGAACACCGTCACTAAAAACAGGGGAATATGGGCACCGCCAAACACAAATAGCGTTCGATAACCGCCGCTTTTGCCGCCACCCTCACGTGCGATACGCACCTTGCGCAATCCACCGCCCAAAGGCACTCCCGACGTTGGATTTACGGCAACGTAATCGACGATGGCCGCGCGCTCCTCGTCCGTCATGATCGCCTTCGCATCCCGGATAAAGGTGGCGAGTTCGACAACGGTTTGCGGCACGTCCATCAGTATCGAATATACGTCATTGGCGTATATGTCTATGGCACATGCTGGCCCAGAACATTTGGTTCTGAGCATAAAGACTAGTGATCAGGAACGCGTCCCCGCGTGATGAACAGCTCGGCGAGTGCTGCCAGCACATCTTCATGCCTGAGCTGCCGGGCGACGATCAGCGCCAGGCATTCCCGGCTCGCCTCGTCGATGATCGTCAGGATGCGGAACTTCCTGCCATCGTGCGTGCGACCCTCAACGAAGTCGTA
>NZ_JANXNX010000006.1 GCF_025353885.1 Sphingomonas sp. | reverse complement strand
TGGCCGCCGCTGCCGACCACGTCGGCCTTGATAACGCGCATCATGCCCGCCGCGATCCGTGGCGCGGGCCACCCCATGCCATAGGGGCCGCCAACCTCCAGCGCCTCGACCAGCGACGGCGTGACCCCTCCGCAAGCCACTACGGCGTCCAGCAGCAAGGCACGGTTGCCACCGGCACGCGCGACGTCGCCCGCCAGTCGTTCGTCGATGAAGTCCGCGAATGCTTCGACCTGCCCCGCTGCGACGGTCAGCCCCGCCGCCATCGCATGGCCGCCCCCTGCCACCAGCAGCCCCATGGCCTTCGCCGCCAGCACCGCTGCCCCCAGGTCGACGCCGGGGATCGAGCGCCCCGACCCCTTGCCGACACCGTGTTCGTCAATGGCGATGACGATCGCCGGCTTGCCCAATTTCTCCTTGAGCCGTCCCGCGACGATGCCGATGACGCCGGGGTGCCAGCCCGCGCCCGCGACCACGGCGACCGCGCGATTGCCCTTGCCGATGGCGGCGTCCTCGGCCTCGGCCTGAACACCGCCTTCGATCGTCCGGCGCTCCTCGTTCAGTCGGTCGAGTTCTTCGGAAATCTCGCGCGCTTCCTCGGGGTCCTCGGTCGTCAGCAACCGCACGCCCAGGTCCGATTTGCCGACCCGCCCCCCGGCATTGATGCGCGGCCCCAGCGCGAAGCCCAGATCGGAGCAGATCGGCGCCCGCTTCAGTCGCGACGCCAGCAGCAGGGCGTTCAGTCCGACATTGCGCCCCGCCCCCATCACTTTCAGTCCCTGCGCGACGAACGCCCGGTTCAGCCCGCGCAGGCTCGCCACGTCGGCAACGGTCCCCAGCGCCACGATGTCGAGCAAGTCCATCAGCCGCGGCTCGGCTCGATCGGCAAAAAACCCGCGGCCACGCAGGGTGCGCACCAGCGCCGCCGCCAGCAGGAAAGCCACCCCGACCGCCGCCAGATGGCCGTGCGCCGCGCCCTCAACCTCGTCCAGCCGATTGGGATTGACCAAGGCATAGGCGAGCGGCAATTCATGGGTACATTGGTGATGGTCGACGACGATCACGTCCACGCCGACGCCGCGCGCCATCGCCAGCGCCTCGAATGCCTGGGCACCGCAATCGACCGTCACGATCAGCGACGCGCCGCCCCGCGCAATCCGCACCAGCGCCTCGCCCGAGGGACCATAGCCCTCCATCAGCCGGTCGGGGATATAAGCGTTCGGGGACAGCCCCAACTGCCGCAGAACACGGATCAGCAGCGCCGCCGACGTCGCGCCATCGACGTCATAGTCGCCGAACACCGTGACCGCCTCTCCCGTCAGCACCGCCGTTGCCAGCCGGTCGGCGGCATGGTCCATGTCGCGAAAGATCGACGGGTCGGGCATGAACGCGCGGATCGTCGGATCGCGGTGCGCATCGATCGCATCGGCGGGGCAACCGCGCGACAGCAGCAATTGCGCGACCAGGTCGTCGCTCTGTCCCGACCCCGCGCTGCCGCGCCAGCGCCATGCCTGTCCGGTGATCGACGCTGTGATGGAAAGGGGATTCACCCGGCAGCCCTAGGCGATGGCGAAGGAAAAGGGAATCGCTGTCGCCGACATCGCGCCGCAAAACCGTTTCGCGAGGCGACCATGCCCGGCCTATAGGAGTACCCGGTTCAGGCTTATGGTAAAGACCGTTCCAGCAGGAGATGGACTTGTCCGAAGACTATGCACACGGACGACGCGACGGGCTTCGACTGGCCCTCGCCATCCTTGCAGCGGAGGAGGCGCGATGGGCGGCTTTGCTGGGCGAGAGCAAATCCTGGCGGACCAATGCGACGCGCTCGATCCGCCACAAGGCCCTGCAGGTGGCGCAACAGCGGGTCCAGACCGCGCTCAATCGACTGGCACCAAAGGACGACGCGGCGCTGACCGCCGAACTCGATGCGGCGCTGAAGAAACTGGGTCTCTGACGATCCGTCGCTGATCGTCAGCGCTGCTTGCGGGCAATCGTCGCGGTGAAGTCGGGGTCCTTGTTCGCCACCCAGTCGACGAACTTGCGCACGGCGGGATCGGCCAGCAAATTCTCGACATTCATCCCGTTGCGCTGCAATTCGGAATTGGTGAAGTTAACGATCAGCGTCTGCTGGCAGATGGCGTGCATGGGCACGACGTCACGCCCGCCCCGACTCTTGGGCACTGGATGGTGCCACACGATGGTCTTGCCGGTCAGCCGCCCACACAGCCAGCATGGTGGAACGATTGCTGTCGACGCCTCACTCTTGCCGGGCAAGTCTTCCTCAGGGTCATGATTTTTGTATTTTCGGGCCATGCGTCTGCCTCAACTCGAATAAGGTGCCAAATGTCGTCGGGTCCGCATGATCGCTTGCTTGGTGCGCCGTCAATGCAAACAGCGCGTTGACCCTATGATCGTCGGCGAACCGAACCGTCCCGCTCCGACCCTGGTATCAGCCCGACAATTTGGCGGCATAGGCTTCGGGCGCGCCATAGCCTTCGCCCGCGATCTGTTTCAGGATGCTGCGGTCGCGGATCTCGATCATCCCCCGGTGCGCGCGAATGGCGCCCGTCGCTTCAACCGCCTGCACCGCTTCGGTTACACCCGGACGGCGCACGCTTAGCATCAGCGACAGGAACTCGTGCGTCATCGGGATTTGGACGCCATCGGTGCGGTCGGCGCACATCAGCAGCCACCGCGCCAATCGCGCCTTGATGGACAGGGACGCGGCCGCCAGCGCCGTGTGCGACACCTGCACCATAAACGCCTGGGCAAACGTCAACATCACCGCGCGCAATGTGTCGCTTTTCGCCAGTGCCTCCTGGAAGGCGGTGCATGGCAGGCTGTGGCCGTGGCCCGGTCCCTGGACGAATATCTCAAGCGGAGCGGTCTCGCTGCCCATTACGGTTGCGACGTCGATCATCCCCTCCCTGCCAATGATACCGACTTCGGTCTGGGTTCCGTCGGGAGTGGTGGCGACGACCGAGGCAATGCCGGTTTCAAGGAAATAAGTGCGCTGAATGGTCTTGCCGGCGGGGATCAGCAGGTCACGCTTTTCGAAAACGATAGGGACAAGCTCCGCTGAAAACAGGTTCAGGTCCGCCGGGGTAAGGCGCGAAAGTAGCTCATTACGAAACTTGGCGATAACCATGACCGACATAATTTCCCTGCGCGACGGAAGGGAGACACTTATCTCTCAGCGGCTGTGCCCCTAAAGCCAGCAGCCGATGCTACCGTGATAACCCCGTAACGATAGGACACCTAAAACAATCGGTCGGTTCGGTTACGCACGAACGATGGTGATGTTTCGCATTGTTATCATGGCTTATCAGGCACCTGCGGCCTGGGCGTCACAATCGACACACCGTTCTGATCCAGTTTGACATTTAAAGGAACACCGGCGACTTGCGAATTAAGCGTCAGGCCGGCGTCATTACCAAGCCTGATCTGCATATTTTCCAGGCCGAAATCCAGACTATCGGGCTCGGGTGGCGCTTCATCGGCCCTGGGAACCACCGGCGCGATGATCGGTCGGGCACCCGGGATTGCCGCACCCATGAAATCGCGCCAGATCCGCGCCGGGACGCCGCCGCCGTGGATGCCCTTCAACGATGAATTGTCGTCATTGCCGACCCAGACGCCGACGATCAGGTCGCCCGCATAGCCGACAAACAGCGCGTCGCGATTGTCCTGGCTGGTTCCGGTCTTGCCATAAGCATCGATTGCCAGTGCCGCGCCGCGGCCCGTCCCCTCGACGATCACCCCTCGTAACAATTCGCGCATCATGGCCAGCGTCGGCCCGTCGAAACTGTGGCTCGGGCGCAGCAACCGCGCGATCAGTCCCGGCTCTTCGTGCGGGATGCCGTGCGGCGCGACCGGCCAGTTGTTCGCCGCGATCGCCGCATAGGCCGAGGTCAACTCCAGCAGCGTCACGCCCGACGAACCCAGCGCCAGCGTCGGGTCGGCGGTCAGCGGGCTGCGGATGCCCAGGTCGCGCGCCGCCTGGATCACCGCCTCGGGCCCCAGCTTGCGGTACAGCCGCACCGCCGCGACGTTGCTGGACCGCGCAAAGGCCTGGCGCAGCGAGATCTGTCCGCGGTAGTGCGCGCTGCTGTTCTTCGGGCGATAGCCGCCCTCGACGATCGGGCTGTCATCGATCAGCGTGTCGGGCGTCATCCCCGAACGCAGCGCCGCCAGATAGACGAACAGTTTAAAGGTCGATCCGGGCTGGCGGCGGGCCTGCGTCGCGCGGTTGAACGGTGACTTGTCATAGCTGCGCCCGCCGATCATCGCGACCACTTCGCCGTTGGGACGCATCGCGACCAGCGCCACCTGTGCCGACCCGAGTGCCGCGCGCGCTACCGCTGCCCGCGCATATTTCTGCATTCGCGCGTCGAGTGTGGTCGCGACCTCGGTATCGCCATAGACCTGTTCGGTCAGCGCGCGCGCCTGGGGCATCGCCCAGTCGGCGAAATAGGTGCCGGTCGGCAGAACGCTCGCCGCGCGCAGGTTGCTGACCGCGACCGGCGTCGCCCCGGCCCGCGCCGCAGTGATGAACCCGGCATCCGCCATCGCCGCCAGCACCAGCCGGCTGCGGGCCTGCGCGCCCGCCAGGTTGCGCGACGGCGCCAGCCGCGACGGCGCTTGCACCAGCCCGGCCAGCATTGCCCCCTGCGCCAGCGTCAGCCGCTCTGGCTGGCGGTTGAAATACCGCAGCGACGCCGCCCGCAACCCATACACATTGTCGCCGAAATAGGCGTTGGACAGGTATCGTTCCAGGATCTGGTCCTTGGTGAGCCAACCCTCCAGCCAGAAGGCGATCAGCATCTCGCGGGCCTTGCGGCTCAGATTGCGTTCGGGCGACAGGAAGGTCATCTTGGCGAGCTGCTGGGTGATCGTGCTGCCCCCCTGCGTGCCGCCACCGCGCATGTTGTTCCAGGCGGCGCGCAGCATCCCGCGCGGATCGACGCCCCAATGCGTGTAGAACCGCCGGTCCTCGATCGCGACGAACGCTTGGGTTACGGTGTCGGGCAGGTCGGCGGCCCTGACCGGGCGGTCGACCACCGCCCCCTTTTGCGCAATCGGCTGGCCATCGGCGGCCAGCAACGTGATCCGCGGCGGTGCCATCGGCTTCAGCGATCGCGACAGCGGGGCGGTCAGCGCCAACCATGCAAACAGCAGCAGGAACGTCACCAACGCCACCCACAGCACGCGCTTGGTCCACACCCGCCGCCGCTTCCACCGCGAGGGTGGCGGTGTCGGGGGCGCTACTTCCGTCACCGGCGGCACCGGGTTCCAGACGCCGGGCGGGCGGGTCCACAGTTCGTCGATACTGGGCAGCCGCTCAACCATGCCGGTGTATTAGCGGCCTAAGACGGCAGACGCGAGCAGATTTAGCCCTCGACCTTGCGGTGTTCGCCCTTGACCCAGCGCACCGTCCCCGAACTGGCGCGCATCACGACGCTTTCGGTGGTCATCATGCCGCCCTTCAGTTTCTTGACGCCCGCCAGCAGCGACCCGTCGGTAACGCCCGTCGCCGCAAAGATGCAGTCGCCCTTGGCCAGTTCGGTCAGGTCATAGATATAGTCGAGGTCGGTGATGCCCCATTTTTTCGCCCGCGCGCGCTCGTCGTCGTTGCGAAAGATCAGCCGTCCCTTGAACTGCCCGCCGACACAGCGCAACGCGGCGGCCGCCAGCACGCCCTCGGGCGCGCCCCCCGAACCCATGTAGATGTCGATCGTCGTGTCGGGGTTGGTCGTCGCGATCACCCCCGCCACGTCGCCGTCACCGATCAGCATCACGCCGCAACCGATCGTGCGCAGTTCGGCGATCAGCTTTTCGTGGCGCGGGCGATCCAGCACGCAGGCGATGATCTCGTGCGGCGCGACGCCCTTGGCCGCGGCCAGCGCGTTGATATTCTCGGTCGGGGTCTTGTTCAGGTCGATGATGTTGTCGGGATAGCCCGGCCCGACCGCCAGCTTTTCCATATAGACGTCGGGTGCGTTCAGCAGATTGCCGTGTTCGGCGACGGCCAGCACCGCCAGCGCGTTCGGCCCGGCCTTGGCCGTGATCGTGGTGCCCTCCAGCGGGTCCAGCGCGATGTCGATCTTGGGACCCTTGCCGATCGCCGAGCCGACCTTCTCGCCGATATACAGCATCGGTGCCTCGTCGCGCTCGCCCTCACCGATCACGACGGTCCCGTCCATGTACAGTTCGTTCAACGCAGCACGCATCGCTTCGACGGCGGCGGCATCGGCGGCCTTTTCATCACCACGGCCGATCAGGCTGGACGCGGCAATCGCCGCCGCCTCGGTAACGCGCACCATTTCCAGCACCAGTACGCGGTCGAGAACGTCGCTTGCGATTACCATGATTCGGGTTTTCCTTGTTGCTGCTGCATTGCGATAGGCGAGCGCCTGTCAAACTTCAAACGTCCAGGATCGGCATCCACATCGGCTGTCCGGTGATGCTCGCGCTGCCCTCCAGCCGCGCCAGCGCCGCCGCGACCGATCGCGCCGGGCCCTCGTGCGTGGTCATCACCAGCAGGACCCCGCCACCCGGGGCCTCGCCGCGCTGGATCATGCTTTCGATCGAGACTCCGGCATCGCGCATCGCCGCTGTAATTTCGGCCAGCACGCCGGGCCGGTCGGCGACGATAAAGCGCAGGTAGCTCCGCTCGCGCCGCGCGCCCGCATCCGCAGTCTCAGGCGTAGCAAGGCTGGCGACCGGCATCGCGAACGCCGGGCCGATTTCACCGCGCGCAACGTCGATCAGGTCGGCGACAACCGCGCTCGCCGTCGGCCCCTCGCCCGCGCCGCGCCCCTCGAAAAACAGCCGCCCGACGAAATTACCCTGCGCCACCACCGCGTTCATCGCGCCCTGCACATGCGCCAGCGGATGAGCCAGCGGAACAAGGCAAGGATGGACGCGCTGGAACAGTCCGTGGCTATCGGCCTCGGCCAGCCCGACCAGCCGCACGCAATATCCCAGTGCCCGCGCCTGCGCGATGTCGCCGCCCAGTACGCCCCGGATGCCGCCCAGCCGGACGCTGTCGAAATCGATCCGCGTCCCGAACGCCAGGCTGGCCAGGATGCTGAGCTTATGGGCGGCATCGACGCCATCGACATCGAACGACGGGTCGGCCTCGGCAAAGCCCAGCGCCTGCGCGTCGGCCAGCACGTCGCCGAAATCCGACCCCTCCGCCTCCATCCGCGTCAGAATGTAATTGCAGGTGCCGTTCAATATTCCATAAACCTGGCTGAGTTCGTTGGCCGCCGCCCCCTCCCGCAGCCCCTTGATCACGGGAATCCCGCCCGCGACCGCCGCTTCGTATTTCAGCGCGGTTCCGGCATCCTGCGCGCCTTGCGCCAATGCCAGCCCGTGATGCGCGATCATCGCCTTGTTCGCGGTGACGAACGCCTTGCCGCTGGCGATCGTCGCTTTGGCCAGCGTCAACGCGGGGCCATCCGACCCGCCAATCAGTTCGACGACGACATCGACATCGTCCCGCGTCGCCAGCGCCGTCGTATCGTCCACCCAGTCGAACCGCGAGAGGTCGAAGCCACGGGCCCGCGACCGGTCGCGCGCATTGACGGCCACCACCTCGATACCGCGCCCGGCCCGCCGCGTAATCAGTTCGCGGTTCGCATCCAGCAACTTCACCACGCCACCGCCGACGGTGCCAAGCCCGGCCAGGGCGATTCGAAGCGGTGGATTTTTGATCGTTTCGGTCATGCGCCGCCCCTATCTAGAGCAACCCGATCTCTTTCAACCTTTGCTGCAAATATTCGTCCGCCGTGATCGCCCCCGGATAGCGGTCGGGTCGCGTCACCGACACGCATCCGGGCAGCGTGCGAATGGGAAAGTCCGACGCCAGATGCAGGAAAAACGGCATGGAATAGCGTGGGCACCCGCGTCGTTCGGGCGGCGGATTGACGACGCGATGGCTGGTCGATGGCAGGACATGATTGGTCAGCCGCTGCAACATGTCACCGACATTGACGACCAATGCGCCCTTCGGCGGATCGACGGCCAGCCAGTGCCCCGACCGGTCGAGCAATTGCAGCCCCGCCTCCTCTGCACCCAGCAACAGCGTGATGAGGTTGATATCCTCGTGCGCGCCCGCCCGGACGCCGGGTGCGTCGGGCGAAACCGGCGGATAATGGAGCAGGCGCAACACCGAATTGCCGTCGCGCACGGGCTCGACGAACCAGTCGGCGTCGAGCCCCAGATAAATCGCGATCGCCGACAACAGGCGCGCGCCCACCCGGTCGAATTCGGCGAACAGCGTGGTCAGCGTCTCACGGAACTCCGGGGGTTGATCGGGCCAGATATTGGGGGGCATCGAACCGTTATATTTATGGCCCTGGGGCAGGTCGCGTCCGACGTGCCAGAATTCCTTCAGGTCGTTTTCACTCGCGCCCTTGGCGATCTCCACCCCGAGCGGTGTAAACCCGCGCGCGCCGCCTTTTGGTGATTTGAACGCCAGTTTGACCGCGTCGGGCAGGTCGAAAAACGCCCTGGTCAGCGACGATGCGCGCGCCACCAGCGCATCGTCGATCCCGTGGTCGGCGACGATGGCAAATCCAAAGCGTTCGAACGATTGTCCCAGTTCCTGGGCAAAGCGGATTGGATCGTTGGCCTGCTCGCCGAGCGAAAGCGGGCGGATGTGTTCCCCAGTGTCGGTCATGCCGACAATCTAGCGCCCGGCCTGTAATTTGGAACCGCAAACCCCGTCCCGCCGTTGATAAACACGCTATTCAACGGAGTTCACGACATGACCGACGACCAATTCGACACTCCCCCCGAATCGCCGTTCGATGGCCGTATCGACGTTCCCGGTGGCGCTCATGCCGAGGATGAGCCCGATCTTGAAGGCTATGACGATTCCCAGCGCGCCGAGGTCGCCGAAGTCGAAGGCGGCGGCCAATACGACGGCGTCCTGCTGACCGACATGGACCCTGACATGGGCGGCGCAAACCTGGAAGATGGCGACGACGAGGATGGCGACGACGATCTGGACAACGTGCTGGACACCGACGCCCGGCCCTAATTGGGGCGCGCTGACAACCTTTCGGGTTGGGCAGCCGTTATTCCGCGTTGGTTTTGAGGCTCACTAACAAACCATCACCCCGGCGCAGGCCGGGGTGATGGACAAGAGGCCGTAATTACGCCCCCTTGTTGGCCAGGCTCTTCATCACTTCGCTATGCAGCCAGATGTTCATCGTCGCCGAATCGTTGGTGTCGCCGGTATAGCCAAGTTCGTTGGCCAATTCGGTGCGGTTCGACAGGCTCGAATCCAACCCCAGCAATTTCATCAGATCGACGATCGATGACTTATAATTCGATTCCGCGCCCTTGGACGCGGCGATGGCGGCCAGGCGCGCGTCGATTTCGGCCGGGGTTGCAGCAACCGGAGCAGCAGGCGCGGCAACCGGGGCAGCGGCGGGGGCTGCGGCAGACGCTGGTGTTGCCGCTGGCGCTGCCGCTGCGGATTTCCCGAAAATTGCGTCTTTGATCGAACCGAAAATGCTCATCATTTATTCCTCTCGTTTCACTGTCACTTCATGTGCCCTGCTGAAACTAGCCAGGCATGATGATGGTTGCGAGACTCAGATTGTCTTTGTCACCGCGTCCGGGTGCGCGGCCCGAAACGCGGGCAAGGTGCAGGCTCCGGCATCGATCCTGACCAGCGTCGGATAGTCGGTCAGGTCCAGATTCAACCGCCGCGCGTTATACATTTGCGGGACCAGGCAAATATCGGCCACCCCCGGCGTCGCCCCCGACAGAAAGGCGCCCGATCCGGCGGCCATCTTTTCCAACGCGGCAAACCCTTGCGCCACCCAGTGCCGATACCAGTCATCGCGGCGATCCTGCGCCACGCCCAGCGCATCGTCCAGATACCGCAGCACGCGTAGATTGTTCAGCGGGTGGATGTCGCAGGCGATCACCAGCGCCATCGCCAGCACTTTCGACCGGGCGGCGGCATCGTCGGGCATCAGCGGCGGATCGCGATGCGTGGCGTCCAAATAGTCGATAATCGCCAGGCTCTGGTTCAACTCCAGCCCGTCGATTTCGAGCATCGGCACCAGTTGCTGCGGGTTCTTTGCGGCAAAGTGCGACTCTTGCTGTTCGCCTTTCACGATATTGACCGCCACCGTTTCGTACTTCACGCGTTTCAGGTTCAGCGCGATACGCACGCGGTAACAGGCAGAAGATCGGAAATAGTCATGCAGGCGGACGGTCATCGGATACCTTTGCGTGAAGTGCACAAACTCCTATCGGACCCGGCCACCGATGGGCAAGGGCGAGGACGGAACCGCTTGAATCTATCGCAATCGGCCAGAGTGCGAGGTCACTGGCCCCATTCCAGAATGACCATAATGAAATTCCGATTGTTGTCCGCACTGGCCGCTCTCGCTCTGTCGACACCGGCAATGGCGGCGGCACCGATCACCGGTAAATGGCTAACCACCGAACGCGATTCGATCATCGAGATTGCACCGTGCGCGTCGGGGTTATGCGGCACGATCCTGCGCGTGTTGAAAGTCGGTCCCGCCGGGCAGACCACCGATTCGAACAACCCCGTCGTCGCCCTGCGGACCCGGCCGCTGGTCGGCATCGTCATATTGACCGGCTTTGCCGACAGCGGTTCTGATTGGCGCGGCCGCATCTACGATCCGCGATCGGGGCGCAGCTACAAGTCGATCGTGTCGCACAATCCCGATGGAACCCTGAAGGTCCAGGGTTGCATCGGGTTTATCTGCAGAACACTGGTCTGGACGGCAGCACGGAACCGTCCGTAGCGGTTATTTTGACCGCTGCAGGGCTTCCTCAGCGGCGGCATCGAAGCCCGACGATGGCAATGGCTCACCCGAATCGCCCGGATGCGCTGCTGCCGGTGGGTCCGACGCATCCATCGATTCATCGAGGCCACGATCAAGCTGGGCATCCTGATCGCTCGGGTCGCGCTTCAGGCGGCGGGCGATATCGGTATCCTGCCCCGCCTGCTGGTCGGGATGGGCAACCGGCGTCTCGCCATCGGGCGCGACCGAGGCGCGCTCCATCGCGGCTTCGGGAATAATCTGCGTGTCGGACATGATCGTCTCCTGTTCACTGCTAGAACGGTCGGGAGCGGCGGGGTGTTCCGCCAGTGGTTCCGTCGCGTGGGGTTCCGTCGCGTGGGGTTCCATAGCTGCTGATTGGACGCCCGGACGCACCCGCTTTGCCATGCTGTCCAACAGTCCGTTGACGAAACCCTTCTCGCGCTTGGCATAAAAAGCATCGGCGACGTCGACATATTCGTTGATGACCGACTTTACCGGCACGTCGTTGCGCGCCAGCAACTCATAAGTGCCGCTGCGCAGTATGGCGCGCATTGGCCGGTCCAGCCGCTCTATCGTCCAGCCCGACGCCAGCAGCGCGGTGATGTGCCCGTCGATTTCCGCGCGCCGCGCATCGACGCCCTTCACCAGGTCGTCGAAGAAATCGAACTCGGCCTCGTTATACTCGTCCTCACCGATCGTCGCACCCAGCCGGTGCTGGTGAAACTCGTGAAGCAGATTCGGGAGCGGGGTTTGCTCCATTTCAAGCTGATAAAGCGCCTGAACGGCGGCCAAACGTGCGGCGGAGCGTGATTTTGAACGAAGTTTCATGACAGGCGTGCCCTGACCGATGCGGCGTGCGCGGGCAAGCCTTCCGCGCCCGCCAGCGCGATTGCCGCCGGGCCCAGGGTGGCGATCGCCGCCGCGTCACACTGCAGGAAACTGGTCCGCTTCATGAAATCGAGCACCGACAGCCCCGACGCAAACCGCGCCCGCCGCCCGGTCGGCAGGACATGGTTCGGCCCCCCCAGATAATCCCCGATCGCTTCGGGAGTAAACCGCCCCAGGAACACCGAACCCGCGTGCTTTACCTGTGAAAACAGGATTTCCGGTTTGTTTACAGCAAGTTGCAAGTGTTCGGGTGCCAATCGGTCGATGAGCTTTGGGGTATCAACGAGATGCTCTACCAACACGATCGCCCCATAAGTCTCCCAACTCTGCCGCGCGACTTTCTCGGTGGCCAGCGTCGGCAAAACTTTCTCGATTGCCGCAACCACCCGTTCGGCAAAGCCCCGGTCGTCGGTCATCAGGATCGACTGGCTGGTCGGGTCGTGCTCGGCCTGGCTCAGCAAATCCGCCGCGATCCATTCGGGGTCGTTCGCTGAGTCGGCCACCACCAATATTTCCGAAGGCCCCGCCACCATGTCGATCCCGACGCGCCCGTAAAGTTGGCGTTTTGCCTCGGCCACCCACGCGTTGCCGGGGCCGACGATGGCATCGACCGGCGCGATGCGGTCGGTGCCATAGGCCAGCGCCGCGACCGCCTGCGCGCCACCGATCCGCCAGACTTCGTCGACCCCCGCCAGCGCCGCCGCCGCCAGCACCAGCGGATTGATCGCCCCCCCCGGAGTCGGCGTGACCATTACCAGCCGCCCGACGCCCGCGACCTTGGCAGGAATGGCATTCATCAGCACCGAAGATGGATAAGCCGCGCGCCCGCCCGGCACATACAGCCCCGCCGCATCGACCGCCGACCAGCGCGCCCCCATCAGCACCCCGGCCGCATCGGTCGTCTCAGTGTCCGCAGGCCGCTGCGCCTGGTGATAAGCGGTGATCCGCGCCGCCGCCAGTTCCAGCGCACGGCGCAAATCGGACGCCAGCCCCGCCAGCGCCGCCCGGCAATCGCCGAGGTCAATCTGCCAGCCGGTCACATCAAGGTCATGCCCGTCGAACCGCGCCGTCAGGTCGGCCACCGCCGTGTCACCCTCTGCCCGCACCCGCGCCAGGATCGCCGCGACATCGCGCGACACATCGGCATCGCTGTCGCGCCGGTCGTCCACCAGCGCGACAAAGCGCGTTTCGAAATCCGCATCTTTAGTGTCGAGCCAGATCACGCGACCGCCGCCCGGAAAGCCTCGATCAGCGGCGCGATATCGACCCGCGTCTTGAAGGCGGCGCGATTGACGATCAGCCGCGCCGAAACCTGCGCGATCACCTCGACCTCGACCAGCCCATTGTCCTTCAACGTTCGCCCCGACGAGACGAGATCGACGATCCGGCTCGACAGCCCCAGCGTCGGCGCCAGTTCCATCGCGCCGTTCAGCTTCACGCATTCGGCCTGCACGCCCCGCCCCTCGAAATGGCGGCGGGTCAGGTTCGGATATTTGGTCGCGACGCGGACATGGCTCCACCGCGAAGGATCGTCGGAAGCGGCAAGGTCAACCGGCTCGGCCACCGAAATCCGGCAATGTCCTATGCCGAGATCGACCGGCGCATAGACTTCGGAATAATCGAATTCGAGCAACACGTCGGACCCGACGATACCGAGCTGCGCGGCACCGTGCGCCACGAAAGTCGCGACATCGAACGCCCGCACGCGGATGATGCCCACGTCGGCGCGATTGGTCGCAAAGCGCAGCCGCCGGTCGTTCTCGTCGCCGAACCCGGATTCGGGGACGATGCCAGCGCGCGCCATCAACGGCAGCGCTTCGCTCAGGATGCGCCCCTTGGGCACGGCAATGACGATCGGACTGGACACGCGCGTTCGCTTAGGCGGCGGGCTCGGCCTCGGCAAGTTCGGGATGACGTTGCAGCGCCGCCCGTTCCCACAATGCGACGACGATCAATGTTGCGGTCGCCATCAGGCTGAGCGCGAGCACCGACACGAAGGGAACCGTCGCCACCGCGAGCAGCAGCAAGCCCACCCCGACCAGATGCGAAATCGGCAGCCAGTCCATCTTGGACGTCACCCGTTTGAACAGCGCGGTGCCGGTGATGTAGAGCATCGGACCGCCAAGCGTGACCGCGGCATAGGAAAAGCCGGCAGGATCGAGCGGATGCGACAGCGCCATGGCGTCCGAAACCGCCGAGATAATAATGCCCGCAACGATCGGCATATGGAAATAGGTATAGGCACTCAGTGCAATTTTTCCGGGATCGTCGGCATTCTCGATATGGTCTGTGCCGCGCTTTGCGCCCACGTCGAAATAAATCCACCACATTGCCGCCGACGCCAGGAAGGCCGAGGCAAAGGCGGTGGTGGTCGCCCAGTCGTGGTTGAGATTGGACAATGTCGCCCCGGTAACCAGCATGGCCTCGCCGAGCGCGATGATGATGAAGCCCGAACACCGCTCTGCCACATGCCCGCCCGCGATATCCCAGTCCTCGGTCGAGGATTTGCCAAGGCCGGGCGTGCGAAACAGGACCACCGGGCCAATAAATTCGATAACTACGGCAATCGCCCAGAAAGCCAGGCGTAAATGCACGGGATAGAACGCCCCGATGATCCAGAAAATTGCCGATGCCAGCATCCAGACGAAAATCCGCTGGAAATTAGCAAAATTTTCCGCATTGACGCCCCGCAAGGCCCACAACATGAACGCGGTCCGCAGGAACTGGAACGCCGTATAGCCCCCTGCCAGCATGAAACCCGCCCCACTAAAGGCATCGGTCAGCGCGCCTGACACGATCAGCCCGAGGAACATGAGCACCATCAATAGGATGCGGACGAGCGGGCGGTCGGGATTTAGCCAGTTGGTCACCCAGCAGGTGTTGATCCAAGCCCACCATATGCCGAGGAACAGAACCAGCGTTTCCAGCATACTCCAGACCGAAAGATGCGCGTAGAGCCGGTGGGAGAGCTGGGTTATGGCAAAGACGAAGACGAGATCGAAGAAGAGTTCGATGTTCGTGACCTTGGCGCTGTCCTCACCGTCGCGTTGGCGGAATAATCTGGCACGGGATGCGGTGGACATTGGTCGGTTTAGCGAGCGCCGGGCACGCAAAGCAAATTAACAATCGCCCAAGTGTGGGTGTCTAAAGCAGATTTTACCGGTTCCGGTTGGAAGTTCTGGGGGATTAGGTGCTTTACGCCAGGAACCCGCGCAGCGCGTCGGTCACCTGCTGCGGCTTTTCCCAGGTCACGAAATGTCCGGCATCGGCAATTTCGACGATCCGCAGATCGTCTACCAGCGCGTCGAGGCCCTCCAGCAACGCGGGCGTCAGCGCCTTGTCCGCCATGCCCCAGATCACCAGCGTTGGCACATAAAGGATCGGGAATTGGGCCGACAGATAGGCCGGCCGTTCGGGATGCTCGTCCATGGCGGGCACAATGATCTGTGCGGCCCGATACCAGTTGAGCATGCCGACGATCGCGCCCGGTTGCGACCATTCATCGAGATAGGCCGCGCGCTCGGCAGGGCCAGCTTGTGGTCCGACACCCGATCCGCCAAACATCCGGTCGCAGAACGCGGGCAGGTCGCCCTTCAGAAAGTTTTCCATACCCGGCGTCCGGAACGCGCGGATATATTGCGACCCCTCGCGTTGGCCCATGTCATCGAACAGCGCTTTCTGAAAGATAAACGGATGCGGCGCGTTGAGGATGGCGAGCCGTTCGATCCGTGCCGGTTGGGTAATCGCCGCGCCCCATGCGATCGCCCCGCCCCAGTCATGGCCGACCAGCGTGAACCGGTCGATGCCCAGTGCGTCGGCCAGCGCAAACAGGTCGGCAATGACCTTGTCAGGGGTGTAATCCTCGACGCCTTCGGGCTTTGACGAGAGCGCATAGCCGCGCTGGTCGGGGGCGACCACGCGAAAGTCCCTGGCCAGGTCGTCGAGCTGGAATCGCCATGTGCGGGCGCTTTCGGGAAAGCCGTGCAGGAATATGATCGCAGGCGCGTCCTGCGGCCCCCCGAGCGTAACGTCTAGTTCGACACCGGTGGAGAGCGCCAGGCGTTCGCGGCGTAATTCGGTCATAAATAGCTCACTGTCTTGGCGATCTCAGGGATCGGTATGAATTCCTGGTCATCGCCGGGCACGGTCGGAAACCGGCCTGCCTTCCAGTCGTCCTTGGCCACGTTGATCCGGTCACGCGACGACGACACGAAATTCCACCAGACATGGCGCGGCGTCCCAAAGGCACCGCCACCCAGCAACATTGCACGCATGGGCGATGTCGCGGTCAGGGGCGCGGTGACGCCGGGCTTTAAGAGATAGAGGAGGAACGGCATCAGCGGCGCGCCATCAAGCGTCGCACCGCCTTCGGTAACAAGGATCGCGCGTTCGTCGGCGTCGGCATCGATCGGAATGCGCGCGCCGGACTCCAGCATGATCTCGGCATAGATCGTCGGTGCGTGGCAGGTCGTCGCGGCGGTTTGCCCCCATAGTGTGCCCATAATGACCCGCGCGCGGACCCCGGGCGTTTCCAGCAGCGGCAGGCGGTTGGGCAGGATCTGTTCGAACGCCGGATCGATCTCTTCCTTGCCATCGGGCAACGCCAGCCAGGTCTGCATCCCATAGAACGCCGGGCCATCGGCCCGCGTCGATTGCGGCGAGCGTTCTGAATGGACGATACCGCAACCCGCCGTCATCAGGTTGACCGCGCCGGGTTCGATTACAGCGTGGCTACCAATTGAATCACGATGTTCGATCGCGCCTTCGAACAGATGGCTGACCGTGGACAGGTTGATGTGCGGGTGCGGGCGAACGTCCATGCCATCCCCGGCGGCTAGGCGCGCGGGGCCGAACTGGTCGACGAAGATGAAAGGTCCGATCATCGTGCGGGTTTTGGCAGGCAACGTCCGGCGCACCTTGAAGTCACCAAGATCATGGGTGACCGGCACGATCGTTTCGATCAACACGTCGCTCATGCTCCCACGACCATATCGTCGGGTGCTTTCGCCCTGATCGCAAGGGCGTGGACGCGTGTGGCCAGCAACTCGGCGAGCGCGGTGTTGACCATCCGCTGCCGGATGACACGAGTCTGGCCAGAAAAGGCTGCGCTTTCGATTTCGACGGTAAAGTGCGATTCGCCGCGTGCATCATGGCCCGAATGGCCCAAATGCTTGTCGCTGTCATCGATGACGGCCAGCGAGAGGGGTGACAGCGCAGCAATCAGCCGCGACTCGATCTCGACCGCGACCGGCCCTTTAAGCTTGGTGTCCATCATTCCTATATAGCCGGATTACGAGAAATAGAGACCCTGATTGCCGACCGAAAATCCGCCACGCCATACCCGCTTTCATGGCCGGGTCGAAAACGCCGCCGCGCTTTGCGCCGAACCCGGTTGCCGCGAGCCGGGCGAGTTTCGTTCGCCGCTAGAGCCAGGCAATTTCGACGGGCCGGGGGCATGGCGCTGGCTGTGCCTCGACCATGTCCGTGAATTCAATGCCCGCTATAATTTCTTCAACGGGATGAGCCCCGACGAGATCGAGGAGCAGCAACGCCCCTTTGCCGGCTGGGAACGCGAAACCCGGGCTTTCTCGACTGTAGGCGCGGATCGCCCGCCAAGCTGGGCCGAGTTCGCCGACCCGCTCGAGGCAATCTCGGCGCGGTTCAAGCGAACGATGCCGCAGGAACGAACCGATGGACAGCACTTATCGAGCGAGGACCGGCGCGCGCTGAAGGAATTAGGTCTGAACGTGAATGCCGACCGCAAGGCGCTGCGCATGGCCTATTCCGAACGTGTCAGGCGCTATCACCCCGACCGCAACGGTGGCGACCGCAGCCATGAGGTCGCGCTGCAGCGGACGATCGCGGCATATAGCTTGCTTAAGGGGTCGACGGTCTTTTCGTGAAGTCTGTCCCAATTGAGCGCGGACGTCGACGACGGGAATAAAACTGCCGAAGATCATGCGCTTGCCATCGAACGGCATTGAGTCCGCCATCATCCGGGGATCTGACCTCATTTTTTCCATCGCCGCGTCCCGCGTTGGCTTGTCAGGCCATTCGATCCAAGAAAAGCAGACTGTTTCGTCCGTCGTCGCCAGAACTGCTTTCGGGAAATCGGTGACCTTGCCTTCCTTGACGTCGTCACCCCACGCTTCGACGATCCGGGTTGCCCCGAATTCCAGGAAAATCGTATCCATGCGGGTCGCATGGTCGATAAATTTTTCCTGGTCCCTGGTCGGAACGGGAATTACGAAACCTTCGACGTAATGCATGGCTTGCTTCTATTTTTTAATCGCTGCCGCAACCGCCCAGATGTAGCCGAACGGGTCTTCGACATGACCGTAGCGATCGCCCCAGAACATGTCCTGTAGCGGCATCTTGACGGTTGCCCCCGCCGCTACGGCGCGTTCGAACCAGGCATCGGCGTCATCGACATGAAGATGCAGCACGATCGCAGCGGGTGGCGGCGATGTCGCACCGCCCCTAAAATCGGGGAAATCATCGTTCAGGATCAAGGAACCGCCGTTCACGACAAGATGCGCATGCATGATGCGCTTGTCGCCGACGGCCATCGGCGCACCCGTTCCGATTGGCTGGTCTGCCAGCAGACGCACGTGTTCGATGGCTCCGAATGCCGCCTTATAAAAATCGATTGCCGAGGCTCCACCACCGTCTCGAATAACGATGTGCGGCGTTAAACCACTTGTCAGGCTTGGCATCGGGTCGGGCATCTTATCCTCCATGCGTGTCTTGTGCGAATCGCTGTTTGACGGTTCTGCGAGCACTGGTTAGAAAATACAACTATGAAGTTAGATAAAGTAACGACCAAGCGAGACCGCTGGTATGACGATGCTTGCGGAACGGCCCATGCGCTGGAATTGGTCGGCGAACGCTGGGCGCTCTTGATCCTCCGTGAAATGATGCTTGGCGGTCGCCGCTTTGGCGAACTTCGAGCCAGCTTGCCGGGAATCAGCGCAAACATACTGACCGCCAGACTTGCTGGACTCGCGCGCGACGGGATCGTCCAGCGACGAAACCTGCCCCCGCCGGCATCGGCGCAAGTCTATGAACTGACCGACTGGGGTTATGAGGCGGAAGCCGCGATCCAGGCGCTGGGTCGGTGGGCTGCGCGATCGCCCGATCATGATGCGACGCTATCGTTCAGTGCAGTTTCGCTAATGCTGTCGTTGCGGACGATGCACAATCCGGACAAGGCGAAGGGGCTGGATGCCCGGATCGGTTTCATCCTGAACAACGATCGCTTTACCGGTCACCTGACCGGCGTGGGACTTTCGGTTGAACGCGGCGAATCGGCTGCAGCCGATGTCAGTTTCACCAGCACGCCGCCGATCATGGCGGGCGCCATCTATGGCGGCGTTCCGATCGCCGCCCTCGAAGCCGACGGCCTGTTGTCTATCGCGGGGAACCGGGCGCTTGCCGAACGGTTCGTCACCCTGTTCCCCCTGCCGACAACAACGGTCCGGGCACCGTCCCTCCCCTCGACTTCACAGCCACCGGTCGGTTAGGAGGGCAGTCAGTTTCCACGGAAGACCCCCGATGACCGATATTTCCAACGTCCAGCCCGACAGCCGCACCGAAACGGTGATGGCAGCACCCGACCTGAAGCTATCGGTGCGCGAGTTGTTCGACATCGACATCGACATGCAGGTCCCGGCATTCAGCGAGGCGGATGAGCGCGTTCCCGACCTCGACCCATCCTATGTGTTCGACGCCGACACGACTCTGGCGATCTGCGCAGGCTTCGCGTTCAATCGCCGCGTCATGGTGCAGGGCTATCACGGCACCGGCAAATCGACCCATATCGAACAGGTGGCCGCGCGCCTGAAATGGCCGTGCATCCGCATCAACCTCGACGCACATATCAGTCGTATCGACCTGGTAGGCCGCGACGCCATCGTCCTGCGCGACGGCCAGCAGGTCACCGAATTCCGCGAAGGTTTGCTGCCATGGGCTTTGCAAACTCCGACGGCGTTGGTGTTCGACGAATACGACGCCGGACGACCCGACGTGATGTTCGTGATCCAGCGCATATTGGAAGCAGAGGGCAAGCTGACCCTGCTTGACCAGAATCGCGTCATCCGCCCGAACCCATGGTTTCGCCTGTTCGCCACCGCCAACACCGTTGGGCTGGGCGACACCAGTGGGCTGTATCACGGCACCCAACAGATCAACCAGGGTCAGATGGACCGCTGGAATGTCGTCGTCACGCTCAACTACCTCCCCGCCGCTGTCGAAGCGCAGATCGTGCTGGCAAAGTCTGGCGAATATGACCAGCCCGACGGCAAGAAGACCGTCGACAGCATGGTCAAGGTTGCCGACATGACCCGGCAGGGTTTCATCAACGGCGACATCTCGACCGTCATGAGTCCGCGCACAGTCATAACCTGGGCGCAGAACGCGCTGATCTTCAAGGACGTCGGCTTCGCATTCCGCCTCACTTTCCTGAATAAGTGCGATGAAGCTGAACGCAGCCTAGTTGCCGAATATTATCAGCGGGTATTCGGCAAAGATCTGCCTGAGAGCGTCGTTGGCAAGGCTTGAGGCCACCGTTGGCCCGGCGCAGGCCAGGGGCGATACGGATGCCAGCAAGAAACGCGCACTGTCGGAAAGTCGTACAGGCCCCGGCCTGCGCCGGGGTGACGGTGCTTTAAATCAGTGTGCCTGGTAAAATGGCCGACCAGACCCCTCTCGAAGCATTTAAATCCGTCCTTACCGGCACCGCGCGCGCGCTTGCGCATGAGCCGGAGGTGGAACTTGCCTTTACCGCAGACGCGCCGATGCAGGTGGGTAAGAACATCAAGGTGCCGATGCCCGGCCGCACGCTTCCCGCCGACCAGGTGGCCGAGGCGCGCGGTTTTGCCGACGGGTTTGCGTTGCGGTTGCGCTACCACGACGCAGCGATCCACGCGCGCAAGGCACCGGTTCCCCCCATCGCACGCGCCGTTTTCGATGCGGTCGAGACGGCGCGGGTCGAGGCGCTGGGCAGTCGGACAATGGCCGGGGTCCGCGCCAATCTGAACCACGCGCTCGAAATGCGGATGCGGTCGGACCCAATCGCACGCGCCAGGGCGCGCGACGAGGTGCCGCTGTCGACCGCCGTCGCGCTGCTGGTGCGGGAACGATTGACGGGCGAGTCACCGCCGCCGAACACCGAACACGGCCTGTCGATGGTGCGCGAGTGGATCGAGACAGCGGGTGGCACCGACCTCGATGCGCTGGGGCTGGTGCTCGACGACCAGGCCGCCTTTGCATCGCTGACGACCAAGCTGCTTGAAGACCTGGCCCTGATCGAGGGGGATATGGCTCCCGACGACGAGCAGGACGACGGCGACGACGCGGGCGAACAGGACGGCCAGGACGAATCCGACAGCAATGAGGACGAAACCGAGGGTGCAGGCGACCTCGACCAGCGCGCCGAGACGACCGAGACGGACGATGGCGAAGGGGAGGGTGAAACCGAGAGCGAGGATGGCGCCGAGGACGACAGCGCCGACGGCGGTGAGGGCGATCAGGAGGGGATGCTGCCCGTTCGCCCAAATCGCCCGCCTGCCGACCTGACGCCGGGGTTCGACTACAAGGCGTGGACGACGACGCATGACGAGACGATTGCCGCCGACGAACTGTGCGATGCCGACGAACTCGTCCGGTTGCGCCAGTATCTGGACCAGCAACTGATCCATCTGCAGGGCGCGGTTACCAAACTCGCCAACCGGTTGCAGCGCAAGCTGATGGCGCAACAGTCGCGGTCCTGGGATTTCGATCAGGAGGAGGGGATGCTCGACGCCGCCCGGCTTGCGCGGATCATCGTCTCGCCGGGACATTCCTTAAGCTACAAGATCGACCGCGAGACCGATTTCCGCGATACGGTGGTGACCTTGCTTATCGACAATTCGGGGTCGATGCGTGGACGACCGATCTCGATCGCGGCGATCAGTGCGGACATCATGGCGCGCACGCTCGAACGCTGCGGGGTCAAGACCGAAATTCTGGGGTTTACGACCCGCGCATGGAAAGGTGGACAATCGCGCGAAAGCTGGCTTGCTGCCGGACGTCCCGCCCTGCCGGGACGGCTGAACGACCTGCGCCACATCGTCTACAAGCCCGCCGACACACCCTGGCGGCGCGCGCGGACCTCGCTGGGGCTGATGATGCGCGAAGGATTGTTGAAGGAGAATATCGACGGCGAGGCGCTGCTATGGGCGCACAGCCGCCTGCTGGCGCGCCCCGAGGAGCGCAAGATATTGATGGTGATTTCGGATGGCGCGCCGGTCGATGACTCCACGCTAAGCGTGAACAGCGGCAGCTATTTGGAAAAGCATCTGCGGCAAGTGATCGGCTGGATCGAGAACAAGTCGCCGGTCCAGCTGGTCGCAATCGGCATCGGCCACGACGTGACACGCTATTATGCAAAAGCGGTCACGATCATGGATGCCGAACAGCTTGGCGGTACAATGGTCGAACAGCTTGCCGGATTGTTCGACCCCGAAAATACCCGATAGGAGCCAAAGTTTGGGCCGGGCAGTTTCCCGCCCGGCCCGTCCCTCGCTAAGCGACCCGAGGGTATTTGTTCAGCGGCAGCTGCCGTTCTTGTCGATTGCCCGTCCTGCCAGTGCGCCGGCGCCGGCACCCAGGATCAGGCCGGTTCCACTCGGACGATTATACCGTCCCCCACGGCCGATTTCGCGCCCCAGCAAGCCTCCAGCGATGGCGCCGATGATCGTTCCGGTCGTGCCCGAACTTGCCCGGCAATCGCGGTAGTTCCGACGATAATTGCGACGGTCATTACCCTTCCAGTTACCGCCGCGATCGTAATAGCCGTTCTCGTTATTCTCGTAACCACGGCCATGATATCCGCGGTCCTGATCGCCCCGATCTTGATAGCCCCGGTCACCATAACCGCTGCCCTGGTAATAATCCCCTGATCGATAACCGTCGTGGGCCATCGCCGGCGTCGCAAAACCTGTCAAAACGATGCTCGCTGCGGTAGCGATCTGGATCAGTTGCTTTTTCATCGGTCGTCTCCTCGATAGCGACAGAGTCTCGTCGTTGGATGGGCACTACAATGATTCGCGTGCAGCTTGGCTGAACGAGTCGGTTATCTCATGTTCACACAGCGACGGCAGGCTATGGACCGACGATGCGGTGGTCGGTTCTTTTCCTTGTCCTGCTCCTTGGCCAGTGCGTGCGGAGTTCGGCGACGCACGACCTGACGCCGATTGGCGCCGCCGCCATTACGATCCATGTCCGACCGGTCGCACTCTATCCCGGCGATCCCGAACGGCGCGAGGTCGGTGGCTTGTCGTATCTCGGCGGATGGCAGTTACAGAGTGACAATCCGTCATTCGGGGGCCTGTCGCCACTGAACGTCGAAGGCAACGCTGTCACCGCTCTAAGCGACGCGGGAGGACTGGTGCGTTTTCGCATCGGGCGGTTCGGCCATGTTTCGGCGGCGACGATCATGCCGGTGCCCGATGGCTGTGGTGGTGGCTTTGCAAAGACCGGACGCGACACCGAGTCGCTGGCGCATGATGCGGCGACCGGCCACTGGTGGATCGGGTTTGAGGCGCGCAATGTCATTTGCCAGACCAACGCCGACTTCTCGATCGGAGAACGCGTTGCACAGCCGCCGCAGATGGCAGGATGGTCACGCACCCGGGGACCGGAAACAATGGTGCGATTGCGCGACGGTCGTTTTCTAGTGATTGCGGAGGGATCGCCAGATGGTGGGCGTCTCAGTCCAGCGGTGCTGTTTATCGGCGATCCGACCGACCCGGCTACTCCACGCGGTGGGCTGAGCTATCTGCCGCCCCCGGGGTTCAGCCCGACCGATGCGGCCGAGTTGTCCGATGGTCGGATACTTATCCTAAATCGCAGCTTTGGACCTCTGTCACTGTTCACGGCTTGCATCACGGTCGTGGACCCCAGGACGCTGAAGGGGAGCGCGGTCATTACAGGGCCCGTCGTTGCGCGTTTCGAATCACCGACACTGTCAGAGAATTTCGAAGGAATCGCGGCCGAAACGGAGAACGGCAGGACCGTCCTCTGGATCGTATCGGATGACAATTTCGCAAGTTGGCAGCGCACGTTGCTGCTTAAATTTGCCCTGAACCAGCCAGGACGGTAATTGTTAGGCTGCCGCTGCGGTCGCTGCCACGATGGCCTTGGCAACCTTCCGCTTCAGCCGCTGCGCCTTCAGGCTCAGCTGGGCCTCACTGGTCTTGTTCAGCCAATTGTCGAGGCCGCCGACATGTTCGACCGAACGCAGACCGTGCGTCGAAACGCGCAATTTGATCGATTCGCCGAGCGCATCGGAGAGCAATGTCACGTTCTGGAGGTTGGGCAGGAAAGTGCGCTTCGTCTTGTTGTTCGCATGGCTTACATTGTTCCCTACCATGCGACCCTTGCCGGTCAGTTCGCAAATGCGCGCCATCGTTGTTCGTCCTGAATACTGTGTTCTGAAAGGAGGCGCGCCTAACTGCAAAGCGCCGCGCCGTCAACCGCGGACCCGGTGTGCGACGCCACGCAACTCTGGTGCGACTTGTTCGTTACGGTCCTATCATTAAATAGGGAGAGACGAATATGCGCGCAATTTTGGGACTTTTGGTGGTTGTCGTCATTGCAGGGATCGCAGCGTTTGCGCTGGGCTTCATCAATATCGACAAGACCAAGGACGGCAAGCTGCCGGCGATTCGGGCCGAAGGTGGGCAGATGCCGGGGTTCGACGTCAAGACCGGTAAGGTGGAAGTCGGCACGAAGAAGACAACCGTGGACGTGCCCACCGTGGGCACGCACAAGGAAACCATCGAAACACCAACCATTGGCGTGAAGAAAGCCAATTGATGGCAGTAGGACGCGTCAAACCACTTGCTGTGCTGGCGGCAATATTCCTGCCGCCACTCGGCGTCTTTCTTGATCGTCCGATAGGGAAGTCCTTTTGGATTACCTGCTTGCTGACGCTGGTTGCGTTCGTGCCGGGTATGATTTTTGCTCTTTATCTGACGCTGATCTCCCCCGCAGCCTGATCTTCTGCTAAGGGCCGGGAATGGTTTTTCCGCTTCCGGCCCCGATGCGCCTCGCTCTCAACGCGGCGGCGAGGGCTGCGATCACGGGCGAGGTGCCGATTGGTGCCGTTATTATGCGTGGCAATGATGTGATTGCGACTGCTGCCAATCGGACGCGAGTCGACCACGATCCGACCGGACATGCGGAAATCGTGGCGCTCCGGGCGGCCGGTGTGAAGCTAGGGACTGATCGACTGATCGGTTGCGACCTTTGGGTGACATTGGAGCCGTGCGCGATGTGTGCCGGGGCCATTTCGCATGCGCGCATCGACCGGCTGTTCTACGGCGCCGGCGATCCAAAAGGGGGAGGCGTAGAGCATGGCGCGCGCGTTTTTTCGCATCCGACCTGTCATCATCGTCCTGAAGTCATGAGTGGTCTGGCCGAGGACGAAGCCGTTAGCCTGTTGCGCAAATTCTTCGCCCAGCGTCGTATCGAATAGATAACCCCCCACGATAATCTTGCGAATTCTTGCGAATACCGCCAAGGCTTATGCGACCGATAATGTCCACACCGACCCCGACACTGCCCCTGACGCCATTCCCATGGATCGACGTCGCCATCATCATCGCGCTGGTGATGTTAAATGGCGTCTTCGCGATGTCCGAGCTTGCCATCGTCTCAGCGCGAAAACCACGGCTCGAAGCGATGGCGCGCAAGGGCAAGGCGGGCGCTCGCGTTGCCTTGCAGCTGGGCGCTGACCCGGGCAAGCTGCTGTCCACCGTCCAGATCGGCATCAGCCTGATTGGGGTCGTTGCCGGAGCCTATTCCGGCGCGGAACTGGGTGGCCCGATGGGGGACCGCCTGCGCTTGCTGGGGGTCGCCGCAGACACAGCGGCCACGCTGGGGTTCATCATCGTCATTGGACTAACGACATTTGTCTCGCTGATCATTGGCGAACTGGTCCCCAAGCAATTTGCCCTTCGCAAGCCCGAACCGATCGCGGCGATCATGGCGCGCCCGATGCTTTGGCTATCGCGCGCGACCGCACCGATCGTCTGGGTGCTGGATGGGACGAGTGCACTGATCTTTCGCCTGCTCGGCCTAAATCGCGAATCGGAAAGCCATGTCACCGCCGAAGAACTTCACCTGATCTTTGCGGAGGCATCAAAGTCAGGGGTGATCGAAGAGAGCGAGCGCGCGATCATCTCGGGCGTCGTCCGCCTCGCGGACCGCCCGGTGCGAGAGGTGATGACACCCCGGACCGAGATCAATTGGATCGACGTCGATTCGGACCACGACATGCTGCTGAACGTGCTCGCGACCCTGCCGCACAGCCGGATGCCTGTCGCTGCGGGGTCGGTGGACGAGATTATTGGCGTAATTCAGGCACGCGATATCCTGGCCAGGGTGGTGAGCGGGGAACCCATCGACTTGCGTGCGCTGATGCGGGTTCCTCCGATCGTGCCCGACCAGGTCGATGCGATGGACGCGCTGGAGGCACTGCGTCATGCGGACGTGCCGATGGCGATGGTCCATGACGAATACGGCCATCTGGAGGGCATCGTCACGCCTGCCGACCTGCTGGCTGCGATTGCCGGTGCGTTCGCTTCCGATTCCGATGACGAGACCGACCCGCCGATCTTCGAGCGCGAGGACGGCAGCCTGCTGGTATCTGGCTGGGTCGCCGCCGATACGCTGGCCGAGCGGATCGGGCTGACTTTGCCCGACGACCGCGACTACGCTACGGTTGCTGGCCTTGCGCTTGCCCAAATGAGACGCCTGCCAAGTGTCGGCGATCATTTTGCAAGCGGCGGCTTCCGATTTGAGATCGTCGACATGGACGGACGCAAGATCGACAAGCTGCTCGTTGCCGAGATCGCCGAAGACTAGCCGCTATTCGGCGGCGGCCATTTCCTCAAGGTCATGCTCTGCGGCCTGCCGCGTCCACATCTCGGCGTAAAGGCCGCCCTTAACCAGCAGGGCGCCATGCGTACCGCGCTCAACGACCCGGCCGGCATCCAGTACGACGATCTCGTCAGCGTCAACGATGGTCGACAGCCGGTGCGCGATGACGATGGTCGTGCGCCGCGCCGCAATGGTCTTCAACGTCGTCTGGATTTCAGCCTCAGTCCGGCTGTCGAGCGCGCTTGTTGCCTCGTCGAGGATCAGGATCGGCGGATTTTTCAGCAAAGTCCGCGCGATCGCCACGCGCTGCTTCTCGCCGCCCGACAGCTTCAGCCCACGCTCACCAACTTTGGCATCATATTGGTCAGGCAGCGATGCGATGAAGCCGTGGATCGCCGCACCACGGGCGGCGTCCTCCACCTGGTCCTGCGTCGAACCTTCGCGGCCATAGGCGATGTTGTAGCCGATGGTGTCGTTGAATAGCACGGTGTCCTGCGGCACGATCCCGATCGCGGCGCGCAAGCTGGCCTGCGCCACCCAGGCAATGTCCTGCCCGTCGATCGTGATCCGTCCGCCCGTCGTATCGTAAAAGCGGAACAGCAGCCGCGCGAGCGTGGACTTGCCCGCACCTGATGGCCCGACGACCGCAAGGGTCCCTCCCGCCGGAATCTCGAAGTCGACGCCGTGAAGGATCTGCCGGTCCTTGTCATAGGCGAACGACACGTTCTCGAACCGGACGACGCCCTCGCCTACGGCCAGCGGCGGCGCACTAGCCACGTCGACGATTTCGGCGGGTGTGTCGATTAGGCCGAACATGGCTTCCATGTCGATCAAGCCCTGGCGGATCGTGCGATAGACCATGCCCAACAGGTCGAGCGGACGAAACAGCTGCGATAACCAGGTGTTGACCAGCACGACGTCCCCCGTTGTGAACCGGCCTTGCGACCAACCCCACACGACATAACCCATTGCGCCTGCCATCATCAGGTTGGTGATAAGCGATTGCCCGACGTTCAGCCACGCCAGCGAGTTTTCCGATTTGACCGCCGCATCGGCATAGGACTTCGCGGCCCGGGCATAGCGTTCGGTCTCGCGGTCCTCGGCGTTGAAATATTTAACGGTTTCATAGTTCAGCAACGAATCCACAGCCTTGGCCGCAGCGCCGGTGTCCATGGTGTTCATGTCTTCGCGCAGTTTCGCTCGCCAGTCGGTCACAGCGCGCGTGAACCAGATATAGGCAACAACCATCACCAGCGTCGCGGCAACAAGCGGAAAGCCAAATTTTACCCAGAAAAAGATCGAAACGACAATCAACTCGATCACAGTCGGCGCAATGTTGAACAGCAGGAAATAAAGCATCGTGTCGATGCTCTTGGTACCGCGTTCGATGACCTTTGCGACCGCGCCCGTCCGCCGGTCGAGATGGAACCGCAGGCTGAGTGCATGAAGGCGGCGAAAGACGTTGCTGGCAAGATGCCGTGTCGCATCCTGTCCGACTCGTTCAAAGATCGTGTTGCGCAAATTGTCGAACAGCACCCCTGCAAAGCGCGCCCCGGCATAGGCAACGACTAGCGCAATCGCGATCTGCGCGCTGGCCTCCATCCCCGGGACCATGCGGTCGATCGCCCATTTATAGAGCCATCCCATCGACAGAGTGATACCCTTGGCCACCAGCACTAGGACTAGCGCCAGCACCACCCGAATGCGCAGGGCCCGGTCGTCCGCGGGCCAGAGATAAGGCATAAAGCGTCGTAACGATGCAAAGCCGGCGACAGGCTTGTTTCCAGTTTCAACGACAGGTGGCATGCGCTGCATATGGAGCGGTGCCGCCGTTATTGCTACTGTTTGGACGGAATTGACTACCCCGGATTGATCGCGGTCAAAGCAGGTCGAAAATTACCAGTTGGCATTGGCCCGCGCGCTCGCCGTCACAGGGCCGGACAGTCGACTTCGGGACAGCCGCTTGCACGGACTTGCCAACATCCACCCGCGTCAACCGATCCGACACCCGCAGGACGGCCGGCCGGACGATGGTAACCCGCACTTCCGCATGGGCAGTGTTTCTAGATCGGACCTGCGCCTCTGCGACACTCGGCGCGGCCAGCAGCAAGCTGACCGGCAACAAAATTTCAAAGGTTAATGCCTTGCAAACCATAGCGCGCACTCTGCGATTTTCGCGGTGTCCACTACCAAAGATAGCGTGGCAAACGTCCCGAATTTGGATCGTCCTCTTTCGACACATCATGACAATTCGCCACGGGTCGGCACATCGGCTAAGCCCGCACCGACCCCGATGCGTTGCAAGTTGGAAGACGCCTGCAAAACGGCTAGGTTCCCACCAGAATTGCGACCAGAAGGATTTCCGATGCGCACCTTGCTTCCCGTTTTTGCCCTTTCTGCCGTGGCGCTCGCTGCCCTGCCCCTCCCCGCCATTGCCGCGTTGCCCGTCGGTGCCGTTGCCCCGGATTTTACGACGCCGGGCGCCAAGGGCGGCAAGACCTTCGAGTTCAGCCTAGCCCGCGCCCTGAAAAAAGGGCCGGTCGTGCTGTACTTCTTTCCTGCCGCCTTCACTTCTGGCTGCACGGTGGAGGCGCATGAATTTGCCGAGGCGAGCGACGATTTCACCAAGGCAGGCGCGACGCTGATCGGCGTCGCTGCCGACCCCATCGACAAGCTTGCCAAGTTTTCGGTCGAGGAATGCCGGAGCAAGTTCGCCGTGGCCGTCGCAAACCCGGCGATGATTTCGGGGTATGACGTAAAGCTGCCGCTGTTCGGTCGCTCTAACCGCACCTCGTTCGTCATCGCGCAGACCGGAAAGATCGCTTATTCTTACAGTGCGATGAAGCCCGAAGGACATGTGGCAGGAACACTGGCGGCGGTCAGGGCGCTGAAAACACGTTAAATTAACGACCCTGCAACTTCCGGGACTTAGTCACGTCACTGCATATCGGGTGCGATGACCGCAATGGTCCAGGGTGGGGACAATATGGGACGTGGGGCGTTAAGACAGCGCGATAATCGTCGTGCATTGCGGCTCGACGTACGGCTCGCGGCTGGCTTGCGGGAACCAGGCTCGTCACAGCGTTTCGACGTCGATGTCATCGATCTCTCGGTCGTGGGTTTCCGCTGTGAGACGAGCTTTACCCTCACACCCGGCAGCGCCGTTTTCGTGACGATCCCGGGGCTTGGAGCGCTTGAATGCACCGTCGCCTGGCGGCGTGGTTTTACCTATGGCTGCGCGTTCGACCGTCCGCTGCACAATGCCGTATTCGACCATATCGTGGCGCAACACCGCAAACTCTAACGCATCAAGGCACTGTTGACGATCTGTTAGCCTGACTCTGTTAGACAGGTCGAATGTGGCCTTTCACCTCTCGACGCATTTTCGGCAACCGCTGGTGGGCGATCGTGTTCGTCCTATTCGTTTGTTATCAAGCGGTTGACATGGTCGATTCGCTGCCGCCAGCGCAAAACAGCGCCAATGTGGCTGACAATATTACGCCGGCAGCGGTGCCCGACGGGACCATGTCCGAAGACCAGATGCGTAATACCGTCGATTCTCTAAAATCGATGTAGTGTCTGCCGCCGCGCCCCGGGCGCGCGGCCGGGCAGTTCAAATCAGGCAGCGAGATTCCGCAACACAAATTGCAATATGCCGCCGTTCAGGAAGTATTCGAGCTCGTTAACGGTGTCGATGCGGCACCGTGTCTGGAACTCCTCGACCGTGCCATCGGCGCGGGTCAGCGTTACGGTGACATCCTGTCGCGGGCGGAGTTCGGCGACTTTCATAATCGTGAAGCTCTCCGTCCCGTCCAGCTTCAAGGTCTTGCGGGTGACGCCATCCGCAAACTGCAACGGCAACACGCCCATACCGACTAGATTCGAACGGTGGATCCGCTCAAAGCTCTCGGTAATGACCGCGCGCACGCCGAGCAGATTAGTCCCTTTCGCCGCCCAGTCGCGTGACGATCCGGTGCCATATTCCTTGCCCGCGATGACGATCAGCGGCGTGCCGTCGGCCTTGTGGTGCATCGCGGCGTCATAGATCGGCATGACTTCGCCCTTGTAGCTGGTCATTCCGCCTTCGATACCGGGGATCATCTCGTTCTTGATACGGATGTTCGCGAATGTGCCGCGCATCATCACTTCGTGATGGCCACGGCGCGCGCCATAGCTGTTGAAATCTGCCCGCGCGACCTGATGCTCCTGTAACCAGGAGCCAGCGGGTGAGTCTGCCTTGATCGAACCCGCTGGCGAAATGTGATCGGTCGTGATCGAATCGGCAAAGATAGCCAGGGGCCGCGCCTCGATGATGTCCTGCACGGGGGCGGGTGTCATCGACATGCCCTCGAAATACGGAGGGTTGGCAACATAGGTGCTGCCCGCGCGCCATGTATAGGTGTCGGACCCTTCGATTTCGATCGCTTGCCATTTGCTGTCGCCCGAGAACACCTGCGAATAGCGGTTCATGAACATGCTGCGGTCGATGTTGGCCGCCATCACTTCCTGGACTTCGGCGTTCGTGGGCCAGACGTCCTTCAGGTAAACATCGGTACCGTCGGTCGCCTGTCCGAGTGGCGTATTGGTGAAGTCCTCGGTGACCGTGCCCTTGAGCGCATAAGCGACGACGAGCGGCGGCGAAGCAAGGAAGTTTGCGCGAACGTCCGGCGACACCCGGCCTTCGAAGTTGCGATTGCCGGACAGGACCGACGCGGCAACAATATCATTATTGTTGATCGCATCCGAAATCGGCTGGGCAAGTGGTCCTGAGTTCCCGATGCAGGTCGTGCAGCCATAACCGACAAGGTTGAAGCCCACCGCGTCGAGATCGGCCTGCAGGCCCGACTTCACCAGATAGTCAGTCACCACCTGCGAGCCGGGAGCAAGCGATGTCTTGACCCAAGGCTTCGGCTTCAGACCGAGTGCATTCGCCTTGCGCGCAACGAGCCCGGCGGCGACGAGGACCGATGGGTTAGACGTGTTTGTGCAACTCGTGATCGCGGCAATAACGACATCGCCATCGCCGATGTCATGGCTGCGGCCCTCAACCGGCGCGCGCGTGAAACCGACGTGCTTGTAAACCGATTCGAGCTCACTGTTGAAAATGTCGTCGACCTGCGTCAGCGCGACCTTGTCCTGCGGACGCTTCGGCCCGGCAAGCGATGGCACGACACTTGTCATGTCGAGTTCGAGCGTGTCGGTGAACACCGGATCGGGCGCATCCGAATAACGCCACAAGCCCTGTGCTTTGGCATAAGCCTCGACCAGCGCAATCGCGCTTTCGCTACGACCGGTCAGCCGCAAATACGTCAGTGTCGCATCATCGACACCGAAGAAGCCGCAAGTCGCGCCGTATTCGGGTGCCATGTTGGCAATCGTCGCACGGTCGGCGAGCGACAATGCGTCCAGACCCGGACCGAAAAACTCCACGAAGCGGCCAACAACGCCCTTGGCACGAAGCTGCTGCGTGACCGTTAGAACCAGATCCGTCGCAGTAATACCCTCGGCCAGCACGCCCGTCAGCTTGAAACCAACGACCTCGGGAATGAGCATCGAAACCGGCTGGCCGAGCATCGCGGCCTCGGCCTCAATCCCTCCGACGCCCCAACCCAGAACACCCAGGCCGTTAACCATCGTCGTGTGGCTGTCAGTGCCGACGCAGGTGTCGGGATAGGCGACCAGGTCACCATTACTGTCCTTCGATGTCCAGACCGCTTGCGCGATATGCTCCAGATTGACCTGATGGCAGATACCCGTTCCGGGTGGCACGACCTTGAAATTGTCGAGTGCTTTCGAACCCCATTTCAGGAATTCGTAGCGCTCACCGTTGCGGGCATATTCCAGCTCGACATTATTGTGCGCCGCCTGCGGGGTGCCGAATTCGTCGACCATAACCGAGTGATCGATGACCAGATGCACCGGAACCAGCGGATTGATCTTTTGGGCATCGCCACCAAGCGCGTTCATCGCGTCGCGCATGGCCGCCAGATCGACGACGCAAGGAACGCCGGTGAAATCCTGCATCAGCACGCGCGCGGGGCGATACTGGATTTCGCGGGTCGATTTCGGATCGTCCTGCCAGTCGATTAGCGCCTGGATATCGGCAATGGTGACGGTAACCCCGTCCTCAAAACGCAGAAGATTCTCAAGCAAAACCTTCATCGAGAAGGGCAGCCGCGAAACATCGCCAAGTTTAGCCGCCGCCTTCTCAAGCGAATAATATGCAACCGATTGGCCACCCGCTTCCAACATGGTGCGTGTCGCGAGTGTATCCTGGCCGATTGCTGTCATGGCGGTTTTCCCTGCTCGGTTGAGTCGGGTCGCCTTAGCAAGCGTTAGATGTAACGAAAAGGGAGCGAAACCTTTGCCGCTCCCCCGCAGTGCAATATATATTTCGTCAGGTCCGCTGGCCCATGCCGCCCGAACCTGCCGACGCGCCGCTCTGCGAATTCGGTCCGTCGCCCTGAGTCGAGCTGAAGCCCGACTTTTCGGGAGCGGTGGGATCGGCTTTCGCCAGGTCGCCCGACGCGCCATCGGTGGCGCCCGCTGCCGATCCTGCCGTGACACCACCGCTATGGCTGCCGCCTGTTATATTGGCGTTTTCGACCTTCTGATCCAGACCACCTTTGTTGCCGTACCCGGCCTGCTGCGCCTGGGTCAGTTCCTCGGTGCGATCGCCGCCGTCCAGAATGCTGTCGTCGGTTGAATTCGGCTGGTTGATACCTTCGCTCACTTTAATCCTCCGTAAGTTTCCCGCTTCGAAGGATAAACGATTGCCGTAGCTCCACGTTCCGGCTCATCAAGCACAACGACCGCAAAACAGACCTAGTCGTCCTCATCTTCGTATCCGACCAGATCGAGTGCCCGGGCCTTGATCTGGCGTGTCATGCACCAGTGGACAATTGCGTCTTCACGACCATGCGTGACCCATACCTCTTTCGGGGCGATTTCCAGCAACGTCTCGGTGAGTTCATCCCAGTCGGCATGATCGGAAATTACCAGCGGCAGTTCGACGTTGCGTTGCACCGCGCGCTGGCGAACACGCATCCAGCCGCTCGCCATCGCGGTGATCGGATCGGGCAAACGACGGCTCCAGCGGTCGTTCAGCGCCGATGGCGGAGCAATGATGATGTGGCCGCGCATTTCTTCCTTGCTGGCTACGAGCGCGGGTCGCAGTTCGCCGAGGTCGATGCCCCATTCGCGGTACAGGTCGCACAGGCGCTGCATCGCGCCGTGGATATAGATAGGTGCGTCATGGCCCAGCAGGCGCAGCTCGGCGATAACCCGCTGCGCCTTGCCCAGCGCATAAGCGCCGACCAGCACGCAGCGGTCGGGCTCGGCCCCCAGCGCCGCCAGCAGTCTGCCCATCTCATCGCGCGTCGCCGGATGGCGGAAAACCGGCAATCCAAACGTGGCTTCGGTGATGAAGATGTCGCAGGGCACCGGTTCGAACCGCGCGCACGTGGGATCGGACCGACGCTTGTAGTCACCCGATACCACCACCCGCTCGCCCGCATATTCGAGCAGGATTTGCGCCGACCCGAGAACGTGTCCGGCCGGGACGAAGGTCACGCCGACATCGCCGATTTGGCACCGCTCATGATAGGCCAGCGAATGAGCGCCCGCCTGTTCCCCGTAGCGCACGCCCATGATGGCCAGTGTTTCGGCGGTCGCCCAGACTTGTTCATGCCCACCCCGCGCGTGATCAGCATGGCCATGTGTCACCAGGGCACGCGCCACCGGTCGCGACGGATCGACCCAAGCATCGATCACAGGAATATAAATTCCTGAGGGTTGGGGGTCGATCCATGCTCCGAGACGCGCCATGATCCCTATATGGATGCGATGCCCATGGATTCAAAGATCGACCACATCCCGCTGCCGCAGGTGCTTGGCGACTGGTTTGCGGCCAAGGGCTGGCAGCCGCGACGTCATCAGCTCGAAATGATGGCAGC
>NZ_JANXNX010000114.1 GCF_025353885.1 Sphingomonas sp. | reverse complement strand
TCCATCAGCGGGGTGACATCGCGCACGGGGCGGATATCGACCTGGCTGCCGGGCAGGAACGCAACGGCACCCGACAGATCGACCGTGAAGCCGCCCTTGACGCGACCGAAGATGACGCCCTCGACGCGCGCCGACTTGGTGAATTCCTGCTCCAGCGTGTCCCAGGCCGCTTCGCGACGCGCACGGTCGCGCGACAACATCGCCTCGCCGTGCATATTCTCGACGCGATCGACATAGACTTCGACGATATCGCCGACATTCAGATCTGCTTTCTGGCCGGGAGCGGCAAATTCGCTCAACCGGACACGGCCTTCGGACTTCAATCCGACGTCGATGACGGCCATGTCATTTTCAATTGCGGTGACGGTGCCCTTGACCACCTTGCCTTCGAAGCCGCCATCGGCTCCGAGCGATTCTTCGAGAAGGGCCGCGAAATCGTCGCGGGTTGGATGTGCCATAGTGGCCATAAATGTTGTATTCCTACAGGGTATATTTCCGGCCAGCCGGTTGTGTCCGGCGGTCTTTGACCAGATGTGCCGCACCGACCGAACGTCATGTGCCGCATCCGCTTTGGTGATGTCGGTGAAAGTAGGACAGCGAATAGTGCAGGGGGCCCGACTGACCGTGCCCACGCGCGCTAAGGATCGACCCGAGCTTCCACCAGGAAAATCGCCTGACGAACGGCGTCGCCTATAGTCATGTTGGTCGTGTCGAGCAAGTCGGCATCGGGTGCCTGCATCAGGGGCGCGACCGATCGCCCCGAATCACGGGCGTCGCGGGCCTCGATATCGTGCAGGACATGGTCGAGCAGGACATGGACGCCGCGCGCGGTCAATTCGGCGAACCGGCGGGCTGCCCGGGCGGCGGGGGCGGCGGTGACGAACAGTTTTGCGTCCGCCTCCGGGGCGATCACCGTGCCGATGTCGCGCCCGTCCAGGACCGCGCCACCGGGCTGGCGGGTAAAGGCGCGTTGTCGCTCCAGCAGGGCTGCGCGGACGTCGCGGTGGGCGGACACGGCAGAGGCGGCGCGCGACGCGGCTTCGCTGCGAATCTCGGGGTCGTCCAGCATGGCCGCGCTGAAGTCGCAGGCGGGCAGGGCGTCGGCGCACTTCTCCGGGTCGCCACCATGTCGCAGGACCGCGATGCCGACCGCACGATATAATAATCCGGTGTCGAGGTAGGGCAGGCCATAATGGTCGGCCAAAGCGCGCGCGATCGTGCCCTTGCCCGACGCGGCGGGTCCATCGACCGCGATAATCACGCCTTGCGCCTTGTCCGGACGGCGCTGACCAGTCCGAACAACGCGATGCAAGCCCATGAAATCTCCAGGAATGCGGCCGCGACATTGGGATGCACCCACAGCGAATACAACAGCAGCACCGCGCCGACCAGGTTCAGCGCATTGAACAACAGCTTGTCCATGTCCTTGACGGCGTTGGCATAGAGGAACGCTGTGATGAACAACAGGCTGCCGCCAAAGCCGATGATGTCGGCGTGGTCGATGGTCATCGCCGGGATCATCGCTGCGCCAGCCCGGCCAACATCGCCTCGAACCCCGGAAAGCTCGTCGCGACCGGCGCGATGTCGTCGATGTTGACGGGGTTGGTAGAGACCAGCCCGGCGACCGCCATGCTCATCGCGATCCGGTGGTCCAGCCGCGCCGCAACGGTCGCTCCGCCTTTCAGCAGTTCGCCTCCGGTGCCGTCGATCACCAGCCCGTCGGGCAGCTCCTCGACCCGCGCGTCGATAGCCCTAAGTGCTTGTGCCATAACGGTAATCCGGTCTGATTCCTTGACCCGCAATTCCCCCAGCCCGCGCATCGTCGTCCGACCCTGCGCCAGTGCTGCGGCGACGAACAGGATCGGATATTCGTCGATCATGCTCGGCGCGTCCTCGGGCGGAACCGTGACTCCGGTCAGCGCGGAATGGGTAACAACGAGATGCTCTACCAACTCGCCGCCAACGACCTGCCGATCCTTCGAAATGATATTAGCGCCCATCGTCCGCAGCACTTTGATCAGTCCCGTCCGCGTCGGGTTCATGCCGACATTGCGGATCGTCACGACCGACCCCGGCACCAGCAACGCCGCCACCACGAAAAATGCGGCGGACGACGGATCGCCGGGAATCGTCAAATTCTGCGGCTTCAGTTCCGCCTCGCCCACCAGCGAAATCGTCCGAACGCCATCGCTGTCGATTGCTACGGTCAGGTCCGCGCCGAACCCCGCCAGCATCCGCTCGCTGTGATCGCGGGTCGCCACCGGCTCGATGACCCGCGTGATGCCCGGCGTGTTCAGTCCGGCCAGCAGGATCGCCGACTTCACCTGCGCCGACGCCACGGGCAACCGGTATTCGATCGGCACCGCAGGACAGATCCCCCGCACCATCAGCGGCAACCGCCCGCCGGGGCTGGCGGTGATGTCCGCCCCCATCGTCGCCAGCGGTTCGATCACCCGCCCCATCGGCCGCTTGCTGAGCGAGGCGTCGCCGGTGAACGTCACGGTGATCGGATGGCTCGCGACCAGCCCCATCAGCAGCCGCGTCGAAGTTCCCGAATTTCCCATCTCGAGCGCCGTCGTGGGCTGGAGCAGGCCACCGACCCCGACGCCCCGGACATGCCAGCGTTCGCCGCGCTTCTGGATATCGGCACCCATTGCCCGCATCGCTGCGGCGGTGGCCAGCACATCCTCACCCTCCAGCAACCCCTCGATAATCGATTCGCCGACCGCCAGCGCCGACAGCATCAGGGCGCGGTGCGAGATCGACTTGTCGCCGGGAACGGTGATTGCCCCTGTCAGCGGGCCACTCTGAGAAAAGCTGCGGGGGGTAGGCATGGCAGCGGCTTTGACAGTGCGGTTTGGCTATGGCAAGGGCAGCGCCGACTTGCGGACTACCCGCTGATCTCAATTTTTCCGGAGCGAAACGAAGCCCATGGTTAAGCCTGAATGGGGCACGAAGCGCACTTGTCCCAAGTGCGGCACGCGCTTTTACGATCTGACCAAAGAAGACCCGGTCACCTGCATCAACTGCGCCAATGAATGGGCTCCCGAGTCGATCCTGAAGTCGAAGCAGCCACTGCCGTTCGACGCGGTCAAGAAGGATGCCGACGTCAAGGACGATTCCGATCTTGGCGACAGCGACCTGGACATCGACGTCGACGAGGATGCCGAGAAATCGCCCGACGATGAAGTCGATCTGGGCGGCGACGACGACCTGGGTGTCGATACCGGCACAACGCAGGGCGACGTCTAAGTAATTCCAGACTTGTCTTGCATAGGCGCGCGGCCTGTCATATGCCGCGCGTCCCTGATGGGGCCTTAGCTCAGCTGGGAGAGCGCTACACTGGCAGTGTAGAGGTCAGCGGTTCGATCCCGCTAGGCTCCACCAAACTTCTTAGCTTTTCCCGTCGCCGACGGCGGGCAGCGCCCTTACCCGGCGTTCGCCTTCAGATAAGCAATAACGTCGGCGCGCTGCTGGGGGTTTGCCAGTCCGGCGAAGCCCATCGTGGTGCCCGGAACGACGCGGCGGGGGGCTTCCAGATATTCGAAAAGCTTGGCTTCGCTCCATGTGACGCCGCTTGCTTTCATGGCGGGGGAGTATCGGAACCCGTCAATCGAACCGGCCTTGCGCCCGACGACCGCATGGAGCGAGGGTCCCATGCGATTAACGCCTGCCTCTGTCACATGGCACGCCATGCATTGCGCGAACACAGCACCCCCGGCTGCAGAATCGCCTTTCAAACTGGCCAGTTTCACCCCCCTTACCACGTCAGCGGCAGCGGCCTGGGGGACGCCGGTATCACCCGAAGGCTCTTTCGAGCAGGCAGTCAAAGCGGTCAGCGCAACGAGGCTGACCAGTAGTGGAAGTCTGGACATGGCGTTCCTGGTTTTTCGCGAGAAAGACTAACCGCTTAATACAGCGATGCCCCTCCGCCGCAATCGTCCCAGCTTCGGACAGTGGCACCCGGCCCGAAATTAACGCTGGCCATTGTGGTAACCAGAACGTTAACTTTTGATGATGTTACACAGTCTGGCCATCGGCATTCAGCCCTCCCGTCACCCATTTCGTGCTACGCTGCCGGTGTATTACGCCCCTGCGCCAAAACCGGTCCCGATGTCGGACGCACAGTTGTTCCTAATGACGTTCATAGCCGGCTTCATGGCGTTTTATGGGTTCCTGTCCTGATCGAAACGATCAGGATCGTCAGTCGCAGGCGAGGTGCAGTTTCCACGCCAGCCAGGCGGATCCCACGCACATCGCCGCGGTCAGGAGGAATTGATCGACAGCCGACACGCCGAGTGCGCTGAGGCCGATCGCAATGCCCGATCCGATGACCATCGCGCCTGAGTTGACGAGGTTGTTGGCGGCAACCGTCCGAGCGGTTTCGCTTTGCGGGACGGTCGTCGTCAAGAATGCGTAGAGCGGCACGACAAACATGCCCCCCGCAGTCGCGATCCCCAACAGGCAGATGATGAGCGCGGGTGCCCCTGGATGTTGGGCAAAGCCGAGCAATGTGTGCATCGGCGCACTGCTGGTTTCTTCCCAGTTTTTCGCGACGAAGTGAAAGCCGAGCACGAACAGGCCCATGACGATCACCGACCCCGGTGCGTAACGCGCGGAAACTTCGCTTTTCAACAGGCGATTGATGACCACCGATCCAATCGCGATCCCGACCGAAAATATCCCGAGAAACAGGCTGGCGACGCTTTTGTCGGCATTCAGGACATTTTTGACCAGTGGCGGAAACTGGATGAACAGCACCGCGCCGATGGTCCAGAAAAAGCTGATCGCGATGATGGCGAGGAACAATCGACGGATGTGCAGCGTACCGTAAACGAGGCGGTAGGACGCGCGAAAGATGTTATAGTCGATCGGATCGGGGATGCCGGCCGGCGGTGCAGGTGGCACCTCGCGGCCAGCGAACCAGCCCAGCACGGCGACAAGGACAACCGCGTAGGCGGCGGTCTGCGCGCTGATCAATCCTGCTACGATCGTCCCGCCGAGCACGGCGATATAGGTTCCCGCCTCGACCAGGCCGGTGCCGCCCAACACCTCGTCGGGCTGGAGATGCTGCGGCATCAGGGCATATTTGATCGGGCCGAAAAAGGTCGAATGGACCCCCATCGCCAGCAATGCCGCCAGCATGAGCGGAATATTGGCGAGGAACAGCCCGGCCGCGCCGACTAGCATGATGCCGACTTCTGCAGTTTTGACGATGCGAATCAGCTTCGCCTTGTCGTTTGCATCGGCGAGCTGGCCCGCGACCGCCGACAACAGAAAGAACGGGACGATGAAAATCGCCGTTGCCAGCGCGCTGAATTGCTCTTCCTGCCGGGGGTCGGAATAAACATTGTAGACGACGAACAGGACCATCGCCGTCTTGAAGAGATTGTCGTTGAACGCGCCCAGAGCCTGGGTCACGAAAAGCGGCAAAAATCGACGGCGTCCCAACAAATGGACGGTATTTTGCATAAAGACTAAGCGGCCCGCCCGTTTGTGTTATGCAGCCAATAGCCAGCTTTGCGCGCCGCGCCAAACGCTATAACAGACGGCTGCATGTGGACGGTTCCCAATCTTCTCACCCTGTCGCGCATCGTGACGCTGCCCTTGCTCGTTTGGTTGCTCTGGTTTCCGGGCTGGGCGCTGGGATACGGCCTCGCCTTTGCTCTGTATTGCCTGATGGGCATTACCGATTATTTCGACGGCTATCTGGCGCGCGCGCAAGGCGCCGTGTCGAAGCTGGGCCAATTCCTTGACCCCATTGCCGACAAGATCATGATTGCGTCGGTCATCCTGATCCTGGTTGGGACCGGCGACATCGCGGCGTGGCACAAGATCGCGGCGCTTGTGATCCTGCTTCGCGAGATTGCGGTATCGGGTTTGCGCGAATTCCTGGCGGAGGTTCGCGTCTCCGTACCAGTTTCTCAATTGGCCAAATGGAAGACGACGCTGCAACTCGTATCATTGGGCGCACTGATTCTGGCGGGTGCGCTGCCGCTGCTGCTGTGGATTAAGACCGTCGGTCTCGTCTCGCTGTGGGCGGCTGCGGTCCTGACGGTCATCACCGGCTGGGATTATCTGCGCGTCGGCATTCGGCACATGGATTGAATGGCGAAAGTCCTTTATTTTGCGCGGTTCCGCGACGCCATCGGGATTGGCGAGGAACTGGTCGATCTGGTGCCGAGCGACAATACGCTGGGCGCACTTTGCATCAGATTGCGCGAACGTGGTGGCGGTTATGCTGTGGCCTTCAAGGATTTGGAGAAGGTTCGCGGGGCTATCGACCTGGCAATGGCTCCTCTCGACGCGCCGCTTGGCTTCCCGGGCGAGATCGCCTTTTTTCCACCGGTGACGGGAGGATGATCCGAGTCCGCGTCGAAAACAATCCCTTCGACTGCGGGGTCGAGATCGATTTCCTCGGCGGACCGGGCATCGGTGCAATCGCCAGTTTTGTCGGAATTGTGCGCGGTGACGGCGGATTGGTTTCGCTGACGCTCGATCATTATCCGGCGATGACGATCCGCGCTCTGCAGGAATTGGGCGAAGAGGCGTCTACGCGATGGTCGCTGGATACGGTGTCGATCATCCACCGGGTTGGGACGATGGCTCCGGGCGAGCGTATTGTTTTTGTCGGGACATCGTCGGCACACCGCGCGGCCGCGCTGGATGGCTGTGCGTTCTTGATAGATGCATTGAAAACGCGTGCGCCATTCTGGAAGCAGGAACGATTCGATGACGGGCGGTCCGGCTGGGTCGAGGCGCGGGAAGCCGACGACCGGGCTACCGCGCGCTGGGATTAGATCACCGACGGTATCAGGCGAGCGCCCTATAAAGACTGAAGACGCTGGTGGCGATCAGGACAATACCGACCAGGCGCAACAGCATCATCGTCCGCACGCGTTTGGCGAGCAGCGCACCCAGCGGAGCCGCCGCGACACCGCCGATCAACAGGCCCATCGTCGCCACCGTAAATGCCTCGAACCCCAACCCGATAATGAACGTGATCGACACGGTGACGGTCAGGAAAAACTCGGCGGCGTTGACCGTCCCGATCGTGCGCCGCGGTTCGGTGCCCTGGATCAGCAGGTTCGATGTGACCACCGGGCCCCAGCCACCACCGCCAGCGGCATCCAGAAAGCCGCCGACCAAGCCGAGTGGCGCGATAAAGCGTGGTTGCTTGCGTTGGGAGGGTATGCCGAACGACCGCGCGAACAGCGTGATGCCGATGATCGAGAGATAGGCCATAACGAAGGGCCGGGTCACCGCCGCATCCAAGTTGACCACCAGGTATGCACCCGCAATGCCGCCGATCACGCCGGGTATCACCAAGTTGCCAAACAGCTTCCAGTCGACGTTGCGATGCAGGGCGTGGCTGATTCCCGAAGCCGCCGTGGTGAACATTTCGACCAGATGGACGCCCGCCGATGCGCGCGCGGGTGCTACGCCCAGCACGCTGACCAGCAAAGTGTTCGAGATTACCCCGAATGCCATGCCGAGCGCCCCGTCGATCAACTGCGCGCCAAAGCCCACAGCAATAAAGGGCAAGAGACCTTCGATGTGGGCAATGTCGATAAAGTCCATGACATTACTGTGGATTGAAGTGTGGTCTGGAACAAGTGCTAATCGATTGTGTAATCGCCGGAGAAATGTTGCAACGAGCCCCGCAGTTCCTAAATGACAATCAGAGTCTTTAAGGGGGCGGAACGTGGTCGACGCATTGATTAGCTATCTCGACTCTGTGAAGTCGCGCGACCCTGCGGCGCGGTCGCGCTGGGAAGTGTTGCTTTATCCCGGTGTTTGGGCGCTTGGTTTTCACCGGATTGCCCATTGGCTGTTCCGCGGCGAGTTGTATTTCGCGGCGCGACTGGTCAATCATGTCGGCCGGCTGGTAACCGCGATCGACATTCACCCAGGCGCGAGCATCGGACGCAATCTTTTTATTGACCATGGCTTTACCGTGATTGGGGAGACTGCCGAAATCGGCGACAATGTCACCATCTATCAGTGTGTGACGCTTGGTGGCACCAACCCGGCTGATGGCGTTCCGGGCAAGCGGCACCCGACGATCTGCGACAATGTCATCATCGGGTCGGGTGCGCAGGTGCTGGGGCCGATCACGGTCGGCGTCCGGGCGCGCATCGGTGCCAATTCGGTGGTGACCAAGGACGTGCCCGAGGGTGCGACGATGGTTGGCATCCCGGCGCGCGCCACGTTGGTCGCGGCAACCGAATACCAGCAGGGGTTTATGCCCTATGGAACGCCTTGCAGCGAGCGGTTCGACCCGGCCACCCAGCAACTCGAGATCCTGAGGTGCGAAGTCGAAACCTTGCGCGCAAAGCTCGCAATCCTCAGTGAAAGCACTGACGCCGATCGGCGTAACCGCGCCTGATGGGCACTGTTGCACCGTTCCCACGGTCAGCGTTGCAGGTCGGCTTTGACCGCGGCGAACTGTCGCGCATCCTGGACCTTTACGGTCGGATGGTTTCGGCAGGGCACTGGCGCGACTACGCCATGGACCTGGGGCGCGATGCAGCCATCTTCTCGGCCTTTCGACGGACGGCCGAAAACCCCGAATTCCGCATCGAGAAGCGCCCGTCGCTACGCAATCGACAGGGGCAATGGACGCTGTTCGGGCAGGGCGGGGTCGTCCTGCGGCGCGGACACGAACTTGGGCCGGTACTCGCGCCGATCGAGCGGCGGTTGATGAAGCTGGTTGCTGAATAGGGCTTAGCCGACAACGGGCATTCGGTTGCCCAGACTGTCGGGCAACAGTGGCAAAATCTGCTTGCGCATCGTCTGCCAGAACGCCGACAGCATCAGCAGGCTGGACCCGATGATAATGATCGCCAGCGCAAAACTAAGGCCGGATGACCCGATCTTCGAGACGAGGTAGATTGCCGCTGCGAGGACATAGACCAGCGCCGAGACCAGGATTGCCCGCCGATCGACGATCAGCGCCACGACCGCAAGAGCGGCGTAAATGACAATGGCAAGCACGGCGATCACCACGGAATTGCCTTCGCTGATGCCGATGTTGACACCCAGCAGCACAAAGATCGGGTGGACGATCATCGGTGACGCGGCGAGGTGCAGCCAGAAAGCCACGTCGGATTTGCGCGTCTTGCGGTCGCGATCGCTCATGTCCCACCACATCGCATAAGCAAAGATCGTCAGGCCGCCCGCCAGCACCAGGAAGAGCATCCACTGACCGACATCGGGATAGGCCGCGGCGGCGATCAGGGTGAACAGCAGGCGCGCGATGGCCGCGACCCCGGCGGCGACGGCGATTGGCACCATGAACCGCCGCCAGTGCAGCCAGCTCGCCCCGACAACGAGCGCAGCGCCGACCGACTGCGCGATCAGGAAATTGCGCGACGTGCCGCTGAACAGGCTGACACCGGTGATGCCCAGCGAGGACAGGATGCCGAACATCCCGAACGCATAGACCCCGCCGACAAAGGCAATGAAGAAAACGATGCTGGGGAACGCCATCCGTCGCTGGCGCGTAAAGAATTCGGCCATCGCCCACGCAGCCGCGGCGACTGCCAGTCCACCGAGCGGTGGCCAGATGCCGCCGCCGAGCCAGCCCGCGCCGACCAGCACGAGCGTCCCTGCAATGGCGACGAAAATATCGTTGAAGCTGGTGATCAGCCGGAATTGCTCCTCATCGGCCGAGGGCGTCTGGCGAATGTTCGCCACATGGCCGCGCAGAGCGTCGGCGGCTTCGCGAGAAAGCGTGCCTGACGCTACCGCCGATTCGAGTTCGTTTTCGCTATACAAATGATCACTCCCCGTCTGGACCGATCATGCCGCGAAAAAGTTGATACTCCAATACCGGCAAACGAAAACGGCGTCCGACTGATTCAGTCGGACGCCGTTAACTAATCAGCTTCGGAGATTATTTGTGACGCGAATGCCGATGCGCGGGCTTGCCGCCCATGGTGTCGGATTCACGCCCTGATCCCTGGCGACACTGGTCGGTGACCATTTTCGAGCAGCGTGGGTAGCTGGCTTGGGGACCCGGCGCGGCAGCGGAAGCCATCGGCGCCGCTGGGTGAGTTGCCATGGTGTTCGGTGCTGCCGGTGGCGGCATCGACGCACCGGAATCGGCGGGCGGCGGTGCTGCGGGGTCTGCTGGCATGGTCGCGGCCCCTGCGTCGGCAGGTGCGGGTGGGGCCATCTGCGCCACTGCGGCGCTGCCCATCATCAGGGCGGCGGCAAAAATCAAGCTTTTCACGGGTTTTTCTCCATTTGATCCTCGACGACGCGAGGGGGAACGCGCCGCTTTACGGCCAAGCCGCAAAGCAAAGGCCACGGTCATCAAATGTTTCAGACTGAAAAGCGTTGCATCGAGCCGAAACGAATTTGGCAGAATGACGTCAAGGCAATGCTGTCTTCGCTTCCCTAAAACTTAAAGCCGACCTTCTGCGTCGAGGGCATAGCCCGCCGAGCGGACGGTGCGGATAATATCGGGCCGACCGCCGTCGTTGATCGCCTTGCGGAGGCGACGGATATGGACGTCGACGGTGCGGGGTTCGATGTCGCTGTCGTGGCCCCAGACCGAATCAAGCAGGCGTTCGCGCGAAAACACCCAGCCTGGGTGTTCCAGGAAATGTTTGAGCAAGCGGAACTCGGTAGGGCCGAGCGCGACCATCGAGCCCGACCGTTTGACCTTGTGCCCCACGGTATCCATTTCGATGTCAGCATAGTTCAGCACCTCGCCCGCCAGGCCGGGCCGCACGCGGCGCAGGACCGCGCCGACGCGGGCGACCAGTTCGCGCGGTGAAAATGGCTTGGTGACATAGTCGTCGGCACCGGTTTCGAGGCCGCGCACGCGATCCTCCTCTTCGCCGCGCGCGGTCAGCATGATGATCGGCACGTTCGCGGTTTCACTCATCCGACGCAGGCGGCGGCAGACTTCAAGGCCTGAAATCCCCTCGACCATCCAGTCGAGCAGAACGATGTCGGGCGGGGTTTCCTGCGCCAACAATAGCGCTTCCTCGCCATCCGGCGTCTGGACGACCTCGAAGTCCTCACGCTTGAAGTGATAGACGAGCAATTCGGCCAGCGCGGCGTCATCCTCAACCAGCAACATTTTCGCTCGCCCCATTTATTCGGTTCCATATGCTGGTTCGCCGCGCTCGCGCTCGGCCATGTAATTCCCGGTAGCCGCAAAATAGACCATCTCGGCGACGTTGGTCGCGTGATCGCCGATCCGCTCGATATTTTTGGTGATGAACAACAGATGCGCGGCGCTGGTAATCGTTGCCGGATTTTCCATCATGTAAGTCACCAATGTGCGAAAGATTGAATTGTAGAAATCGTCGACTTCACGATCGCGCTCGCATACCCGCAGCGCCGCGTCGGCATCACGCGCAGCGAACGCGTCCAGCACGTCATGAACCATTTCACTGGCGACATGCGCCATCGCCGGCAAAACCAACACGGGTTCGATCTTACGGTGATCCTTCAGCGTGTTGACACGCTTTGCGATATTCTTTGCATAGTCACCGATCCGTTCGATAACGCCTGCAATCTTCAGCGCGGCCACGACTTCGCGCAGGTCGTCGGCCAGTGGCGCGCGGATGGCGATGATCCGGACCGCCAGCTTTTCTACCTGCGTTTCCAGCATGTCGATCTTTTTGTCATCGGTGATCACGCTGGCCGCGAGCGTGGCATCGCCACGCACAAGCGCCGCCATTGCCTTTTCGATCGCAGCCTCTGCACGTCCGCCCATTTCTGAAATCAATCCGCGCAATTCGCCAATCTCGACGTCGAATGCTTTGATAGTGTGCTCGGCCAATATGCCATCCCAACCAGGTTGTCTGATTTGCGGTGGGTCATTCCACCCGCATTGCCCCCTGTCTGTAGCCGGTTAGCAGCGATTGAGTTGCTTAATGTTTCAGATCTGTGTCGCTTTTGTTACGCTCGATAACGTCGAGAGGGGGAGCGTCGGCAAGAGGGACGCCGGTGGGAGGATCATCGATACCGTCGTACCGACACCCATCTTGCTGACGATTTCCAGCCTGCCGCGATGGCGTTCAACGATGTGCTTGACGATCGCCAACCCCAGCCCGGTGCCGCCGAGTGACCGGCTTCGCCCTGAATCCACCCGATAAAAACGTTCGGTCAATCGCGGCAGGTGTTCGGCCAGGATGCCTTCGCCCTGATCTACCACCGACAAACGAATGAGATGATTCTCGCGGCGCAATTCGACGGTGACAGGCGCGCCGACCCGGCCATATTTATAGGCATTGCCGACCAGATTATGGATCACCTGGCTGATCTGCGAGCGATCCGCGAAGACTTCGGGGATTTCAGCATCCAGCGAAAGGATAAGGTCGGCACGACGATCACCGGCCTCGTCGCGCAATTCCCCCGCGACTTCCTCGACCAGCGCACCCAAAGACACCGGAGTTTCGGGAATCTGGTATTTCTCAGACTCGATCCGGCTGAGCGAGATCAGGTCGTCGATCAGGCGCTGCATCCGCCGCGCTTCCTTAAACATCACGCCCAGGAATCGCCCGCGCACCTCCGGATCGCTGCCTGCCTTTTCGTCGTCGAGTGTCTCGATGAAGCCAAGAATCGCAGCAAGTGGAGTCCGCAACTCATGGCTGGCATTGGCGACGAAATCGACGCGTGCCCGTTCGGCAGCATGGCTGGTCGTCCGGTCGATCAGGTGAATCACCCGCTCGCCGGGCGCGATCGTGGCAACCCGCATCTGGACGCGCTGGTCGCGTCCGCCGAGCCCCACCAGTTCGACCGACCCATCGGCGGCGCCCGGTGCGAGTCGTTCGGACGCAGCGGGGTGACGGACAGCCAGTCGCAGATCCTCGTCGACGATATGTGTTCCCAACAAGGTTTGGGCTGCCGCATTGGCAATGCGAACCCGGCCGTTCGTTGCAACGAGCACCGGTTCGCCGATGGCTTCGACAATGCGCACCTCGGCCTCGGTAACGGTTTCGGGGGAGATCCGCGCCGTCGTCATCGGGTAGGTGTCGGAACGACCGACCGTAATGATCAACAGGGTGCCGATCCCGGCAATCATCGCGGTCGCGAAGGCCGAAAGATTGGCACCGGCCAGTTGGACGCCGAGCGCAACGGCGGTTGTCACGATCAGAGCAATGACGATACGGGCTGTGCTGACGGGATTCATGCAGGTGGTAATAGTCCCCCTTTGCGACAGTCGTAAGCGACAATCCGCGTCGTTGTTAACCATCGAGCGTCGCCAGCGCGCGATTTTGTGTTTATGACAGGGATTAGGTTAGGAACAGCATGATGGATGACACGGGCAGCGATCAGTCGACAACCAGCGGGGCAGCCGCTGGCTTGGCCGCTCAAGATAGTCTTTCGACGCGACGTTCCCTGCTGCGCCTGGGTGCCATTGGCGCAACCGCGATAGTGACCATCCGCCCCGCCCTCGCGCAAAGTGCGGCTTCCGTCATGAACTGCGAAATCCCAATCCCCGATGCTGCGCGCCGGGGACAATATGTTGCCGCCGACGGGACCCTCGTGCGTCCGGGAACAGCAGGAGCCTTTGCGCCGCCCGGTCGACCGCTCAAAGGCGAGGACGTCAAACAGGCATTGCACGGGCGGACGCTGCCCGGCGCCGATCCCGAGGCGAGCCGTGCCTACACCAATTACATCAGGCGCCTGCAACACGGGCAAAGCGGCTTTACCTGCTATGCCTCGCTCCAGATGCCGGGTCGCTGACATCGGACGATGCGCTATCGCGCCGATCCGCAAGCCCTGTTGCAGATTGTTCCACTCGATGTCCTGACCGCAATCTATCATCGACGGTCGGGGCAGACGCATCTTGGCGCCGAGCCCGTCCCCGAAATACTGGGAGTATTAAACGGTTCTGACGGTACGGTCGTCGAGATACTGGACAGGCTGGGCATACAGGAAGCGGTCGAAACCCGTGCCCGGCTGCAAGAGCGGCTGGATGAAATGGTTGCGACCGGGCTACTTTGCCTGAGATGAGATATTCGTTCGATGTTACGGTCGGTCCGGTCGGGTTTCGGATAGGGTCGGCATCGCGGCAACCGATTGTATCCCTGACAGCGCTTTATGCCGGATATCCACGCGCGCCGATCCCGGACTTTACCGTTCGACTGGAGCCCCCGCGTCCCTGGCGTCGGCTGATCAGGCCGTCGGTGGCGATCAAGGGCGACCATATACTGCCCGAAGCCGTGCCCTTGCCGCTGGCCCAGGGGCTGCTTGCCGCCGAAATGGGAATGAACCTTCAGGTCGCGTTAGGGGAGCGCCGCTTTCTGTTGTTGCACGCGGCCAGCGTTGAACGCGACGGTCGCGCCCTGATCCTGACGGGGGAGTCGGGGTCGGGGAAATCCACGCTATCGGCCTTGCTGGGCGCAAGTGGGTGGCGGTTCATGGGGGATGAGTTCGTCCTTATCGAGCCTGCCACCGGGATGGCCTTTCCATTTCCGCGACCCGTCAGCCTGAAAAATGAAAGCATCGCGGCGCTGGGGGCGATTTTGCCAGACGATCAATTCGGGCCGATCCTGAAGGGCACGCCGAAGGGTGACATCCGTCATCTGCGGCCAGCAGCAACGGCGATTGCCCGGATGCATGAACCCGCCAAGCCCGCACTGATCCTGTTTCCCTCCTTTGGTCCGGCCCGCGAGGTTCGCGATGTTGCGATCAGCGAGGCCTTTGTTCGGCTGACGCAGGCATCAACCAACTACTTTGCGTTGGGGGAGCCGGGGTTCGTTGCGTTAACCCGGTTGGTGACTACGGTGCCTGCGCGGGCAATCGATTATCCCGATACGGCGACCGCTCTCTCTCTGGTCGAAGACCTGTGGCGCGCGCTTTGACCGATGCCCGCGTGCTGACGCGCGCCTTAGCCGATCCGCAAAGCGTGCTGGCGTTTGATGCGGCAGATTGGACCGCGCTGTTGACGATCGCCAAGGCGGAGCGACTGGCCGGCAGCCTGGCATATCGGCTCGACGGACTTGCCCTGCCGCTTGAGGTCCAGCGGGTGCTGGCGGGGGCAAGGGCCAACGCCGAAGCCGGGCGCACGCACGCGCTGTGGGAAGCTGAAATGGCGTGGCGGGCGCTGGCCCCGCTGGCCGTGCCGGTGGTGCTATTGAAGGGTTCGGCATTCGTTGCCGCCGGGCTGGATGCGGGGCGGGGGCGGCTGATCGGTGATCTCGATATATTGGTGCAGCGCCACGACCTCGCCGCGGTCGAGTCGGCGCTGCTGGCTGCGGGATGGGAATGGGTCAAGCCAGATCCCTATGACGACGCGTATTATCGTCGCTGGATGCATGAATTGCCGCCGCTGATCCACCGCGAACGGGACCGGATGATTGATGTCCACCATACAATCCTGCCCCTGACGGCGCGCCCGATACCTGACGCCGGGGCGTTGCTAAGCGCGCGTGTCGCACTGAACGACGGGTTCTCGATGTTGGCTCCCGAGGACATGATCGTCCATGCCGCAGCCCATCTGCTGGCCGACGGCGACCTGGCAGGAGGATTGCGCAATCTGTGGGACATCGACCGGCTGGTGCGGGAGTTCGACGACGACGGTTTCCACGAGCGACTGCAAACGCGCGCCATGCTGCATGGTCTGGATCGGGAAACGCGCAGGGCACTCCGGTTGAGTGCGGCGTTGTTTGATACGCCGATCCCCCAGAGTGACGTGCGCTTTGGCGACAGGTTTTACCGCGCGCGACTGACGGCACGGGATGGCTGGGGCGGTGAAACTCGGCCATGGCTAAGGTTGATGTTCTACGTCCGGTCACACTGGCTGCGGATGCCGCCGCTGATGCTGGCACGGCATCTATGGGTCAAATGGCGGCGATGATCAGTCGCTCATCGGTTGGCGACGCCAGCGGATCAGCGCGACAAGGCTCAGCATGACGATGATCGAAGACGTATCCGCAACCCAATCCATGATGTCGCAGTCGCGGTGGAGCGCGGGGATCGATTGCACCACTTCGATCAGCGCCCCTAGGAACGACAGCCGCTCTGCGATCCTGGTCAGCCGGGCACTGGGATAGGCGATTGCGGCCAGCAGCGCCATGACTGCGAAAGCCGTCATGTGTTCGAATTTATCACCGAACTGGTCGAGGAACAGCTTGGGTGGCCGCGGTAGCAAGGCGAGCACGACAGCCGCCGTGATAACCAGCCACAGGGCGGCGCGCTCGATAAAGATCTTGGTCATGCGCCGATCCGTCGCAGCGTCGGGATCAATTCATCATAGTGGTCGATCACGGCATCAGCGTTTAACTCGCCCACCGGCTGCATCAGAAAGCCAAAGCTGCACGCGACGTTGGCGATGCCGGCATTCTTTGCGGCCATTATGTCGTAAATCGAATCACCGACGAACGCTGTGCGGCCGCCACCGCAGCGGTCGATCATTTCGAGGATCGGATCAGCCGCGGGTTTGGCCCGTCCAGGCCCCATGGTGTCCCCGCCAATGACCGTCATGAACCGGTCGAGGAAGCCTAACTCGGTGAGCAGTTTCACCGCAAAACTTTCAAACTTGTTGGTGACGATGGCGACCTTCACGTGCATGCCGTCAAGCTCGTCCAGTGCCTTCAACGCTCCCGGGAATGGCTGACTATGCGTCGAGATATTGGTTTCATAATAATCCAGTAGCTGCCGGTACAGCACCTGCAACTCCGCGGCCTGGCAGCCTCCGGTCGCGGCCATGCCCTGCTCGAGCATGTGCTTGGCCCCACCCCCGATCATCGGCTTGACCTGTTCGATGCTCAGCAGCGAACGACCGGCGCTGCCCAACGCATGGTTGACCGCCGCGGTCAGGTCCGCCGACGTATCAAGGAAGGTCCCGTCCAGGTCGAAGCCGACAATGGCAAATGGAAAATCGTTCATTCGCCGCCCATGCCCCGGGCATACTGGAAGTGGCAAGGCCTCCGTCGTAAGGACGTCGTATGGCGAGCTATTAGTCGCGGGAGTGTAGATGTCCGAAATCGCTGTAATCGTGCTGGCCGCAGGGCAGGGCACCCGGATGAAATCGGACCTGCACAAGGTTCTGCACCCGATCGCTGGACGACCCATGCTGCTGCATCTGCTGGAAAGCGCTGCTGCACTTTCTCCGGCCATTACGGTGATCGTGGCGGGCGCGCGGCGTGAGCAAATCGTGGCCGCGGTGGCCGGGACGCCGGTGCAAGTCGCTATTCAGGTCGAACAATTGGGCACTGGCCATGCGGTCCTGCAAGCGGCTCCCGCGCTGGACGGCTTCAAAGGCGACGTCCTGATCCTCTATGGCGATGTGCCGCTGGTGACGACGGCGACCATGCACGCTATGCTGGAGCGCCTGAACGAAAGCGACGGGCCCGTCGCGGTCGTGCTGGGTTTCCGCCCTGATGACCCTGGGGCCTATGGCCGGATTGTCAGCGATGACGGTCGGACGATCCGCAAGATGGTCGAATACAAGGACGCTAGTGCCGACGAGCGCGCATTGACCTTGTGCAACTCGGGCCTGATGGCCGTCCGCGCGACGGATCTGTTCGCCCTGTTGTCGCGCGTCGGCAACGACAATGCGGCGGGCGAATATTATCTTCCCGACATCGTGATGCTCGCGCGGGGGGACGGGCGGGACAGCGCCGTCATCGAAACTATGGCCGAGGAAGTGGCGGGCGTGAACAGTCGCGCCGAACTCGCGATCGTCGAAAGCGATTGGCAGGACCGGCGCCGCGCCATTGCGATGGCGGGTGGAGCCACACTTGTCGACCCCCGGACGGTTTGGTTTTCCTGGGACACACGGATAGGTCGCGACGTTATGATCGAGCCCAATGTCGTCTTTGGACCGGGAACCAGTGTCGCGGACGGCGTCAGCATCCGCGCATTTTGCCATATCGAAGGCGCGACCATCGCCACCGGTGTCGAAGTCGGTCCCTATGCGCGTCTCCGCCCCGGCGCTGTCCTCGGTGAAAAGTCGAAGGTTGGTAATTTCGTCGAGATCAAGAAATCCACGCTGGGCGAGGGCGCGAAGGTCAATCATCTCAGCTACATCGGCGATGCGGACATTGGCGCGCGCGCGAACATCGGCGCCGGCACGATCACCTGTAACTACGACGGCTTTCTGAAATACCGGACCGTAATCGGAGAGGGAGCGTTCATCGGGTCGAACTCCGCGCTCGTCGCTCCGGTAACCGTCGGTCCCGGCGCCATTATTGGGGCGGGATCGGTCATTACGCGCAGCGTTGCCGCCGACGCGCTGGCGGTAGCGCGCGGCGCGCAAGAGGCAAAGCCCGGCTGGGCGGCAAAGTTTAGGGCGGCAATGACAGCGAAGAAAGCAGCAAAATAATATGTGCGGAATTATCGGAATTGTCGGAAAAACGCCTGTCGCCGATCGGCTGGTCGCTGGCCTGCGCCGCATGGAATATCGCGGGTATGACTCAGCAGGCATCTGCACCGTCGATCATGGTGAACTGATCCGCCGCCGCGCGCCCGGCAAGCTCGACAACCTTGTGCGTGTGCTCGCCGACGATCCCGCATCGGGGTTGACAGGGATTGCCCATACTCGTTGGGCCACGCACGGCGCGCCCACAGCCAACAACGCCCACCCGCACGCAACGGGAGAAGTTGCGCTCGTCCACAACGGTATCATCGAAAACTTCAAGGCATTGCGCGAAATGCTGACGGCCCGCGGTCGGGTGTTTCAGAGCGAAACCGACAGCGAGGTCGTTGCCCACCTCGTCAGCGAAGGCGTGGAGGCCGGGCTGTCGCCACAGGACGCGCTGAAAGATGCCTTGCCCCAGTTGCGTGGTGCCTTCGCGCTCGCCATCGCCTTTCGCCAGCACCCCGACATGTTGATCGGCGCGCGGCTCGGTTCGCCGCTGGTGGTCGGATATGGCGACGGCGAGACTTATCTCGGTTCTGACGCGCTCGCGCTCGCGCCGCTGACACAGCGCATATCGTATCTGGAGGAGGGCGACTGGGTGGTCATCACGCGCGACGGTGCGGAGGTGTTCGACAAGGACAACCAACCCGTCGATCGGCCGATCACGATTTCCGGGGCAAGCTCGCTGTCGATCGACAAGGGCAATTACCGCCACTTCATGCTGAAGGAAATCTACGAGCAACCCATCGTTGTCGCCCAGACGCTGCGCTCATACCTTCGTCCGCTGGAGGAGCAGGTCGCCTTGCCGCAGATGGATTTCGACCTGTCGTCAGTGGAGCGCGTGGTTATCGTCGCGTGCGGCACGGCTTCCTATGTCGGCATGATCGGCAAATACTGGATCGAATCGATGGCGCGCCTACCGGTCGAAGTCGATGTTGCGTCTGAATTCCGTTATCGCGATCCTGTGCTGACGGGCCAGGTGCTCGGCATAGTTGTCTCGCAATCGGGCGAAACCGCCGACACGCTCGCCGCGCTGCGCCATATGAAGTCGAACGGCGTCACCACGGCTGGGATCATCAACGTCCCGACATCGTCGATGGCGCGCGAAGTCGACCTGCTGTTGCCGACCCATGCCGGCCCCGAAATCGGCGTTGCGTCGACCAAGGCGTTCTCGTGTCAGCTTGCCGTGATGGCGGCGCTCGCGGTCAATCTTGCGCGGGCCAAGGGCAAATTGTCGGCCGAGGAGGAGCGTGATATCGTCCATCACCTGACCGAAGCGCCCGCTGCGGTCAACGCCGCCCTGATGCGTGATGAGGCCATCCAAGGCATGGCGCATTTCATCGCTGCCGCCCGCGACGTGTTGTATCTGGGGCGCGGCCCCGAATATCCGATGGCCCTCGAAGGTGCACTGAAGCTGAAGGAAATCAGCTACATCCATGCCGAGGGTTATGCATCGGGTGAAATGAAGCACGGGCCGATTGCACTGATCGATGACAAGGTGCCGCTGATCGTGCTTGCACCTGCCGGGCCGCTGTTTGAAAAAACCGTGTCCAACATGCATGAGGCGATGGCGCGCGGAGCAAGGGTTGTCCTGATCTCAGATGCCGAGGGGCTGGCCGAAGCGGGTGACGAGGCGCTGGCGACGATCGAAATGCCGAAGGTCCATCCGCTAATCGCACCGCTGGTTTATGCGGTGCCGGTGCAACTGCTGGCCTATCACGTCGCTGTGCTGAAGGGGACCGACGTCGATCAACCCCGGAATCTGGCGAAATCTGTTACGGTTGAATGACTGAGAGACGCTTGCTCCCTGTGGGCCTGCCCCTATGACATAACGGAGAATATACGGGAGAGCGGCAATGGCCGACACGCAGACGGTCGGAACCACGCCGACGATCGACATCAAGTGCGACCGCTTGGTCATCGTCGCATCGTCACTTGGCACGGTGTTCGAATGGTATGACTTCTTCGTCTATGGCACGCTTGCGGCGCTGATCGGTCGACTGTTCTTCCCAGGCGCATCACCCGGCGCGGGCTTCCTTCTTGCCCTGGCGACATTCGGGGCCGGCTTCGGCGTTCGTCCGGTCGGTGCGGTCGTCTTTGGGATACTCGGTGATCGGCTGGGCCGGAAATACACGTTCCTTATTACGATCACCCTGATGGGCCTTGCCACCGGCGCGATTGGATTTCTGCCAACTTATGCTCAGGCCGGCATCGTCGCGCCAATCCTGCTGGTCGGAATGCGACTGCTGCAAGGGTTGGCGCTCGGCGGAGAATATGGTGGAGCCGCGATCTATGTTGCCGAACATGCGCCTGCCAACCGCCGTGGTTTCTACACCAGCTTTATTCAGGCAAGCGTGATCGGGGGGTTCCTCCTCAGTTTGATGGTCGTGCTCGCCTCGGGTGCTTTTGTCGATCCCGTCCAATGGGAATCCTGGGGCTGGCGCATCCCTTTCCTCTTCTCTTTCCTGCTGCTGGCGATATCGTTGTGGATACGCTTGAAGCTGAACGAAAGCCCGGTGTTCGCGGCAATGAAGGCCGCCGGAGCCACGTCGAAGAACCCCCTGCGCGAGGCTTTCGATAGCGGGCCGAAGGTCCGGCGTGTGCTGGCGGCAATGATCGGTGTTGCCGCCGGCCTGACCGTGGTCTGGTACACTGCCCAGTTCCAGGCGCTGTACTTCCTACAGAATGCGTTGCGAATGGACGATACCGCGGCGCGAATCGTCATCGGAATTGCAGCGTGTTTCAGCCTTGTTTGGTTTGTGCTGTTCGGCTGGCTGTCCGACAGGATCGGTCGCAAGAAGATCATCCTGACGGGGTATGCCCTGACTATCGTCCTGATGTTCCCACTGTTTCACTGGATGGCCAGCCTCGCCAACCCCGGCCTTAGTGCGGCAATGGCGCGATCTCCCGTCGTCGTGTCCGGCAGCGACTGCCGCTACGATCCCTTCGCGACCAAAGGTCAGTCGACGGCGTGCGGCAAGCTGCTCGATGCGCTATCGAAAAAGGGTGTCGCCTATACCAAGATCAAGGGCGCCGCGGGGGCTGCCCCCGGCGTTACTATCGGGGGCACCGTTGTCGATGTCTCTGATCCCGTTTTGCTCGAAGCGGCGCTGAAGGCAAAGGGGTATCCGCTCGACAAGACGGTTCCGCCGCTGCGCAATGCCGCGTTGCTGGTTCTTTGCGTCACGATCATCGGCTTTCTGTCGGGCATGACGTTCGGCCCGGTCGCCGCCTATCTGGTCGAACTGTTCCCCGCGCGCACCCGCTATACGTCCCTGTCCATCCCCTACCATATCGGCACCGGATATTTCGGCGGCTTCCTGCCGTTCATCAGCCAATATGTGGTGGCGCGGACCGGTGATCCGTTTGCCGGAATCTGGTACACGATCATCGTGGTGGCAATGGCCTTCATCGTGCTGTTGTTTGGATTACCGGAGACCTCGGGAAAAAAACTGGACTGAAGTGCGTCCGTCGATCACGGGTTCCCGATGACTGCTTTTCGTCCATTACGCCTTTTACTTGATGGCGATGCGCTCGTTGCGAACTGGCGCTGGCTTGCCGGGCAAAGCGGCCCCGCCGCGTGTGGTGCGGCGGTCAAGGCCGATGGCTATGGCCTGGGCGCAGTCGAAGTGGTGCGACGACTGGCCAACGCCGGATGCCGAGATTTCTTCGTTGCGACCTGGGCCGAGGCCGAGGAGTTGGGACCTTTGCCAGAAGGCACTACACTGTCGGTGCTCCACGGCGTGCGTGATGAAGACATGGCGCTGGCCCGCGTATTGGAGGCCCGGCCGGTGCTGAACACCGTCCAACAGGTAAATCGCTGGCAAGCGACCGGCCGCCCGTGCGACGTGATGATCGACACCGGCATGAATCGCCTGGGCCTGTCGGTGCAGCACGTCGCCGATGGACGGCTGGCGGATCTGACAATCGACACGCTGATGAGCCACTTCGCCTGCGCGGACGAAGACAGCCCGCTGAACGATCGCCAGTTGCAAGACTTTGTCACCCTGGCCGGCAAGACTTCCGCACGGCGCATGAGCATAGCCAATTCGGCGGGCATTTTGCTTGGACCGCAAAACTGCCTCGGACTGACGCGCCCCGGGCTGGCCCTTTATGGAGGGGAGCCCCGGCCCGAAGCGCGCGGCCATATCGTGCAAGTTGCGTTTCCGCAGGCCCAGATCGTCCAGCGTCGGCGGGTCGCGCGCGGTGATTCGGTCGGCTACGGCGCGACCTTCGTTGCCACGCAGGACACCGAAATCGCGATCCTCAACATCGGATATGCCGACGGTTACCTGCGCAGCTTTGGTGACAGCGGTTCATGCGGGGAGGGGCGCTTCCCCGTGGCCGGTCGGGTTTCGATGGACCTTCTGGCAATTGCAGTCGATGCCCAGCCGGACCTTCACGAAGGCGACTGGGTGGCAATCGACTACGACCTGCCGACTGCGGCCCGCGCCTCGGGCCTGTCGCAATATGAATTGCTGACAGTCCTTGGCAGGCGTTTCGACAGGATCTGGCGCCAGTCCTGACCCTTCAGGCCTGGCGCTCGACCGCCATGGCGATCCCCATGCCGCCACCGATGCACAGCGTTGCCAACCCCTTTTTGACATCGCGGCGGATCATTTCGTGGAGCAGGGTCGTCAGCACCCGCGCCCCGCTCGCGCCGATCGGGTGGCCGATCGCGATCGCTCCGCCGTTCACGTTGACCTTATCGGGGTCGAACCCAAGTTGCTGGCCGACAGCGAGGGCTTGCGCGGCAAATGCTTCGTTGGCCTCGATCAGATCGAGATCGGCGATGCTCCACCCCGCCTTTTCAAGCGCGCGGCGCGTAGCGGGCACCGGACCTATGCCCATGACTGATGGATCGACGCCCGCAGTCGCCCATCCTGCAATTCGTGCCAGCACGGGAGCGCCGCGTCGTGCAGCCTCTGCCGCTGACATCAGGACGAGTGCGGCGGCACCATCGTTCAACCCGCTGGCGTTTGCCGCGGTGACCGTGCCATCCTTTATGAAGGCTGGGCGCAGGCCTGCCAGGCTTTCCCGCGTCACGCCGTCGCGGATATATTCGTCGCGGTCGACAATGGTGTCGCCCTTCCGTCCCTTGACCGTGACGGCGGCAATCTCATCAACAAAACGGCCGGCGGCGCGGGCGGCCTCGGCATTGTTCTGCGACCTGACCGCAAACGCGTCCTGCATTTCGCGTGTGATCTGATATTCCGTTGCAACGTTCTCGGCTGTGATGCCCATGTGATAATTGTTGAAGACGTCTGTCAGTCCATCCTTGATCATCGTGTCGATCAATTCCACCGCGCCCATTTTGGTACCCGCGCGCAAAGCCTGGGCGTGGGCCGACATCGACATGCTTTCCTGCCCGCCCGCGACAACGATAGCGGCGTCCCCCGCCATGATCGACTGTGCTGCCATTGCCACGGCGCGCAGGCCCGACCCGCAGACCTGATTGATGCCGAGCGCGGTCACTTCCTTCGGGATGCCCGCTGCTATCGAAGCCTGGCGCGCAGGGTTTTGCCCCTGCGCCGCTGTCAGCACTTGGCCGAGGATAACGTCCGAAACTTCCTCTGGCGCCACGCCCGCAGATTGCAGTGCAGCGACGATGGCAGCGCGGCCCAGTTCGTGCGCGGGAACCGCTGCAAAGCTGCCCATGAAGCTTCCCACTGGCGTACGACGGGCTGCTGTGATGACGATGTCGGTCAAACTGAACTCCTTGGTTACGCGCCTCATTTACAAGGTTCGCATTCGTGATGCCAACAATGGTTTCACGGAAAATGCCAAGGCGCCTTCCCGCGTGGCGCTGCGTGAGTCGTATTCACAGGATGTTGCAGCGCGTCATGGTAAGGTGCTAAGCTGATTTGATAATTTGGGAGGATCTCGCGATGGCAAAGAAAATCGAACTGAACGCCGACGGCGAACCTGCGGCGGTGATCATCAAGAAATATGCCAACCGGCGGCTCTACAACACCGAAAGCTCTAGTTACATCACGCTGGAACACCTGGCGAAACTGACGCGCGAGGGCCGGGAGTTCAAGGTGCTCGATGCCAAAAGCGATGAGGATATCACACATAGCGTACTGACCCAGATAATCATGGATGAGGAAAGCCGTGGTGAAACCATGCTGCCGTCCAGTTTCCTGCGTCAGTTGATCTCGATGTACGGTGATTCGATGCAGTCGCTGGTTCCGCAATATCTCGAAGCTTCGATGGTGGCCTTTCGCCGCAATCAGACGCAGTTCCACGACGCGCTGAAAGGTGCGTTCACGGCGGGGCCGTTCGCCGAACTGACCAAGCGGAACATGGCGATGTTCGAGGCTGCAGCAAGCGCGTTCAAGCCGGGCATCGACACTGCCGAAGCTGCAGGCGAGCCGACTGACGCCCCGTCGAAGGACGATGAGATTACTGCGCTCAAGGCCCAACTGGCGTTGTTGCAGGCCAAGAACGCCTGAGCGGGATTACTTCCTGGGTTTGACAAACTTGAGTGTCATACGGTCGCTTTCGCCAATCGCTGCATAGCGCGCACGATCGGCGTCACCCTCGGCATAATTGGGGGGAAGGGTCCAGACACCCTTGGGGTAATCATGCGTGTCGCGCGGGTTTGCGTTTACCTCACTCGATCCCGCAAACTGAAACCCGGCTTTTGCAGCAAGCGCCTTGACGGTGGAAACCTTCAAATAGCCGCTGGTTTTTTCGCGCGTGCTGTCCATGTTTTCAGGCAGACGATGTTCCTCGATACCCAATACGCCGCCGGGCTTCAGCATCGCGAACATTTGCCGGAAGGCACTTGCGCTGATGTCTTCCTTGCTCATGGTCAGATTGTGAATGTTACGGAATGTCAAAACGGCATCAACCGAATTTGCCACAATCCCCGGCTCGGTGGCGGTGGACGGAAAACGCGCCCGGGTCACTTTGCCATAAACCGGCAGGTTGGTTGCCAGCTTCGTGGCGATGGCGGCATCGGCCTTTCCAGCAGGTCCAGCGACGATCAGCGAACCGTTGCCTGCATTGACAAAGGGCGCGAGCACTTCGGTATACCAGCCCCCTGATGGAAACAGCTCGACGATCTTATCACCGGGCTTGATCCCAAAAAACGCGAGCGTTTCAGCAGGGTGGCGATAAGAATCGCGCGCTCGGTTAGCGGGCGTCCGCGACGGTGCTGCAACTGCTGCATCAATCGCCGTGCGGGCCGCCAGGACTGCGGGTCTGGCCTGCACCGCAAGAGGGGCAGAAATGCCGACGACGGCAATGGCGGCAATCACGAACGGGTATTGGCGCATGAAACATCCTCGGCTGAAATGACCGGGACATTCTAGCTAACCCTGAAAATGGCGCAACCTTACAGGCAGGCTTCCAGATAAGGTTGGTCGAAGCCGTATTGCTTGGCCTTTTCAAGCGTGTAGGGGCGCAGACCCATCGAACGATATTCGCCGATGATCTTGCCGTCAGCATCTTCGTCCAGATATTCGAATTTGAATAGCTGTTGTGTCACGATGACAGGGCCTTCCATGCCGATGACCTCGGTCACGTCGGTGACGCGGCGTGAACCGTCGCGGAGACGCTTTACCTGAATGATCAGGTCCACAGAATCGGCAATCTGGCGCGAAATGGCTTCCTTGGGCATCTTGATGTCGCCCATCATCACCATGTTTTCCATACGCGCGATAGCTTCGCGCGGCGAGTTGCTGTGGAGCGTACACATCGACCCGTCATGGCCGGTGTTCATCGCCGCCAGCATGTCGAAACATTCCTGACCACGAATTTCGCCGAGGATAATGCGATCCGGACGCATACGCAGCGCGTTGATGACAAGATCGCGAATGGTGATCGCGCCTTGCCCTTCCAGGTTGGCGGGGCGTGTTTCGAGCGGAAGCCAGTGCGGCTGTTGCAGGCGAAGTTCGGCGGCATCCTCGATCGTCAGCACACGCTCGCCGGGGTCGATCATCTTTGACAGGGCGTTGAGCATTGTCGTCTTGCCCGAGCCGGTGCCGCCCGAAATGACGATGTTGAAGCGACAGGCTCCGGCAATCTTGAGCGCGGTCGACATCTTGTCGGACATCGAACCACCCTTGGCCATCATGTCGAGCGTGATCGGCTTGGCGGAAAACTTACGGATAGAGATGGCGGTGCCGCGCAGCGACAGCGGGGGCACGATAACGTTGACGCGCGAACCATCGGCAAGACGCGCATCGGCGAGCGGCGTCGTCTGGTCGACGCGGCGACCGACCGAGTTGCAAATCCGCTGCGCAATCTGGAACAGATGTTCCTCGTCACGAAACTGGATCGGGGCGATCACCAGCTTGCCCTTTTTCTCGATATAGGTCTGGTTCGGGCCGTTCACCATGATGTCGGTGATCAGCGGATCGTTAAGTAATTCCTCCAGCGGTCCGAGACCGAGCAATTCATCAACCAAGACCTTTTCCAGCGCAAACTGTTCGCGGCGGTTCAGGGTGTATTTCAGCTCGGCAAGAACTTCGCCGATGATCGGACGAAATTCCTCGGCCAGTTCCTCCTTGTTAAGGGTGGCCGCGGCTTCGGGATCGATGCGCTCTAGCAGGCGCGGCAGCACCTGTTCCTTGATCTTGTGGACGCTGGCTTCAAAGCCTTCGGCTTTCGGTGCGACTTCGGCTTCGTCGGTCTGGCGATCGTTGAGGCGCGACATTGCATCGCCGTTGCGATCGGTCGAGCGTGGTTTTTCATCGAGCTCAGGCGCTCCCTCGATCGGCGGGAATTGTGCGCCGCCCTCGGGTGCGCCGCCCGATCCCTGCATGGGTCGTGCAACTCCGAAAGCCGGGCGATTATTACCCGTCGTCCCGTTTACCCCACCGCGTCGTCCGAAAGCGCTCATATAATACCCTGAACAGCCGAGTGCCAAAGAAGTGATGGCCAATCAGGGTGAATAAACCGGAAACTTTTAGAATGTCCTAATGCGCACCGTGTTTTCAGGACGGACGACACGGTGGGACGGCATCCGTCAATGCGCTGAGGGAGAATTGTCCACAACACCCGTCATCCTGAAACGGTTTCAGAATGACCGCAGAAGAAGGGTCTGATGACGAAAACGAAGGCTTTTCAGCAATTGTCAGCCCAGCAACGTCGCCTGTTCGGCAAGCACCGTAAGCCCAGATGCGCTTACTTCGGCAAACCCTCCCGCGACAGTGATGCGCTGGCTGATGGTCGTCGGGTTCGAATAAATCCGAATCTCGCCATCGCGGATCGTGGTCATCACCGGCGCGTGGCCGTGCAGAATGCCCATGTCGCCTTCGCTACCCGGAATGACAATCATGTGTGCGTCCGCGCTCAGCACCGCGCGTTCCGGGGTTACCAGTTCAAAGTGGATGTCAGCCATTTAGGCTTCGTCCGCCAGCTTCTTGGCCTTGGCAACGGCTTCGTCGATGCCGCCGACCATATAGAACGCAGCCTCTGGAAGGTGATCATACTCGCCTTCGACGACGGCCTTGAACGACTTCACAGTATCCTCGACCTGCACGAACTTGCCGCTGATGCCGGTGAAAACCTCTGCCACGTGGAACGGCTGGCTGAGGAATTTCTGGATCTTGCGGGCACGGCTGACGGTCAGCCGATCGTCTTCCGAAAGCTCGTCCATGCCCAGAATGGCGATAATATCCTGCAGCGACTTATACTTCTGCAGTGTTTCCTGAACGGCGCGGGCGGTATCATAATGCTCCTGACCAACGACGGCAGGCGTCAGGACGCGCGACGTCGAATCGAGCGGATCGACCGCTGGATAAATACCCAGTTCCGAAATCGCGCGGTTAAGCGTGGTCGTTGCATCCAAATGCGCGAACGATGTCGCCGGGGCTGGATCGGTAAGATCGTCGGCAGGAACGTAGATCGCCTGAACCGAAGTGATCGAACCCTTGTTGGTCGACGTGATCCGCTCCTGCAGGGCACCCATGTCGGTCGAGAGCGTCGGCTGATAACCCACCGCCGAAGGGATACGACCCAGCAGTGCGGACACTTCCGAACCGGCCTGCGTAAAGCGGAAGATGTTGTCGACGAAGAACAGGACGTCCTGTCCCTCCTGATCGCGGAAATACTCGGCGATGGTCAGGCCCGACAGGGCGACGCGGGCGCGTGCTCCCGGTGGCTCGTTCATCTGGCCGAACACCAGCGCAACCTTCGAACCCTCTGGCGTCGGGTTGCCGTCGGCATCCTTGGCGATAACACCCGCGTCGAGGAACTCGTGATACAGATCGTTACCCTCGCGGGTCCGCTCACCGACGCCCGCGAACACCGACACGCCGCCGTGGCCCTTTGCGATATTGTTGATCAATTCCTGAATAAGCACCGTCTTGCCGACGCCAGCGCCGCCGAACAGGCCGATCTTACCACCACGCGCATAGGGCGCGAGCAGATCGATAACCTTGATACCGGTGACGAGGATGCTGCTCTCGGTCGACTGATCCACGAACAGCGGAGCAAGCGCGTGGATGGGGGCGGTGATCGTCGCGCCGATGGGGCCACGTTCATCGATGGGCTCGCCGATGACGTTCATGATGCGGCCCAAAGTCATGGGACCGACCGGCATCCGGATCTGCGAACCGGTGTCGGTGACGCGCTGGCCACGAGTAAGACCCTCGGTCGCTTCCATCGCGATGGTGCGAACGGTGTTCTCGCCGAGATGCTGTGCGACCTCAAGAACGACGCGGACCCCGTTATTGTCGGTTTCGAGTGCCGAGAGAATGGCAGGAAGCTGATCCTCGAACGTCACGTCGACGACGGCGCCAATGATCTGAGAGATGCGGCCGATGTTGTTCGACGTCTGGACCGGCGCGGTGTCGACTGCATCGGTTACGGGCGTCTTTACCACGCGCGGCTTGCGAGGGGCCTTGTCTGCGGTTGGGGCTGCGGTTGCCATCTTTAAGTCCTTGCCTTCGGTTCGGTTTAGAGCGCTTCAGCGCCAGCAATAATTTCAATTAGTTCAGTCGTGATCGCAGCCTGACGAGTTCTATTATACAGCACTGTCAGCCGGTTGATCATGTCGCCGGCGTTGCGCGTCGCATTGTCCATTGCGGTCATGCGGCTGCCCTGTTCCGATGCCGCATTTTCAAGCAGCGCGCGAAAAATCTGGATCGCGATGTTGCGCGGCAGTAGCTCGGCGAGCAGGCCTTCTTCATCGGGTTCATATTCGACCGCCGCAGCGCCAGCAGGGGCCACGGGCTCGGTCGTTGCAGCAGCGAGTGGCACCGGAATAATCTGGATGCCGGTCGGAAACTGCACAAGCGCCGACTGGAACTTTGCAAAAAAGAGATGCGCAATATCGAATTCACCGGCTTCGTAGCGGGCGATCAGATCTTCGGCGACGACCTGAGCATCGGAGAAGGCAACATATTTAATGTGACCCATTTCCTGATCATGCGCGATCTGGGTCGGCAGGAAGCGCTTCAGCACACGACCTTTTTTACCAGCCAGATAGTAACGCACGGTCTTGCCCGCGGCCTCCAGCTCTTCGCCCTTCTTGCGCGCGGCACGGACGATGTTCGTGTTGAACGCACCCGCCAGGCCGCGTTCGGACGTCGCGACGACGATCAGGTGAACCTGATCCTTGCCGGTGCCCGCGAGCAGTTTCGGTGACGATGCGCTGACCGTAACCTTGGACGCGAGCGAAGCCATGACGGCTTCGAGCCGCTCGGCATAGGGACGACCGGCAACCGCTGCTTCCTGCGCACGGCGCAGTTTGGCAGCGGCGACCATCTTCATCGCCTTTGTGATCTTCTGGGTCGATTTCACCGAGCCGATCCGCATTTTCAGGGCTTTGAGGCTCGCCATTTATGCAAACGTCTTTGCGAACGCATCGAGAGCGGTTTTCAGGCCGTTCTTCGCTTCGTCGCCAAGATCCTTGGTATCGCGGATCGTTTTCAGCACACCCGAATGATTGGCGCGCAGGTCCGAAATCATAGCTTCCTCGAAACGGGTCACTGCGTTGACCGGGATGGTGTCGAGATAGCCGTTGACGCCAGCGAAGATCGACGCGGTCTGCTCTTCGAACGGCATTGGCGCAAACTGCTTTTGCTTGAGCAATTCGGTCAGGCGCGCACCACGGTTAAGCAGTTTCTGCGTCGAGGCATCGAGATCGGAACCGAACTGGGCAAATGCCGCCATTTCGCGATACTGCGCCAGTTCCAGCTTGATCGATCCGGAGACCTTTTTCATCGCCTTGGTCTGCGCCGCCGAACCAACGCGCGAAACCGACAGACCCACGTTGATCGCAGGACGGATGCCCTGGAAGAACAGATCGGTTTCAAGGAAAATCTGACCATCGGTGATCGAAATCACGTTGGTCGGAATATAAGCGGAAACGTCGCCCGCCTGCGTCTCGATGATCGGCAGCGCCGTCAGCGAACCATTGCCGTTGGCATCGTTCAGCTTTGCAGCACGCTCCAGCAAGCGGCTGTGCAGGTAGAAGACGTCGCCGGGATAGGCTTCGCGGCCCGGAGGACGACGCAGCAAGAGCGACATCTGGCGATACGCAACCGCCTGCTTGGAAAGATCGTCATAAACGATCAGCGCGTGCATGCCGTTGTCGCGGAAATATTCGCCCATCGCGCAGCCGGTATAGGGTGCCAGGAACTGGAGAGGGGCCGGTTCCGAAGCGGTCGCGGCAACGACGATGGTATATTCCATCGCGCCATTCTCTTCCAGCGCGCGGACGATCTGTGCGACCGTCGAACGCTTCTGGCCGATGGCGACATAGATGCAGAACAGCTTCTGCGAATCATCGTCGCCCTTATGGCCGTCCTTTTGGTTGATGAAAGTGTCGATCGCGACGGCGGTCTTGCCGGTCTGACGATCGCCGATGATCAGTTCGCGCTGACCACGGCCAACGGGAACGAGCGCGTCGAGCGCCTTCAGGCCGGTCTGCACTGGTTCATGGACCGACTTGCGCGGGATGATGCCGGGCGCCTTGACTTCGACGCGGCTGCGCTTTTCAAAAACGATCGGACCCTTGCCGTCGATCGGATTGCCGAGGCCATCGACGACGCGGCCGAGCAGCCCCTTGCCGACGGGAACGTCCACGATCGTGCCGGTGCGCTTGACGACGTCACCTTCTTTGATCTCGGCATCGGAGCCGAAAATCACGACGCCGACGTTATCGGCCTCCAGGTTAAGCGCCATGCCCTGAACGCCGTTGGCAAAGGCGACCATTTCACCGGCCTGGACATTGTCGAGGCCGTGGATGCGGGCGATACCATCGCCGACGGACAGAACCTGTCCGGTTTCGGAGACTTCGGCTTCGGTGCCAAAGGATGAAATCTGGTCCTTGATGACCCGTGAGATTTCTGCGGCGCGGATATCCATTGTCGTAATCAGCCTTTCATCGCGTGCGCGAGGGTGTTCAGTCGTGTGCGGATCGAACCGTCGATCATCTGGCTGCCGATCTTCACGATCAGCCCCCCCAGAATAGCCGGGTCGGTCTTCAGTGTTACGGCCACATCGCGGCCGATCCGGGCCTTCAACTTGGCTTTCAAAGCGGTGACCTGCGAATCGTCGAGCGGATGTGCCGTGGTCACGTCGGCAGTGGCTTCACCGCGAAAGTTGGCCGCCAGTTCGCGAAATGCCGTGATGACCGACGCTGCCTTGTTCAGGCGACGGTTGGTTGCAAGGACGCCGAGGAAGTTGGTCGTCAGCGGGTCGAGCCCAAGTTCCTGCGCAACGGCTTTGATCGCTGCCGTCGCACCCTCACGCGACACCAGCGGGCTCGATATCAGACGACGCAGGTCGTCTGACTGGGCGAAGGCCGAATCGAGCGTCGAAAGGCTGGCTTCGACCGCCTCGATGCTCTTGGCTTCGCGCGCGAGTCCGAACAGTGCGCTGGCATAGCGCCCTGCTAGGCTAGCTTGAATGGCGCCGGAATTCTCCACGCGTGGCAGTCCCCTAAGTGGTTTAATTTTGGCTGGTTGGGTGCGGCAAAGCTCCCGATAGCCGACGGCGCGCGCCTAGCATCGCTCTTGCTGCGACGCAAGACAGCGGGCAAAGGTTTGGCGAAACCGGAGAGTGAAATGGCTTTTGAAAAGATGACGATGTCTGACGGAGCGCAGGTCGATGTGTACCGCGCGCTGCCATTGCGAGAGCGGCGCGGGGGGCTGGTCCTGATCCAGGAAATTTTCGGCGTCAGCGAACATATTCGCGAATTGTGTGACCACTATGCCGCCGATGGCTATGAAGTCCTGTCACCCGCTTTGTTCGACCGCGAGCATCCTGGGTTCGAGGCAAGTTACGATGGCGAAGGCTTGGCCCGCGCCGTCCAGCTTGCCCGCGAGCTCCACCCGTTCGACCTGTCGATGGCCGATACGAAAACCTGCGTCGATGCGCTGAAGGACAAGGGGCCGGTCTTTATAACCGGCTATTGCTACGGGGGTTCGATTGCGTTTCTGGCGGCGTGCCGGATTGAGGGGCTCGCGGCGGCTTCGGGTTATTATGGCAGTCTGATCAAGAACTTCCCGACCGAGCATCCCCGATGCCCGACGATCCTGCATTTCGGACGGTTCGACACGGGCATTTCGATCGCTGACGTCGACGCCGTCGAGGAAGCGCAGCCCGATGTAACGGTTTATGTGTATGAAGCCGGGCACGGTTTCAATTCAGACCGTCGCAAGGATTTCCACGAACCGAGCGCGGAACTGGCGCGCGAACGGACGTTGGCTTTGTTCCGCCAGAATGGTGGCTGAGGTTTGACAGCAAGCAACGGGATGCTGGGGCAAACTGGGAAGTCTAGCCAGAGTTTCTCATCATGAAGGAACACCAGCATGGCTTATCGTATCAAGGGTCTGGAAGTCGCACAATTTGCCTCGTTTATCGGCGCTAGCGAGGAGGAACTGGCGCAACAGGGCGCAATCCGCGTGGTGGCCACTCCGCGCTCGCCGTGCCGGATCACGCTGGAGGCAGCACCCGTGGGTGAATCGCTGATCCTGCTCAATCATGTCTCGCACGACGTCGCGACCCCGTTTCGCGCGTCACACGCGATCTATGTTCGCGAAAATGCAGTGGCTGCGGCGCAGTTCGTCGACCGCCAACCCCCGTTGTTCGACCAGTGCACTCTTTCGTTGCGGGCGTTCGATGCCGACGCCATGTTGATCGAGGGCGTGCTGGCTGCGCCGGGCGAAGCCGATGGCCGGGTCCGCTCGTTGTTCGCCAAGCCGGAAACCGCCTATATCCACGCGCACTACGCAGCCTATGGTTGCTTTGCGGCGGTGGTGGAGCGAACCGATGATTGACGCCGGGGCGGCGTGGCAGGCATTTTCCAGTCGTGACCGCGCCTTCGACGGACAGTTCGTTGGCGCGGTCCGGACAACCGGTATCTACTGCAAGCCGAGTTGCGCCGCGCGCCACCCGTTGCGACAGAACGTGACGTTCTACACGGACGGGGCAACGGCGCGGGCGGCGGGGTTTCGTGCTTGCCTGCGGTGCAAGCCCGATGAGGTCGGGCGCGACCGAGAGGCTGTGGCACAGGCGCTGGCGCTGATCGCGGGTGCGGACCAGGTTCCGAGGCTGAAGGCGCTGGCTGCTGCTGTCGGCTATGCGCCGCACCACTTTCACCGACTGTTCAAGCGCGACACCGGAGTGACGCCCGCCGCTTATGCCCGGGGCCTACGGGCCCAGCGCGCAGAGGCATCTTTGGCGGGAGCCGGGTCGGTTACCGGGGCGATTTACGATGCAGGTTATCAAAGCGCCAGCCGATTTTATGCGGCCGCACCCGATCGGCTTGGCATGACCCCCTCGGCATGGAAGCGGGGCGGGGCGGGGGTCCTGATCCGCTATGCGATCGTCGATACGGTCATGGGATCGATGCTGCTGGCAGCGACCGACCGGGGAATATGCCGACTGTCGTTCGATGAGGACGAGCATGAATTGCGGCGGCGGTTTCCGCAGGCGGTGATCGAGGAGGGTGGCGCGGCGATGGCCGAATTGATCGCGGGGGCGATAGCTGCGGTCGCGGATCCTGCGCACTTGCCCGACCTGCCACTGGACGTTGCGGGCACGGTTTTCCAGCAGGCGGTCTGGCGCGAGCTGGCCCGCATCCCTTCCGGGGAGACGCTCAGTTACGCAGCGCTGGCGGCGAAGGCCGGCAATCCAAAGGCGGTGCGTGCGGTGGGGTCGGCCTGCGGAGCGAACCAGGTGGCTGTGCTGATCCCCTGCCATCGGGCACTACGGACCGACGGTTCGCTGGGCGGCTATGCCTATGGGCTGGAGCGCAAGGTCGAATTGCTGAAGCGCGAGTGGACGAAAACAGCGTCACCCCGGCGCGGGCCGGGGTGATCGCAGGCGTCACAGTTTCGCCACCGCGCGGCAGTCGAAGACCAGCCGCTCATTGGGCGACGGCGGCAGAGTCTGGCGAATCGCCGTCTGCATTTCGCTGACCGATTGGCGCGCGCCGGGATCGGTTTGGCAACCCTTCGCCGGATATTGCGCGCGGACGGCCCGCGCTTTGTCCATCGCATCGGCGGCCATCAGGAAGCGTTCGACGGTATAGCGCCGCTTAGCCGGGTCGAAAGTCTGGACGGTCACCGTCGGTTCGGTATTGGGCACGAACGACCGGCTCCAAGTCCCGGCATTCGCGCCATATTGGGTCTTGCCGTTGACACAGCCATCGTCCTGCCAGTCGAGCGGGACGTCGTCGGTCTTCGACACCGTCACCCGGCTGCGATCGGCGACGAAGGTGCAGATATTGCTTCCGGCAGCACTGACGCCGGTGTCGGAAATCTTTGCCACGACCGGGTGCAGCCGGGCATAGCGATCCTCGACATCGGTCAGTTTGGGACGTCCCAGATACACGATGACGGCGGCGAGGATCAGCGCGATTCCAACGACGACCGCTCCAATGGCAATCCGGTTGCGCTTTTCCATCTGCGCCACGCCCGCACCCGCCAGCGCCAGCGCGCCGACCACCAGCAGCACGGCAGCGATTGCCATGCCATTTTCCCGCTCCCCCGAAATCTGGTCGCGAATGGTCATTTTTTCCTGGGCGGCCTTGGTCACATCGGCATCGCCCTTGTGCGCTTCCAACGCTGCCGCCGCTTCATCGGCCTTGACCAGCGCCGCATCCCGCGCTCCCGCCTCGCTGTCCGATAGGCAGGGCGTTCCAACGATCGCCGCCGCGACGCCTGCCTTTTGCAGAAACGGCAACAGTTCGCGTACCGATATGGCGAAGGCGAAGGTCGAATCGATACCCTCGCTGATCGACAGGAAACTGTTGATGCCGACGACGCGGCCGCAGGCATCGACAAGCGGACCGCCCGAATTTCCGCGCCCGATCGCGGCATCGTGAAGCACCGTGTCGAATTGCGCGTTCGACCTGCGTCCGGCGACATGGCCGAGCGACTTGACCGGCGATTGCGGCGTGACGACGGTGGTCATGCCGCCTGCCAGAGCGCGATCGACGCCATAGGGGTAGCCGAGTGCTGCAACTTGTGCCCCGTCGCTCATCACACCCGAAAACAACGTGGCGGGCGGAATACGACCGCTGCCGATGTCGATCACCGCCAGGTCCAGGTCGGCCCGATAGGCCACGACCTTGCCTTCGTAGCGGCGCGTGCCTTCGGATGGGACAATGCCAACGAAACCCTCGCCAGTGACGGCGCTTTCGACCACATGAGCGTTGGTCAAGATGCGGTTCGGGGTGATGGCGACGCCGCTGCCCATGCCAACATCACTGCCTTCCACACCGCCCGCTACAACGACGACGCGGACGACGCTGCGCGAGACTGCGTCGATGTCGCGATTGTCCTGCGCCAGCGCGGGCAATGCACAACATAGCAATAACAATCCGACCCACCGACCCAGCATCAACAATTCCCAGTCACTAAAATGATCGCGTCATACGAAACTATAGGGATCGACATCGACCGCGACCCGAACGCCGCGTGGCCAGTCGAGCCGTCCCAGCCATGCACGGATAACGTCCTGGACGTCCAGAGCACGGCGCGCATGGACCAATAAACGCATCCGGTGTCGCCCGCGCAGCATGGCAAGCGGGGCAGGGGCGGGGCCATAAACTTCCATGCCCTCCACAATCGGCGCACCCTTGGCGATCGCTTGTGCGGTGTTGGTGGCCTCTTGCAGATCCTCGGAGGACACGATGATTGCCGCGAGTCGCCCGAACGGCGGCGCATTGGCTTCGCGGCGGCTCGCGGTTTCGGCAGCATAAAAGGCTTCGGCATCGCCTGAAACGAGCGCCCTGATAACTGGCGCATTTGGTTCGTGCGTTTGGACGAACACGCGACCGGGCTTGGTTCCCCGTCCCGCGCGGCCTGAAACCTGGGCGATTTGCTGGAAACTGCGTTCGGCGGCGCGCAGGTCGCCACCCTGCAAGCCCAGGTCGGCATCGATTACCCCGACCAGCGTCAGATTGGGGAAATGATAGCCCTTGGTCACCAGTTGCGTGCCGATGACGATGTCGATCTCGCCTGCCTCCATGCGCCCGACGAATTCGGCGGCTTTGGCGGGTGACCATAATGTGTCCGAGGTGACGATCGCGCGGCGGGCTTCGGGAAACAGTTCGGCGACTTCATCGGCGATCCGTTCGACGCCGGGGCCGACCGCCACCAGCGAATCCTCTGCCTGGCATTCGGGGCACTTTTTCGGCGGGACCATGATATGTCCGCAGTGGTGGCATTGCAGTCGCCCGACGAGCCGGTGTTCGACCATCCAGGCAGTGCAATTCGGGCACTGGAAGCGGTGGCCACAGGTCCGGCAGAGCGTCAAAGGGGCATAGCCGCGGCGGTTCAGGAATAGCAGTGACTGTTCCCCGCGCGACAGCGTTTCGGTCATTGCCGCAACCAGAGGCGGTGCGATCCAGCGACCGCGTAGGGGCGGGTCCTGCAACAGGTCGATGGCCGCGATGTCGGGCATTTGTGCAGGGCCGTAGCGACCGGGCAGCTTCAATTCGCGATAATGGCCGAGCGCGACCTGCGCTTGCGTCTCGATGGCGGGGGTCGCGGTGGCGAGGATGACCGGACACCCCTCGAACCGCCCACGCATCACGGCGACGTCGCGTGCGTGATAATGGACGCCTTCTTCCTGTTTGAAGCTGGTTTCGTGCGCCTCGTCGACGACGATCAGCGCGAGATCGGGATAGGGCAGGAACAGCGCCGATCGAGCACCGACGGTGACCTTGGCCTCGCCGCTGGCAATGGCGCGCCAGGCACGGCGGCGTTGTGACTGGCGCAGGCCCGAATGCCAGGCGACCGGCTGGTGCCCAAACCGCGCCTCGAATCGTCGCAAGAACGGTTCGGTGAGTGCGATTTCGGGGAGCAGCACCAATGTCTGCCGACCTGAACGCAACGCGGCGGCAATGGCCTCGAAATAGACTTCTGTCTTGCCCGACCCCGTCACGCCGTCGAGCAGGATCGGCGAAAAGTCGTGCGCCTCGGTGGCGTTGACCAGCTCGGTTGCCGCAGCGGCCTGCTCATTCGAGAGTTCGGGTGGGGCAAAATCAGGGTTGGGCAGCGGATAGGCATCGTCGATGCTCACCTCGACCGCTTCGATCGCGCCCATCTTGACCAGCCCGCGGATCACCGCGTCGGACACGTCCCCGATCATCGCCAGTTCGCGGACCAGTCCCTGCCGCTCTCCGATCCGTTCCAGCGCCTGTGCGCGTCGTGGTGTCAGCCGGTCGGGCAGGGTTCCAGTTGCGCGATATTCGATCACCGAACGGCGGTCGTCGAGCGCCGACGCGCTCGCCAGTGCCATGCGCAGGACCGCAGCGGGCGGGGCAAGATAATAGTTCGCCGTCCATTCGATCAGCCGCATCAACGGGGCCGACAGCGGGGGCAGGTCATAGACCGAAACAAGGTTGCGCAGCCGATTGTCGCCGACTTCTGCATCGGAGGGCATTTGTGCGGGGTCCCATACCACCCCGGCTAGCTGGCGTGGCCCGAGCGGGGCAAGCACGATGCTTCCCGGTACCACCGTCATTCCGCGCGGCACCCGGTAATCGAGCGGCCCCAGTGCGGAGTTCAACAACAGGACGCGGGCGCGGGACATTGGTCCCCTTAACCGCATTACGGGGACCCTGTCTTCCTTCGCCAGATCAGGGGAGCAGGTGACCCTGTGCGGGCGCTCCCTTTCTCCCCTGAAAGCAGGCGCGGCCAGTGTTTAAAGGTGCACGCCGTTCCGGCCACGCACGCGGTTATGCTTGGCGCGGACAATATCGTTCTGCGATCGGTCGAGCAGTGCATTCACCCGCCGAACTTCGGCGTCGGTAAACCGTCCGCCGCTGCGCTCCGCCTGCTTCTTGGTGCGATCGATCGAATGCTGCTGGGCGGTCAGGCGGTCGCGCTCGGCCCGGCTGAGCTTGCCCGACCGTTTCCCGGCGTCAATCTGGCGCTGCTGGTTGGCCTGGCGCGCATTGATCCGAATATCGGCCTGTGCGACGGTTCCAATCGAGAGACCGGCCAACGCCAGTGCGATTACGATTTTCTTCATATTTGTGATCCTTGATATGTGCGACCTGCAGAGGTGCGGTCCAACAACGCGCAAACCGCAAATTGGGTGCAATCGCGATTCCATCTGTCCTATCCGCCCCAATTTTGGCATGGCGTCTGCACCGACCTGGCGGATGGAGCGTCACGCAACTTTATTGCTCATTTACTGCGACTTCTGCGACTCCAAACTTAGGACACGTCCGAACATGAAATTCTTTGTCGATACCGCCGATACTGCCGACATTGCCGAACTCGCCGCGACCGGCCTGCTCGACGGGGTGACTACCAACCCCTCGCTGATCGCCAAGTCGGGCCGCCAGTTCGTCGAAGTTGTGAAGGAGATTTGTGGACTGGTCGATGGACCGGTTTCCGCCGAAGTCATCGCGCTCGACCATGCCGGGATGATGCGCGAAGCCGAAGTGTTGCGCGCGCTGGCCGACAACGTCTGCATCAAGGTGCCGTTGACGATCGACGGGCTGAAAACCTGCAAGGCGTTGTCGGGCGAAGGCACGATGGTCAACGTAACGCTGTGCTTTGCACCGAATCAGGCGCTGCTCGCGGCCAAGGCGGGGGCCAGTTTCATCTCTCCGTTCGTCGGGCGCCTCGATGACATCGGATTCGACGGTATGGACCTGATTCGCGATATCCGACTGATCTATGACAACTATGCCTTTGCCACTGAAATCCTGGTCGCGAGCGTGCGCCATCCGGTCCATGTTCTCGAATCGGCGCGGATCGGTGCCGACGTGATGACCGCGCCGCCTTCGGTGATCAAGGCGCTGTTCAACCATCCGCTGACCGACAAGGGCATGGCAGGATTCATGGCCGACTGGGCAAAGACCGGCCAGACCATCTGATGACCGGAGCCGGCTGACATGACCGCGGTGCAGGCCTATGCCGAGCACCTGTCACGCGACCGGCGTCGTTCGCTCCACACGGTCCGCGCTTATGTCTCGACTGCCGAGCGACTGGTCGCGCATCTTGGCACGGCGCGGGTGCCGACATCGGCGGAGCTGCGCAGCTTCCTGGCGGAGCGGCGCAGCGACGGCATCGGCAATGCGAGCGCCGCGCGCGAACTGTCCGCGCTCCGGAATTTCCTGACTTTTGTCGGTGGCGAAGGCGCGACTCCCAAGCTGAAAGGACCTCGCGTAAAAAAGGGGGTGCCGCGACCCATTTCGCCCGACGAGGCGGTGGCGCTGGCCGAGGACATTGCCGAACAGTCTGCCGAGGCGTGGATTTCGGCGCGCGACTGGGCGGTGCTGATGCTGCTCTATGGCGCGGGTCTGCGGATCGGTGAGGCGGTCGGGCTGACCGGCGCGATCCTGCCGCTGGGCGCGGTCCTGAGCGTGACCGGCAAGCGCGACAAGACCCGGATGGTGCCGCTGATCGGTCCGGTCCGCGACGCGGTCGAGGCCTATGCAAAGCTCTGTCCGTGGCCGATCGAGAACGCCGAGCCACTGTTTCGCGGTGCGCGCGGTGGGCCGCTGAAGCCCGAGATCATCCGCCGCGCGGTACAGGGTGCGCGGGGTCGCCTGGGGCTGGCTTCGCGGACGACACCGCACGCGCTACGCCACAGCTTTGCGACGCATCTGCTCGGTCGGGGAGCGGACCTGCGCTCGCTACAGGCTCTGCTTGGTCATGCCAGCCTGTCGTCGACCCAGATCTACACATCGGTCGACGCCGCCCATCTGCTGGACGTTTACCGCAACGCCCATCCGCACGGCTAGGCGTTCAGCCGCGCCTCGATCGCGTTCCAGATCATTGCAGCGGTGTCGGTGCCGTTGAATGTGTCGATCGCCACGATGCCAGTTGGCGAAGTCACGTTGATCTCGGTCAGCCACTCGCCGCCGATCACGTCGATCCCAACAAAAATCAGCCCGCGCTTTTTCAGTTCCGGTCCCAATGCCTCACAGATTTCGATCTCGCGCGCGGTCAGTTCGGTTTTTGCCGCTGTCCCGCCAACGGCCAGGTTCGATCGAATCTCCCCGTCGCCCGGGATCCGATTTACCGCGCCCGCGATCACGCCGTCGACCAGCACGATGCGCTTGTCGCCCTTGACTACGGTCGGAACGAACGCCTGGACCATGTGCGGTTCGACATAGGCCGTGTTGAACACTTCGATCAGCGAGGCGAGGTTAGCGCCGTCGCTGCCGATCTTGAAGATTGCCTTGCCGCCGTTGCCGTGGAGCGGCTTCAGGACGATCTCGCCATGCTCCTTCAGGAATTCGCGCGCTGCGCCAAGCGAACGGGTGATCATCGTCGGCGGCATGAAATGGGCATAGTCGAGCACGAACAGTTTTTCGGGCGCATTGCGGACCGACGCCGGATCATTGGCGACAAGCGTGTCACCCTGGATACGTTCGAGCAAATGTGTCGCGGTGATATAGCTGAGATCGAACGGCGGATCTTGCCGCATCAGGATGACATCGACGTCGCGCCCGAGATCGAGAATGACCGGCTCACCCGGCGTGAAATGATTGCCGGGTTGGCGCTGCACGGTTACCGGCCGGGCCATAGCGTAAAGCCGTCCTCCATCCCAGGTCAGGTCAGGCGCAAGATAGTGGTAAAGCACATAGCCGCGCGCTTGCGCCGACAGCATCAGCGCGAAACTGGAATCGCCCGTGATGTTCAGGGTTTCCATCGGGTCCATCTGGAACGCTATTTTAAGGGTCATGGAATCGCCCTAACTCCGGATCGTCATCCGCACCATGCGTTTTCGATGTGGCGCGGCAATGTCCGGGGTGCGAGCAGGATGACGTCGATCCGGATATCGTCGCCGGGCTCCGCAAACCGAGCGATCAGGATTTCTGCGGCGGCCGCGACCCGGCGGAGGCGGAAGTCGTCGATGGCAAAATCGAGTTCGGCCACGGTGGCGCGATGCTTGACCTCGATGAAGGCGACCAGACCGGAGCGGCGAGCGACGATGTCAACCTCTCCCGCAGGCGTGCGGACGCGCTGGGCCAGTATCTTCCACCCCTTTAGCCGCAGCCAGGTCGCCGCGAATCGCTCCGCCCTGCGCCCGCGTTGTTCGGCCGCCTGCCTGGTCCTGGCAGGCGCGGTCAAATCTTCATCGTCAGCGCCCGCGCATAAAGTGCACGACGGTCGAGGCCGAGGCGCCCGGCTACCTCGCTAGCCGCACGCCCGGTCGACAGGCGCGTCAGCGCTTCGGCGAGAGCGGCATCACCGTCGGCTTGGGTGGCAGCGACCGGCTCCCCCGGCGGCGCGACGACAATAACGATCTCGCCCTTCGGTGGGGCCTCAGCATAGCGCGTCGCGAGTTGGGCCAGCGATCCGGTCACGCACTCCTCGAACATCTTGCTCATCTCGCGCGCCACGCCAGCTTCGCGGTCGCCTAGTGTCTGGGCGAGCGCGGTCAGCGTCGCGGCGAGGCGGGGTCCCGATTCGTAGAAAATCAGCGTCGCCCGGATCGTGGCAATCTCTGCAATAGCCTCGACACGCGCCTTGGCCTTCGACGGCAGGAACCCGACGAACAGGAAACGATCGGTCGGCAAGCCCGCTAAAGTCAGCGCGGCGACGGCGGCGCATGGGCCTGGGATGGTGACGATGGCGATCCCCGCCGCACGAGCGTCCCGGACCAGCTTGTAACCCGGGTCGGATATCAGTGGTGTCCCGGCGTCCGATACCAGCGCGACCGATTCCGTGCCCATACGGGCGATCAATGCCGGACGCACGCCGTCGGCAACATGGTCGTGATACGGCACCATAGTTTTACGGATACCGATATGGCGCAGCAGTTTAGCGGTGACACGGCTGTCCTCTACCGCGATCACGTCGGCATTGGCCAGGATCTCGGCGGCGCGCGGGCTCAGATCACCAAGATTGCCGATTGGGGTCGCGACGATATAAAGACCGGGTTTGAGTATTGCGTTCATAAGGGTGAGACTGATGGCAGAGGGACAGGCACGCGAGCAAGGGGTTGCACGTGCGCGAGGGCTGGCGAAATGGGTTGGCCTGGGAGTGGTGACGTTGCTCGCAGCGTGCCAGGTGGTTCCAAAGGGGCGGCCCGGCCCCCTCGCTCCGCCACCGACCGCCACCCGGCCCGACCCGATCGGACCATCTTTGCCAAGCGATGCCGAGCGCCACCGTGTCGCGCTGCTGGTGCCGCTGACTGGCCCGAACGCAGGCGTAGGCACATCGATCTCGAACGCCGCGAATCTTGCCGTGCTCGACACCGGGGGCCAGAAAATCAGGGTCACCATGTACGATACCGGCGCCGGGGCGGCGACTGCTGCCCAGCGCGCCATTGCCGAGGGCAACCGGGTCATCCTCGGGCCACTGCTGGCCGAGGATGTCCGTATCGTCGCGCCCATTGCTCGCGCGGCAAAGGTTCCGCTGATTGCCTTTTCAAACGATACCGGTGTGGCCGGCAACGGCACGTTCGTGATGGGGTATGCGCCGGCGCAGTCGATTGGTCGCGTGGTCGATTATGCCAAGTCGAAGGGCCTGACGAAATTTGCCGGACTGATGCCGGTCGGGCTGTATGGTCAGCGATCATCGACGGCGCTGCTGCGTGCTGTCGAATCGAACGGCGGGCAAGTGGTGTCGGTGCAGACTTTCGACCGGACGCCGGGGTCGGTGAAGGCGGCAATCACAAAAATGAACGCTGCGTCGCCGTATCAGGCGGTGTTGATTGCCGATTCGGGGCGGACCGCTGTTGCCGCAATCCCAAGCATTCGGGCGGGAAGCGGTCGGTCGGCGCAGATTCTCGGCACCGAATTGTGGAACACCGAGACCGGCATGGCGGCCAGCCCGGCATTAAAGGGCGCCTGGTTCGCCAGCGTTTCGAACGGGCTGTATAGTCAACTCGCGGCGAAATACCGGGTGCGGTTCGGGCGGTCGCCTTATCGGCTCGCCAGCCTGGGTTACGATGCTGTACTCCTAGTGACGCGGATCGCGGGCGAATGGCGCGTCGGCACCGCGTTCCCGCAATCGGCCCTGAGCGATGCCGGTGGGTTCTCCGGCATCGACGGCGCATTTCGTTTCAACCGCGAGGGCATAGCCGAACGAGCGCTGGAGGTTCAGCAGGCGGGGCCGACCGGGTTCACCGTGATCTCGCCAGCCCCGCGCGGGTTCTGACTTAAGCAATAATCTGGGGCAGGATGGCATCGAGCAGGAGCGTTCCCTGCTCGGTGATTTTCAGTCGGGTCCCGGACAGCGTGACCAGTCCCAGTTGGGACAAGCGCTCGGTCGCAAGTTTGTCGACCGCAGCATCTGCGAACCGCGCGAGGTCCACACCCTCGCGCAATCGAAGCCCCATCAACAGGGCTTCGGTGGTTTGCTCCACGACGGACAGCGCGGTCTCGGCTTGCAGGCCGTGACCGTTGCGCGCCACCGCGGCGATCCAGTTTTCGGGCTTTTTGTGCCGCGTCGTCGCCATCCCCCCGCGCCGCCCGTGCGCGCCCGGGCCAATGCCGACATAGTCGCCATAGCGCCAATAGGTCAGGTTGTGGCGGCTCTCTGCTCCAGAGCGCGCGTGATTGGATGTTTCGTAGCCAGGCAATCCAGCGAAGTTGGTCAGCGCGCGCGTGACTTCGAACAGGTCGGCGGCACGGTCGCCATCGACAGGACACAATTTGCCTTGCTGGACCAGCGTCGCAAAGCGCGTGCCCGCTTCGATGGTAAGCTGGTAGAGCGACAGATGCTCGGTCCCGAACGACAGTGCGCGGGCCAGTTCAGCCTCCCATTGCGCGATCGACTGGCCGGGGCGGGCGTAGATCAGGTCGAAGCTGACCCGTCCGAAGTTCATCTGTGCGGTGGTGAGTGCGACCAGCGCCTCCTCGACATCATGTGCCCGGCCCAGAAACGCCAACGTGTCGTTATCGAATGCCTGCACCCCCAGCGACGACCGGTTGACCCCGGCACTGGCGAGATCGGCAAAACGCGCTGCCTCCACCGAGGAAGGGTTGGCCTCTAGCGTGATCTCGATGTCGTCAGCCGGAGACCAATGGTTGACGGCGGCGTCGATCAGCGCCGCAACGGTCGAGGGCGGCATCAGTGACGGCGTGCCTCCGCCAAAGAAGATCGAACCTAGCGGGCGGCCCGGCGACAGCGATGCCTCGTAAGCGAGATCGGCCAGCAGCGCGTTCAACCAGGCCGCCTGATCGACCCCTTCACGGACGTGGCTGTTGAAATCACAATAGGGACATTTCGAAACGCAGAACGGCCAATGAATATAGAGAGCCAGCGGCCCAGTTAGGACATTGTTCACTTCGGTCGGGGCAGGGAGGGTCGTCATGATGATTTGCCGCTCGCTTACCGGACTATTGCTCGCGCTGCCACTGTTGGTCGCCGGGACCGGCCACGCCGCGCCGATCAGTGTTTCGGTGGTCGAGGAAATATCATACGAAGACCTGCCAGCGGAGGATGCGGCCGGGGACGACGCGCACGAAGTTCCTGAAATCGTCGAGCCCTGGGACGATCCCAAACCTCAGCCGCGCGGCGAGGCCATTTTCCGATCGACGATGTTGCGCGACCACAATCGCGCGCGTGCCGCCGTGTCGGTCGCGCCGCTGATCTGGGACGACGGATTGGCCGCCAATGCCGCGGCCTATGCAGCGACGCTGGCCGCGACGAGAACCTTTGCCCATGCGCCACGGTGCGCCGGAAGGCCGGTCGAGGGCGAAAACTTGTGGATGGGAACGCGGCGAGCCTATCACTATGCCGACATGACGGGATCGTGGGTAGACGAACGACGGGATTTCCGACGGGGGTTATTTCCCGATGTCAGCGCCACCAAATCCTGGCATGAGGTTGGCCATTACACACAGATCATCTGGGCGAAAACCAAAGCGGTAGGGTGCGCGGTCGCGAGCAACGCCAGCGACGAGTACCTGGTTTGCCGGTATTTCCCCGCCGGGAATGTCGTTGGCCGGGATGCGTTCGCGCCATAGGCTAAGTCAGGTGCCGCAGGACGACCTGCGAGTTTCAGAAAACCGCCGCCACCAATTTTGCAAAGGCGTCCGCCCGGTGACTCATCGCGTGCTTGGCGTCAGGGTCCATCTCGCCGAACGTGAGTGTCTGGCCATTCGCTATGAACATCGCGTCATAGCCAAAGCCGCGGCCGCCGCGCGGGGGGTGGACCAGCAGGCCATCCACGCGACCCTCCACTTCGACTTCGCTGCCGTTGGGCCAGCACAACGCCAGCGCACAGACGAAATGTGCGCCACGGCCCGAACCCTTGGGCGCGCGGCTGATGTGCTCTTCGACCAGGCGCATCGCCGCGCCGAAATCCTTGGTCTCACCCGCCCAGCGCGCGGAGAATATCCCGGGATCACCGTTCAACGCATCGACGCACAGGCCGCTGTCGTCGGCCAGCGCGGGCAGGCCGGACAGGTCCGCCGCCTGGCGTGCCTTTAACAGAGCGTTGGCGGCGAAGGTCGTGCCGGTCTCTTCGGGCTCGGGCAGATCAAGCGACGCTGCCGAGACTGGCCCGATCCCGTAAGGTGCCAGCAGCGCCCGGATTTCGCGGACCTTGCCGGGGTTGTGACTGGCAATGACCAACTTGCCAGGCGCGAGCTTTAAGGTCACCGACCGGTGGCTTTCGCCTGCGCCGCAAAAATGTCGGCGCAACCCATCCGGGCGAGCCGAAGGAGGCGAAGCAGTGCTTCCTCGTCATACGTCGCCCCTTCGGCAGTGGCCTGCACTTCGGCGATATTGCCATCCTCGATCAGCACGAAATTGGCATCGGCATGAGCGTTCGAATCCTCGATATAGTCGAGGTCCAGAACGGGCGTACCTTCGTAGATACCACAGCTGATCGCCGCGACCTTCTGCTTGATCGGATCAACGGTCAGCTTGCCGTCGGCCAGCAAGGTGTCGACCGCGAGCCGCATAGCGACCCACGCGCCCGAAATGGATGCGGTGCGGGTGCCGCCATCGGCCTGGATCACGTCGCAATCGAGCGTGATCTGGCGTTCGCCGAGCAATTTCATGTCCATGACCGAGCGCAGCGAACGACCGATCAGGCGCTGGATTTCCTGCGTGCGACCCGATTGCTTGCCCTTGGCGGCTTCACGGTTGTTCCGCGTGTTGGTGGCGCGCGGCAGCATCCCATATTCGGCTGTAACCCAGCCTTCTCCCTTGCCGCGCATGAACGGCGGGACCTTTTCCTCCAGGCTTGCCGTTACCAGCACGCGGGTGTCGCCGAACGAGATCAGGCAGGACCCTTCGGCATGCTTGGTGAACGCGGGTTCGATGGTGATGATGCGCATCTGATCGGGAGTGCGGCCTGATGGGCGCATAAGGGGCTTGTCCTTGATGGTTTGTTGGGCGCATCTAGCGGCCTGACTGGCCGACCGCCAGCCATTTGGGGAACTGGACGCTATGCGCATCATTCTGTTGATCATCGGCATCGTTGCACTGCTGGCGGGGGTCCTGTTTGCACTGCAAGGTTCGGGCGTGGTTCATTGGCCCTCCGACAGCTTCATGCTCGACCAGAGTGTCTGGCGGACGCGCGGGATCATAATTGCTTTTGCCGGGGCCGCGATCATCCTCATTTCACGTCGCGTCGGCAACCGTTGACGCGGCAGCCCTTCGGTCCGACATAACAGGGGTGGCGGCACCCGTAACCGAATTGACCGACCGGGCGCGCGATGTGTTCCGCATCGTGGTGGAATCATACATTGATTCCGGCGCCCCGGTTGGGTCACGGACCATTTCCAAACTGTCCGGACTGAACCTGTCGCCCGCGTCGATCCGCAACGTGATGCAGGATCTGGAGGAACTTGGCCTGCTGGCTGCGCCGCACACTTCGGCGGGTCGGATGCCGACCGAAACCGGGCTGCGGCTGTTCGTCGACGGCATGATGCAGGTCGCCGAACCGACGCGCGAGGAACGCGCGGTCATCGAAAGCAGGCTGTCGGCGGGCGGACCGATCGAGGACGCGCTGGCGGCGGCCACGTTGGCCCTGTCCGGACTGTCGTCGTGCGCCGGACTGGTGCTGGTTCCGACCCGACAACCGCGCCTGAAGCAGTTTGCCTTTGTCTCGCTGTCACCCGATCAGGCGTTGATCGTGCTGGTCGGTGACGATGGCTCGGTCGAGAACCGCGTGATCGCGTTGCCAGCGGGCATGAATGCGTCCGCGCTGACCGAGGCGGGCAATTACATGACTGCGCGCCTGTCGGGCAAGACTCTGGCAGAGGCTGCGGCGGAGATTGCCGGGCAGGTGCAGCAGGAACGCGCGGAACTGGACGAGGCCTCGCACAGGCTGATCGAAAGCGGCCTGGCCATCTGGTCGGAGGACCACGCCGCGCGCCCCGTGCTGATCGTGCGCGGACAAGCCAATTTGATCGAGGATGGCGACGCCGCAGCGCTGGAACGGGTGCGGCAGTTGCTGGGCGAAATCGAGGGCAAGGAGGAAATCGCCCGCCTGCTCGACAGCGCCCGCATCGGCTCCGCGACCAAGGTATTCATCGGTTCGGAAAACAAATTGTTCGCATTGTCGGGGTCGTCGGTGATAGCGGCACCCTATCGCGGGAGCGACGGTCGGGTCGTCGGCGTAGTAGGTGTAATCGGCCCAACGCGGTTGAATTACGCGCGCGTCGTACCGATGGTAGATTTTACAGCACAGACTTTGACGAGATTGATGGCATGAACGACGAAGAATTGACGGCAGAAGACGCGATGATCGACGAAGGCGCGCCTTCCGAACCGAACCCTGAGGAACAGGATCGGACGGCCGCACTGGAAGCAGAACTGGCCGATGCGAAAGCCGCGACACTGTATGCGCAAGCGGAAACGCAGAACGTGCGTCGTCGGTTGGAAAAGGATGCGCAGGACGCGCGGGCCTATGCCTCGACGGGATTTGCGCGCGATATATTATCGGTCGCCGATAATCTGTCACGCGCGCTCGACGCCATCCCGGCGGAGTTGCGCGAGGACGAGAAGTTCAAGGGGCTGGTCGTCGGGCTCGATGCCACCGGGCGCGAACTGGCCGCAGTTTTCCAGCGTAACGGCATTACCAAGATCGTCTCTGTGGGTGAGAAGCTCGATCCGAATCGTCATCAGGCAATGCTGGAAATGCCGAGCGACTTAGCGCCGGGGACGATTGTTCAGGAAATGCAGGCGGGGTATATGATCAAGGACCGGTTGCTGCGGCCAGCAATGGTCGGGGTGGCGAAGGCCGGTTAGGCCTCCTTTGCATTGATGCGGTCGATGCTCTTGCGGGCATCCGCCAGCACGCCAAGCATTTCTGCACGCATCGGATGTGCGGCTGGCGATTGACGCATGATATTCCGAAATTCGCGTAAGGCAGTCTTCATGGCAAGACTTCCGGATGCGTCGGGAGCCGGGTCGGCGGTGAACGAATCATGCTGGTATTTCATGCGGCGATAGTGCGGGGGCGATGGTTAATTGCGGGTAAAAGGCGGGATGACCTATCGGCGCCTTTTGCCCAGAGTCTGCCGTTGGTTGCCCCCATCCGAATTCCTAAAAGCTGTCTTTTGTCGATGAATGGTTTTCGCTACATAGCGGCATGTTGAAGCTGCACGTTCTCACCGCGATGATGCTTATCGTAGGTGGGTGTTCGCCTGATTCTGACTATTTGCACGTGGTTCAGCGAGCCAAAAGCCCTGACGGTTTGCTTACAGCAGCCTACGTCGAAGACACGCAAGGTGGCGCAATGGTCGGCACGGGACAGGACGTTTATGTATTCTCGGGCACAGGTCCGTCGCGATACTCAGACCGTGTATTCAGCGACGAATGTGTCGTCGGTGTTCGCATCTCGTGGCTTGGGCCGAAAGAGCTTAGGATCGCATACGGCGCGCGCGCAGATCACAAAACACCACGTGCTCCCGGCCCATGGTGGACCTTCGGTCACGTTCCGCATGGACTGATCGTTCAACTCGCGCCGCACACGGCGAAGGGCAGCTATTGCTGAAAACGACCCGAAAGCCGCCGGTCCGCTTTCCACCAATATCGGACGTTCAAACCATTCTAAACGGCAACAGAGCTTCATACACGTCCGTCCCCGGCTTCCCCGCGACCACGCCACCGTGCCGCAGTTGAACAGCATGCCGCACGATCTCCGCCTGCTGTTCGATGCCGTAGTGTCCGAACGGCTTCCCCGGCGTTATCGTGTAATCATAACGGCAGAACGGGTGGCGCATCATCGGCAGCCACCAGCGACCGCTACGGTGAGCTTGCCAGACGTGCGTCATTTCGTGGATGAACAAGCCCTGTTCGCTCAGATGCCCCTCGCAAAAGTCGGCGCAATACAGGTCGCCCCCGGGGTGGAACCAGATGTCGCCGTCGGGAGCCATCGCGGTATGGCGAGGGTGGAAGAATATCCATTTCGCATTGTGCAAACGCACCCGGTCGTAGTCGATCGCTTGCCCGAACACCGAGAATGCCAGCGCGGCTTCGGCGGCGGTGAGGGGGCGCGAACTCATGCGGAGTTTATTGCTCTCCCGGCCGCTTCAGCACCGCGCCGACAACGATCCGCTCTCCGCTTGCAAAGATGAACGTGATCGGCATGGTGCGCGGGGGCTTTAGTGCGGGGTTCACGTCGAAGAACATGACGTGCTTGCCGCCCGATTCGAACTTTACCGTGCCCTTTGCCGGGATTGCCACGCCGCCGGTGATTGGCTTCATCGCGGCCATGCCACCATGCGCCATCGATTCGTGAAGTTCCGCCCGGATTGCGTTTTCCGATGTAACCTCGATCAGGCGATCTGCAACCGGTCCCCCCGTGACGGTGAAATAAGCCGCAGCCGGAGAACGCGGCACCGCCGGCAGGCGCACGGACACGTCGGTGACGTTCAGAGTCGGCTTTTTGCTGCACCCGCCCAGAACCAAAACCCCGCACGCAATCAGCCCGAATATTCGCTTCATCGTCATGCCCTTTGGTTCCATTGTGCGACAGCTACTATCCTGTGCTTCTTGCGACAAGACAAAGGCCCCCTATATCCGGGTCTGAAACAATCACATGGGCGGTGCTCGAGGCGCGCCCGAAGCTGCACGGGGTAAGTTGAAACTATGGCTAAAGTTATCGGGATCGATCTGGGTACGACCAATTCGTGCGTTGCCGTCATGGAAGGTGGCAAGCCCAAGGTCATCGAAAATGCCGAAGGCGCGCGCACGACGCCGTCGATCGTGGCGTTTGCCAAGGATGGCGAGCGGCTGATCGGACAACCGGCCAAGCGTCAGGCGGTCACGAACCCTGATTCGACGATTTTCGCCGTAAAGCGCCTGATCGGTCGCCGGTTCGACGACCCGATCACCAAGAAGGACACCGAGCTGGTCCCGTATTCGATCTCGAAAGGTCCGAACGGCGACGCGTGGGTTAAGGCGGCGGGCGAAGACTATTCGCCATCGCAGATCAGCGCGTACATCCTTCAGAAGATGAAGGAGACGGCGGAGAGCTATCTCGGTGAAACCGTCACGCAGGCGGTCATCACGGTGCCGGCCTATTTCAACGATGCTCAGCGCCAGGCGACCAAGGATGCCGGCAAGATCGCCGGGCTGGAAGTGCTGCGTATTATCAACGAGCCGACTGCGGCCGCCCTTGCCTATGGCATGGACAAGCAGGACGGCAAGACCATCGTGGTCTACGATCTGGGTGGCGGCACGTTCGACGTTTCGATCCTCGAGATCGGCGATGGCGTATTTGAGGTAAAGTCGACCAACGGGGACACTTTCCTGGGTGGCGAGGATTTCGATTCGAAGGTGGTCGAGTTTCTTGCGGCTGACTTCCAGAAGACCGAAGGCATCGACCTGAC
>NZ_JANXNX010000102.1 GCF_025353885.1 Sphingomonas sp. | reverse complement strand
CCAGCCAGCCTGACTGTCGGCGAAGCGCCACCACTGTTCATTCGTGGGAGCAAGGGTGAGGCCGAGCTTGTCAACTATCGGGTCAGCGGCACCTATTATGTCGTCGACCGCCTGTTTGACGTCGCCGAACTGCGGCTCGGCACCAGGCACCAGCAAATCGTCACGATCAGCCGCGATAACGATGCTGGCGACCGGCGGCGCGGCAAGCGGAGGGCATCATGACCGATGCGCAAAAACCCGGTGGTCACAGGGATCCGGTTCCGTCTGTCGATGACAAGTCCGCAGCAGTCGAAACGCAACCAGGCGGGAAAAAGCAGGACGAGCAAAAATCACCGCCGAAAATGGACGCCGCTTTGGCGAACTTGCGTGGTCAACCGGCGAAGGTCGAACGCTTCAAGCGAGGCGCGATCATTGGTGCCAGCGGCGGCGTCGCTCTGGTGATCGTCGGTGTCGTGGGAATTGCGTTCACGCATCATGCGCCTTCTCTGGTCACCACCTCGGACCGCAGCGATGTTGATACCAAGGGGGCGGGGCAGACGCTTGCGAATGTGCCTTCGTCCTATGACGGTGTGACGCCCAGGCTCCGCGCGCCGCTGCCGGGCGATCTCGGCAAGCCGATCCTCGATCATGAACGCGGCCTCGACGGCATGGGTTCGATGACCTCATCATCGCAACCGCTGGTCGATCAGGCGGCCGAAACCGAACATCAAAGACTGATGGTCGAGCAAATGTCGGCGCGGACGTCCGCCGTCATGATCACAACCCAGAATGGCAATCGCGTGGCCGAAGCGACAGCGTCCGCGGCGACGGCGCCTGCTGGCGCAAGCGAGCCTGGCAAGCTTGCGATCGACGCGGATCACGATCCCAATGCGCAACAGCGCAAAGCCGACTTCGTCGGTACAAGCGACCGGGGCGGGGACGTCAATCCTCATGCGCTCACTGCGCTCGTTTCGCCTTACACGCTGTCCGCCGGCAGCGTCATTGCCGCCAGCCTGATCACCGGACTTCGATCGGATTTACCGGGACTCGTCACGGCGCAAGTGACCGAGCGCGTTTATGACAGCCCCACCGGCCAAATTTTGCTGATCCCGCAGGGTGCAAGGTTGATCGGGAGCTATGACAGCGTCGTCGCCTTCGGTCAGCGTCGTGCGCTTGTCGTCTGGCAGCGCATCGTTATGCCAAATGGAAGTTCGCTCACCATCGATAACGTGCCTGCGACCGATGCCTCGGGCTATGCGGGGCTGGCTGATAAGGTCGATTTTCACACCTGGTCGCTCCTCAAGGGCATGGTGATGTCGACGATCCTCGGCGTTGGTTCGAGCCTGACCTTCACTGGCGAAAGTGACCTCGTCCAGGCGATCCGGGAATCCACGCAACAGAACGTATCGCGTGCAGGTGACCAGATCACCTCGCGCAACCTGCAGATTCAGCCGACGATCACGATCCGGCCCGGCGCGCCGGTGCGGCTTGTCATTCACCGCGATTTGATCCTCGCCCCGTGGCATGATTAGGAGACGATAATGCCCAGCCTGAAACTTACCCGTTTGCCCGATCGGGTTCCGGTCAAACTGGCGCTTCATGTGCTTCCCGACCTTTACCAGGCTCTGACCGAATACGTCGTGATGTACGCGGAAGCCTATGGTGAGCAGGTTCGGGTCGAAGACCTCGTCCCGGCCATGCTGGCCAGCTTTCTCGAAAGCGACCGTGGGTTTGTCGCTGCCCGCGCGGAACGCGCCAGAATCGCTCCGCCGCGATAGATCAAGATATCTTCTTTTTCGTCAGTTCTCATTTGAAAGGTCCGAAATGGCTTCGCAATTGGACAGATTTCTTCGGTTACACTCCGTATTGGAGCTCACCGGGCTCAGCTGATCGACATTGTTGAGGCGCGTCGAAGACGGTTCTTTTCCTCAACAAGTGCAGATCAGCAAACGCTGTATGGCGTGGCGTGAATCATCAGTCAGAGCCTGGCTTGCGAACCCATCGACATATCGAGAGCAATAGCTTGCACTAGTTCAGGATACTGACGAGCTAAAGCAGAATCCGGTCCGATTGCATCGGATCGACTGCTTTCGATTTGACGGGTTTTCGCAAGGGCAGCAGACGATTCTCCCTGCTTCGAAAACGCTCTGGCCGTGGACATTGTTCTTCGAGCTGTGTTGAGTCGCTTCTTGTGACCAGAGAAACGTCGCGAATCACCATATATGAAGCGCGCGAAAACGGCGTCAAATCTGACCGTCCGCAGCCAAAACGTCGAAAATAAATTTGGGCCAAACTTTTCTCGGGTAAAATTTACCCTCGTCAGCTGTTGCCCACTTTGTTGCCCAGTTCGCAAATCTTTAAGAAAAGTTTGAGATAGTCTGTCTAAGTCATTGATTTTATGGTGCCGGCTGCAAGGTTCGAACTCGCGACCCCCTGATTACAAATCAGGTGCTCTACCAACTGAGCTAAGCCGGCACATCGTGCGGCGCCTCCTTTGCGTCAGCGGACGCCGAAGGTCCAGCCCTCTGTTTCGGCGACGGCGGACAAGCCCTGTGGATTCCAGAGATTTTCGTTGTCGGCAACCGTGCGAAGCCAAGCCGAGGTCAGGATCGCGTCGGTGGCATGGTCGGTGTAACGAGGCATCGGTTCATGAGGGCCACACCCGATCCGCATCAATGCCGTGTCGAGCGCCGCGGCGTCGCGCATCTTTGTCCTCCCCTTCGGCAAGCCCGCCGCGACGGCTGCAAGGCTGGTATATATTTCCACCACGACAGAACCATTGTCCGGCACCATCGCGAACGGCCATAGGGTCAAATGATTGGCGATCCGGTGGAGCAGGCGCATGCCCGTCAGGCTCGACTTTCCGACCTGGGCCGCCCCGACAAGATTGAAATTGCTGTATGGATTTAATCCCTGCGCGCGCTGTGCGGTCTCGGTCACGCGCAATCGCCCTGCCGTGCCTGCAAAAAGATCACCAGTCCGCCCGCCATGGCGACGAAAATGGCGCGATGCTTCTGCATGGTCGACGAAACTCGATGCGCCGAGGTTGGGGTCATCACTGGCAATGCGATCGACCAAGGCCCAAAGCGAACAGGCGTCGGCCGGACTATCGTTCCAACCCGGAAAATAAGCGCCACAGTCGGCAAAGGCGAACCCGGCACTCAAATCCAGACCGACCAAACTATCATCCGGTAGCGACTCGATCAGCCAGTCCAGCACGTCGTCGCGGGACCAGACATGGCCGGGTCGAATCAATGTCGGTGCCGCCGCGCCATTTGCGCATACCGCAACCGCAATTCCGGGCTGTCTCGGGCCGACCGCACCCGACCAGTCGATCCCGACATAATGCTCAAACCTGCGCGTCAAGGTGAGTTCCGCTCACCCCTCAGCCGGTCCCAATGGGCCATGCGTTCAGCGATTTTCGCCTCAAAACCGCGCGGGGAGGGGGTGTAATAGTCCTGCGCGCCCAACCCATCGGGCCAGTAGTTCGCGCCTGAGAACCCATCGGGAGTGTCAGGGTCATAGGCGTACCCCTTGCCATAGCCCAAGGTCTTCATGAGTTTGGTCGGTGCATTGACGATCGTCATTGGCGGCATCAACGACCCGGTATCCTTTGCGCTGCGCCAAGCCGCTTTCTGCGCGGCATAGGCGGCATTCGATTTCGGCGCAGTCGCTAAATAAAGGCACGCCTGCACAATCGCCAATTCACCTTCGGGTGACCCCAGGAAATCATAGGCATCCTTGGCGGCCAGGCACTGGATCAACGCCTGCGGGTCGGCGAGCCCGATATCTTCGCTGGCAAATCGCACCAGGCGGCGCAGCACGTAAAGCGGTTCCTCACCCGCGACCAACATCCGCGCCAGATAATAAAGCGCCGCCTGAGGATCAGAGCCGCGCAGTGATTTGTGGAGCGCGGAGATAAGATTGTAATGCCCCTCCCGATCCTTGTCATAGACAGGCATCCGGCGATGCAGCAGTGCAGATAGCGCCGCCGGATCGAAAGGTTCGGCAATCGTGATCGAAAAAAGCGTCTCTGCCTGGTTGAGCAGGAATCGTCCGTCGCCATCCGCGCTTGCAATCAACGCGGTGCGGGCATCGGCGGTGAGGGGCAGGCTGCGCTCCTCAACGCGTTCGGCGCGATGCAGCAACTCGTCGAGAGCGGCCGCGTCTAGCCGGTGCAATACCAGCACCTGGGCTCGGCTGAGCAAAGCGGCGTTCAATTCGAAGCTCGGGTTTTCGGTGGTGGCTCCGATCAGGGTGATCGTGCCGTCCTCGACATAAGGCAGGAAGCCGTCCTGTTGGGCACGATTGAACCGATGTATTTCGTCGACAAACAGCAATGTTCGCTGTCCCAGCTTGGCGGCTTCGCGTGCAGCCGCAAAGACACGCTTCAAGTCAGCGACTCCGGAAAACACCGCCGAGATACTCTCGAACCGCAAACCCACCGCATCAGCCAGTAGGCGCGCGATCGTCGTCTTTCCCGTTCCAGGGGGACCCCACAAAATCATCGACGCGAGCTTGCCCGCCGAAACCATCCTGCCGATGGCGCCCTCGGGGCTGGTCAGGTGATCCTGTCCGACGACCTCGCCAAGGCTGGTCGGGCGGAGAAGATCCGCAAGGGGCGCGGTGTCGCCATGGGGAAGTTCGCCGGGAAGGGCGGCTGCAAACAGGTCGGTCATCGTTGCAAGATAAGGCGTCGTACAAAAAAAACACGCGACGCTCTTGCAACACTCAAGATATATCTTAGATAGGCTTTGTGATTACAGAAAAGGAATTAGAATTGTTTCACATACATTCACATCATGAACATGGTCACCGTCACGGCCATGGACGTTTCGCCATCTTCGGCGAAATGGGTCGCGGCGGTCGCGGCGGCTTTGGTCCGCGTGGCTTCGGCGGCCGGGAAGGTGGGGGCGGTCGTCGACGCGTCTTCGATTCAGGAGAGCTTCGACTTGTGCTCCTGAAATTGATCGAGGAGCAGCCGCGCCATGGCTACGACCTGATCCGCGAGATAGAGGATCGCACTGGCGGGGCCTATACACCCAGTCCCGGTGTCATCTATCCGACGCTGACCCTGCTCGACGACATGGGCCTGATTGCCCAGGCGGTCAGCGAAGGCGCGAAAAAGCAGTTTGCCATTACCGAAACCGGTGCCGCCGAATTGCTTGCCAAGGCCGACGAAGTGACTGCCCTTTTCCAAAGGCTGTCCGAACTGGGGGCCATGCGTGAGAAAACCGATGGTTCGACAATGCGTCGGGCGATGGGTAATTTGCGCATGGTGCTGGCGAACCGGCTTTCTGCCGATGACGTCACCACCGATACCTTGCATCAGGTGGCCGCGCTGCTGGACGATGCCGCGCAAAAGATCGAGCGTCTCTGATGGCGATTGCGAGCACCGCCCAGGTGCCGACCACCAGCGGCAGTCGTTATCTGCAACAGCTTTGCAAACATTGGGCGCATAATCTCAAGGTCGATTTCACGTCGGAAGTTGGCAGGGTCATATTTCCGCGTGATGCGCGGGGAAGTGACTGGCCGGCAGATGGGCTGGTTACGATGACGGCCCATGCCGAAACGCTGGAATGCCGGATTGAGGCGAGTGCAAAGGGGCAACTCGACGGGCTGAAGGGCGCCTTGTCCCGCCATCTGGATCGCTTCGCATTCCGCGAGGCACCACTGACGTTCGACTGGAACGACGAGACTTGAAGACGAAGACTACGACCACGAGACAATTGATACTCTCACGACCTGCTCCGCCGCCGCTCCATCCCCGCAGGCCGCATCTGTGGAGCCCTGTAACGATCGCGGAACGTCGGCGGCCACAGCTTGCGTTCAACTAGGGAACCGGGCTCGGTCTTGGCGGGCCACCACCGGCGGCACGCTGACGGACGATGCGCAGATAAGTGTTGGCCAGTGTGCCATTGATCGCATCCCAGCTATATCGGTCCGCCGCGCGCGCCCCGGCCTGACCCGCCGCGGCGCGCTGTTGGGGGTCGGTGGCATAGTCTTGCAGCGCGTCGGCAAAACGCGAAATAGCGCCCGGGCGGATCAGCCGCCCGGTGACGGCGTCGGTGACGAGACTTTCGCTGCCGGTCGCGATTGCCGCGACCACGGGCAGGCCGCTCGCCATCGCTTCCAGTGTCACATTTCCGAAAGTTTCGGTCACGCTCGGGTTGAACAGCAGGTCCATCGACGCGACCGCGCGGCCTAGGTCGGGTCCAGCCTGGAACCCGGCGAAAACTGCGTTGGGCAACCGTCGTTGGAACCATTCGCGTGCCGGACCTTCGCCAATCACCAGCACGCGGTGTCGGACTCCACGCTGCTCCAGCTGCTCGATGGCGTCGGCAAAGACGTCCAGGCCTTTTTCCATGACGAGTCGCCCGACAAATCCGATCACAACGTCATCATCGGCGATGCCCAGGCTACGACGCCATTCAAGGCTGCGTTTCTCGGGCGAAAATATCTCGCGATCGACACCGCGTGACCAGATGCCGACGTCGTAGTTCATCCGCTGGTCGCGCAACAATTGGGCCATGGAATCCGATGGCGCGACGATGGCGTCGCAACGGCGGTAGAACCGTCGCAACAGGGCGGTCACGGCAGGTTCGAGGAATGCCAGCCCATAATAGCGTGGATAGGTCTCGAACCGCGTGTGGACCGATGCGATGACTGGAAGGCCATTACGGCGTCCAAAGGATACGGCACTGTGACCCAGGATTTCGGGCGCCGAGACATGGATCAGATTGGGCGCGAAACGGTGCAGATCACGCTTTGCCCGGGGCGACAGCATCAGTGGAACGCGATATTCGGCACGGCCCGGGATGGGCAGGGCGGGCACCCCGACCAGGTCGCCGGTCGCGGGAAAGGCCGGACTGTCGACCTTCGGCGAATAGACTCGCACTGCCGCGCCCTGCTTTAGCAAATAGCCGACCAGACGATTCAGCGCCTGGTTCGCGCCGTCGCGTACATAATTATAATTTCCGCTGAACAGGGCGATACGCAGGTCTGTAACATCCATGAGCGGTCGATAAGCGCGGCGGGGCGAAATGCCAAATTCTCTCCCCGATTCAGCCGGTCTCGAGCCGCGCCCAGATCGGAAGGTGATCGCTCGCATGGCGCGCACGCACACTATGATGAACGCCGCAGCCTGAGAAATGCAGCGACGGATCGACCATGATCCGGTCGAGCCGTGCCACCGGGCGTTGGGCGTGAAAGCTTTTTCCCGTTGGGGCAAAACGATAATGCCGGCCGAAGTCGTGGAGGCAACCACTTTCCCTCCGCCATTCGTTCAGGTCGCCCATCAGCACCGTTGGCAGTGGCCGTCTTTCATCCAACGCTGCGACGATGGCGCGTGCCTGCTTGCGTCGCCACAGTCCCGACAGGTCTAGGTGCATGGTAACGACCCGCAACCGAATGCCGTTGATACGGATCTCGGCCATGACCGCGCCGCGCGGTTCCAGCGTCGGCAGGTCGATGCGGGCTTGCGTCAGGATTTCGGTGCCCTTGCGAACCAAAATTGCGTTGCCATGCCAGCCGATACTGTCGGGCCGCAGTCCTATGGGGACTGCAACATAGTCGCTGTGGTCGGCAATCATCTGGACGGGCAGGGCGGATACGCGATCGCCAAACCGTCGGTCGGCCTCTTGCAGTCCCACGACATCGGCGTCGATTTCGGACAAGACGTCCAATATCCGCTCCGGTCTGCGCAGTCGATCCGAACCGACGCCCTTGCGGATGTTATAACTCGCAACCTTGATCATCGGGTTGTGCTTAGCCGAACCGCACCGCCGGTAAATGCCCGATTTTCAAGTCAGCAATTTAATGCCGACGATCAGCAGGACGATCGCGAGCACGGGGCGCAGGATCCAATCGGGCGCGCGGCTTCCCAGCAGGCTACCGATAATCACGCCGGGGATCGATCCGATGAGAAGCGCACCCAGCAGCGAGAAGTTGACCGACCCGATATACCAGTGGCCAAGACCGGCGATGAGCGTCAGCGGTACAGCATGGGCAATGTCGCTGCCCGCGATTCGGTTGATGGGCGCGGTCGGGTAAAGGATCAGCAGCGCGGTCACGCCGAGTGCGCCCGCGCCGACAGACGAGATCGAGACAAGCACGCCCAGTGCGGCACCCAGAATGATCGTCCACCGCGCGGTGTCGCCATGGGAGATGCCCTCAAGCCTTGGCCCCGCCCATGCCAAAATACGCGGGCGAAACATGATGGCGAATGCGGTCGCGACGAGGGCCCCACCCAATACCACGGTGATGACACCCGCGGTCTTGGGCCCCGGCGTGCCTTCATAGGCAAGCACCAGCAATGTCAGGATCGTCGCGGGGATGCTGCCCATCGCCAGTCGCCGGACAATTTGCCAGTCGACGGTGCCGCGTTTGCCGTGGACGACGGTGCCGACGCTTTTGGTCGCCGCTGCGTAAAGCAGGTCGGTGCCGACGGCTGTTGCAGGATGGAAGTTGAACATCAGGACAAGCAGCGGTGTCATCAACGACCCGCCGCCGACGCCGGTCAATCCGACCAGCACCCCGACAAGAAAGCCCGCCAGCGAATAAAATGGATTATAGTCCAATGTGCTGCCCCTCGAAGTCCGGGATTCGCTGTAGCAGGACAATCGGCGGGGGGAAGCAAGTGTTGCTTGTGCGGGCGCAAGCGGAAGTCGGGGCAGGGCTCACCGCGATCCTGTCACCCTCGCACTCGCCCGGATGATGATACGCAAAAAGGCCTCCCGGATCGCTCCGAAAGGCCCTTGTTCGCTATCGAGATGTTCTTTTACGAGTTCAGATAATCTCCGGCATCGGCATCAGTGCCGGTGCCCGATGTCACGACCTCGGCCAAGGCATCGTTGCCCGTGTCCGCCTCGACCGGTTGCTTCAGCTCAGCGGCATGCTCTTCAGCAGCCGAATTCGGAGCGATCAGCGAAGCCTGCCAGTCGCGCTGCTGCACGCGAAGTGCCGCGTCACGGCTGGTCGCGGCGATCCGCATGCGGTTGATACCCGCACCCGTACCCGCCGGGATCAGGCGACCCACGATCACGTTTTCCTTCAGGCCCGTCAGCGTGTCCTTCTTACCCTGCACCGAAGCTTCGGTCAGGACGCGCGTGGTTTCTTGGAACGATGCCGCCGAGATGAAGCTGCGGGTCTGCAGCGACGCCTTGGTGATGCCGAGCAGGATTGGCTTGCCTTCAGCAAGAGGCGAGCCGGCAGGCAGCTTCTCATTGATTTCGTCCATTTCCGTGCGATCGACCTGCTCACCAACCAACAGGGTGGTGTCGCCGGAGAAGGTGATCTCGACCTTTTGCAACATCTGGCGAACAATCGTCTCGATGTGCTTATCGTTGATTTTCACACCCTGAAGTCGATAAACTTCCTGGATTTCGGCAACCAGATATTCTGCCAGTGGCTCGATGCCGAGCACTTCCAGAATGTCATGTGGATCGGGTGAACCACCGATCAGGTTGTCGCCGCGCTTGACGTAATCGCCTTCCTGAACGTCGATAACTTTCGACTTCGGGATCAGATAATCAACGACCTCGCCGCCATCCTCGGGCTGGATGCCGATCTTGCGCTTGGCTTTGTAGTCCTTGCCGAACACGACCCGACCACTGACCTTTGCGATGATCGCATTTTCTTTCGGCTTACGCGCTTCGAACAGTTCGGCAACGCGCGGCAGACCACCGGTGATGTCGCGCGTCTTGGCAGCTTCGCGACTGACGCGGGCAAGAACGTCGCCACCGAATACGGTAGCGCCATCATCGACCGACAGGGTCGCACCGATTGCCAGCATATAGCGGGCAGCATCGGCCGCGTCCTCACCCAGCAGGGTCAGGCGCGGACGCAGATCCTCCTTGGTGCGGCCCTGACGATATTCGGTCACGACCTTGTTCGTGATGCCGGTTGCTTCATCGACCTGCTCGACCATCGTCTGACCTTCGATCAGATCCTGATACTTCACGATACCGCCGGTCTCCGTGATCACCGGCATGGTGAAGGGATCCCATTCGACCAGACGATCACCCTGTTTCACCTGGGCACCGTCGTCGAACAGCAGATACGCACCATAGGGAATACGGTGGACAGCGCGTTCGCGGCCCTCGGAATCCACGATGGCGATTTCACCCTGACGTGACAGCGAAACGCGACGTCCGGCCTTATCCTTGATGATTCGCAAGTCGCGGTATTCAAAGCTGCCGTCTGACAAAGCATCGACGCTCGACTGCTCGTTCAGCTGAGCCGCACCACCGATGTGGAACGTACGCATCGTCAACTGAGTGCCGGGCTCACCGATCGACTGTGCGGCGATAACGCCGACAGCTTCACCGATATTGACCGGCGTACCGCGCGCCAGATCGCGACCATAGCAAGCGCCACAGACGCCACCCTTTGATTCGCAGATCAACGGCGAACGGATCTTGACCGCCTGCGTCCCGATCGCTTCGATCGTCAGAATCATCGCCTCGTCCAGCAACGTGCCCGACAGGATTGCGACCTCGTTGGTCTTGATATCGACGATATCTTCGGCCGTGGTGCGACCGAGGATACGTTCGCCCAGCGATGCGATCACCGACCCGCCTTGCACGATCGCCTTCATTTCCAGCGCGCGTTCGGTCCCGCAATCCAGTTCGACGATGACGCAATCCTGCGACACGTCGACCAGACGACGCGTCAGATACCCCGAGTTCGCCGTCTTCAACGCCGTATCCGCAAGACCCTTACGGGCACCGTGGGTGGAGTTGAAATATTCCAGGACGGTCAAACCCTCCTTGAAGTTCGAGATGATCGGCGTTTCGATGATCTCGCCCGACGGCTTGGCCATCAGGCCACGCATACCGGCAAGCTGCTTGATCTGCGCCTGCGAACCACGAGCACCCGAATGCGCCATCATGTAGATGGAATTGATCGGAAGTTCGCGACCGTCTTCACCGATTTTCACAGCGCGGATTTCGGCCATCATGGCATTCGCCACCTGATCGCCGCAACGGCTCCACGCATCGATGACCTTGTTGTACTTTTCCTGCTGCGTGATCAGGCCGTCCTGATACTGCTGCTCGAAATCCTTCACGATGCCGCGCGTCTCATCGACGGTTGCGATCTTCGATTCCGGGATGATCATGTCGTCCTTACCGAACGAAATGCCTGCCTGGAACGCGTGACGGAAGCCCAGCGACATGATCGCATCGGCAAACAGCACAGTCTCTTTCTGCCCGGCGTGACGATAGACGATATCGATGACGTCACCGATTTCCTTCTTGGTCAGCAGCCGGTTGATGACGTCGAACGGAACTTTGTGGTTCTTCGGCAAAGTTTCGCCCAACAGCAACCGGCCCGGTGTCGTTTCATAACGCTTGAGGTAGATGTTGCCGTCTTCGTCAGCTTGTGGAACGCGGCTGATAACCTTCGTGTGCAGCGTCACGGCCTTGGCATGCAGCGCAGCATGAACCTCTGGCATATCGCCCAGCAACATGCCCTGACCGGGCTCGTTTTCCTTCAACATCGACAGATAATACAGGCCCAGGACCATATCCTGCGAAGGCACGATGATCGGCTTGCCGTTGGCTGGCGACAGGATGTTGTTCGTCGACATCATCAGAACGCGTGCCTCCAGCTGGGCTTCCAGCGAGAGGGGAACGTGGACGGCCATCTGATCGCCATCGAAATCGGCGTTAAAGGCCGAGCAAACCAGCGGGTGAAGCTGGATCGCCTTACCCTCGATCAGGACAGGTTCGAACGCCTGGATGCCAAGACGGTGGAGCGTTGGCGCGCGGTTCAGCATCACGGGATGTTCGCGGATGACCTCGTCCAGAATGTCCCAGACTTCCTTGCGCTCTTTCTCGACCCACTTCTTGGCCTGCTTGAGGGTCATCGAAAGACCCTTTGCATCAAGACGTGCGTAGATGAACGGCTTGAACAGCTCGAGCGCCATCTTCTTTGGCAGGCCGCACTGGTGAAGTTTCAGTTCAGGACCGGTCACGATGACCGAGCGACCCGAATAATCGACGCGCTTGCCCAACAGGTTCTGACGGAAGCGACCCTGCTTGCCCTTCAGCATGTCCGACAGCGACTTCAGCGGGCGCTTGTTGGCACCCGTGATCGTACGACCGCGACGACCGTTATCGAACAGCGCGTCGACCGATTCCTGCAACATCCGCTTTTCATTGCGGACGATGATGTCCGGCGCACGAAGCTCCATCAGGCGCTTCAGGCGGTTGTTACGGTTGATGACGCGGCGATACAGGTCGTTCAGATCCGACGTCGCGAAACGGCCACCGTCGAGCGGCACCAGCGGGCGCAGTTCGGGCGGAATGACCGGCACGACTTCCAGGATCATCCATTCGGGGCGGTTGCCCGAATCGATGAAGCTCTCGACAACCTTCAGACGCTTGATGATCTTCTTGGGCTTCAGTTCCGACTTAGTGACGGCCAGCTCGTCCAGCAGGTCCTTGCGCTCACCCTCGAGATCGAGTTCCTCGAGCATGCGACGGACGGCCTCGGCACCGATCCCGGCACTGAACGCATCTTCGCCATATTGGTCCTGCGCTTCGAGCAACTCGTCTTCGGTCAGCAGCGAATATTTCTCAAGCGGGGTCAGGCCCGGCTCGATGACGATATAGGCTTCGAAATACAGGACGCGCTCGAGCTGCTTCAACTGCATGTCGAGCAGCAGGCCGATACGCGATGGCAGCGACTTCAGAAACCAGATGTGCGCGACGGGAGCGGCGAGTTCGATATGGCCCATCCGCTCACGGCGGACCTTGGACACCGTGACTTCGACACCGCACTTCTCGCAGACGATGCCCTTGTACTTCATGCGCTTATACTTGCCACACAGGCACTCGTAATCCTTGATCGGACCGAAAATGCGCGCGCAGAACAGACCATCGCGCTCTGGCTTGAACGTGCGATAGTTGATGGTTTCCGGCTTCTTGATCTCACCAAACGACCACGAACGAATGCGTTCGGGCGAAGCGATACCGATCTGAATCTGGTCGAATGTTTCCGGCTTGGCGACCGGATTGGCGAAATTGGTCAGTTCGTTCATGGGTACGGACCCTTCCTTAGAATTCTGCCCTCTCCCGTTAGGGGGAGAGGAGGGACCCATCGTTCTTCACGATGGGAGGTGAGGACGCTTTTGCTTTCCAGCGGAACGGAACCCTCACCCAACCCTCTCCCCCGAAGGGTGGAGAGGGCTGACGAGCGGCGTTATTCGGCGGCGATGGCGGGCAAATCGTCCTCGGGCACGACGTCGGCGCTATTCAGCTCGACGTTCAGACCCAGCGAACGCATTTCCTTGACCAGCACGTTGAAGCTTTCAGGGATACCGGCCTCAAACGTGTCGTCACCCTTGACGATCGCCTCGTAAACCTTGGTGCGGCCGACGACGTCATCGGACTTCACCGTCAGCATTTCCTGCAACGTGTAGGCGGCACCATAGGCTTGGAGTGCCCAGACTTCCATTTCACCGAAGCGCTGTCCACCGAACTGCGCCTTACCACCCAGCGGCTGCTGAGTGACGAGCGAATACGGCCCGATCGAACGCGCGTGGATCTTGTCATCCACCAGATGGTGCAGCTTGAGCATATAGATATACCCAACCGTCACCTTGCGATCGAACAGGTCGCCGGTGCGTCCGTCGAACAGTTCGGACTGGCCCGACGTATCGAGCCCCGCCAGTGTCAGCATTTCGGAAACATCGGCTTCGCGCGCACCATCGAACACCGGCGTCGCCATCGGCACGCCGTTCTTCAACAGTCCCGCCATCTCGACGATTTCATCGTCCGACCGCTCTCCGATCTCGGCATGATATTTCGCGCCATAAACCGTCTTCAGCCGCTCACGAACCGCGTCGGGCGCCTTGCCCGCCTTTGGATCGGGATTGGCTTCACGCCACGCTTCCAGTTCCTCGGTGATCTGGCGACCAAGACCGCGCGCGGCCCAGCCCAGATGCGTTTCGAAAATCTGTCCGACGTTCATGCGTGACGGCACGCCAAGTGGGTTCAGCACGATATCGACCTGCGTTCCGTCGGCGAGGAACGGCATGTCCTCGTTCGGCAGAATGCGACTGATAACGCCCTTGTTCCCGTGGCGTCCGGCCATTTTGTCGCCCGGCTGCAGCTTGCGCTTCACTGCCACGAACACCTTGACCATCTTCAGCACGCCCGGTGGCAGTTCGTCGCCGCGCTCCAGCTTTTCGACACGATCCTGATACTTCGCATTGATCAGGCCGACCGCCTCGTCATATTGGACCTTGACCGCTTCCAGGTCGGTCTGGCGCGCGTCGTCCTCGACCGCGAACTTCCACCAGTCGAACTTCTCGACGGTTTCCAGCAGGGCGGCATCGATCTCGATGCCCTTCTTGATCCCCTTGGGGGCTGCGGTCGCGGTCTGACCGAGCAGCATTTCGCGCAAACGCGACCAGCTGGCACGGTTCAGGATCGAACGCTCGTCGTCGCGATCTTTGCCAAGGCGATCCTTTTCCTCGGCCTGAATGGCGCGGGTACGATCGTCGATGTCGATGCCGTGACGGTTGAATACGCGCACTTCGACCACCGTTCCGGCCACGCCGGGTGGCAGGCGGAGCGACGTATCGCGCACGTCCGAAGCCTTTTCACCGAAGATCGCGCGGAGCAGCTTTTCCTCGGGCGTCATGGGCGATTCACCCTTCGGCGTAATCTTGCCCGCAAGGATATCACCCGGCTCGACTTCGGCACCGATGTACACGATGCCCGCTTCGTCGAGGTTGCGAAGCGCTTCCTCGCCGACGTTGGGAATATCGCGCGTGATATCCTCCGGCCCCAGCTTGGTATCGCGCGCCATCACTTCGAACTCTTCGATGTGGATCGACGTAAAGATGTCGTCCTTCACGATGCGCTCGGAGATCAGGATCGAATCCTCATAGTTATAGCCGTTCCAGGGCATGAACGCGACGAGTACGTTACGACCCAGCGCAAGCTCGCCCAACTCGGTCGAAGGACCGTCGGCAATGATCTGACCCTTTTCGATCGCATCGCCCACCTTCACCAGCGGACGCTGGTTGATGCAGGTGTTCTGGTTCGAACGCTGAAATTTCTGCAACGTATAGATGTCGACGCCCGAATGGCCGCTGTCGATCTCGCCGGTTGCCCGGATGACGATGCGGGTGGCATCGACCTGGTCGACCACGCCCTGACGCTTGGCACCGATGGCGGCCCCAGAGTCACGCGCAACGGTTTCTTCCATGCCGGTGCCGACGAACGGAGCCTCTGCCCGCACCAATGGCACGGCCTGACGCTGCATGTTCGACCCCATGAGCGCACGGTTGGCGTCATCGTTTTCCAGGAACGGAATGAGCGATGCCGCGACCGAAACGAGCTGCTTGGGGCTGACGTCCATCAGCGTGATGATGTCGCGCGGGGCCATCAGGAATTCACCTGCCTGGCGTGACGAAACGATGTCCTCGACAAAGCCCTTGCTGCCATCCAGCTCGGCATTTGCCTGCGCGATAGTGTGCTTCACTTCTTCCATCGCCGACAGATACACGACGTCGTCGGTAACCTTGTGGTCGACGACCTTGCGATACGGTGTCTCGATGAAGCCGTATTTGTTCACGCGGCTGAACGATGCGAGCGAGTTAATGAGGCCGATGTTCGGACCCTCTGGCGTCTCGATCGGGCAGATCCGGCCATAGTGCGTCGGGTGAACGTCACGGACTTCGAAACCGGCGCGCTCGCGGGTCAGGCCACCTGGTCCGAGTGCCGAAACGCGACGCTTGTGCGTGACTTCGGACAGCGGATTGGTCTGATCCATGAACTGCGAAAGCTGTGACGAACCGAAGAATTCACGAACCGCAGCCACCGCAGGCTTCGCGTTGATCAGGTCGTTTGGCATTACCGTCGACACATCCACCGACGACATGCGCTCCTTCACGGCACGCTCCATGCGGAGCAGACCGACGCGATACTGGTTTTCCAGCAATTCACCGACCGAACGGACACGACGGTTACCGAGGTTGTCGATATCGTCGATGTCGCCCTTGCCATCCTTCAGGCCGACCAGTGTCTTCACAACCGCGAGGATGTCCTCGATCCGCAAAGTCGTGTGATCGTCCGGCGCGTCCAGCTCCAGACGCATGTTCAGCTTCACGCGGCCGACGGCGCTCAAGTCGTAACGGTCGGGATCGAAGAACAGGCCGGAAAACAGCGATTCAGCCGTCTCGCGCGTTGGCGGTTCGCCGGGGCGCATCACGCGATAGATATCGCTCAGCGCATGGTCGCGATCTTCGGCCTTGTCGGCCTTCAGCGTGTTGCGAATCCAGGGGCCCGTGTTGACGTGATCGATGTCGAGCAAGACGATGCTCTCGATCCCCGCCTTGTCGAGCAGTTCGAGATTCTCGGCCGAAACTTCGTCGCCGGCTTCGATGTAAATCTCGCCGGTCGATTCATTGATCAGGTCGATCGCAGAATAACGGCCGAAGATTTCTTCCGTCGGGATCAGCAGTGCTTCCAGGCCATCCTTGGCGGCCTTGGTGGCAGCGCGCGGCGAGACCTTCTGGCCAGCCGGGAATACGACTTCGCCGGTCTTGCCGTCGATGACGTCGAACGTCGGCTTTTGACCGCGCCAGTTTTCCGAAACGTAGGGGACTTTCCAGCCGCCATCGCCACGGACGTAAGTGACTGTGTTGTAAAATTCGGCAAGAATGTCTTCCGAAGTCAGGCCCAAGGCGAACAACAGCGCCGTAACCGGCAGCTTGCGCTTGCGATCGATCCGGACGTTGACGATGTCCTTGGCATCGAATTCGAAATCGAGCCACGAACCGCGATACGGGATGACGCGCGCAGCGAACAGATACTTGCCGCTCGAATGCGTCTTGCCGCGATCATGGTCGAACAGCACACCCGGTGAACGGTGCATCTGACTGACGATCACGCGCTCGGTGCCGTTGATCACGAACGTGCCGTTCTGCGTCATCAGGGGCATATCGCCCATGTAAACGTCCTGCTCCTTGATATCGAGCACCGACCGGGTGTCGGTATCGGTGTCCACTTCGAACACGATCAGGCGCAGCGTCACGCGCATCGGCGCGGCATAGGTGATCCCGCGCTGGCGGCATTCCTCGGTATCGTATTTGGGGTCTTCCAGTTCGTAATGAACGAAGTCCAGTTCGGCCGTGCCCGCGAAATCGCGGATCGGGAAGACGCTGCGCAGTGTCTTTTCAAGGCCGGAGACATAACCCGTGGCGGGGTCGGAACGCAGGAACTGTTCGTACGATTCGCGCTGAACCTCGATCAGGTTGGGCATCTGAACCACTTCGTGGATGTTGCCGAAAACCTTGCGAATGCGCTTCTTCGTCGCCGAAGTACCGAGTTGCGTCGCCATATATTATGCCGTCCTTGATTTGGAAGCCCGAGGACATCCACGAAAAAAAGTGCGTGTTTCCAAAAGGAAACCGCACGCTGGAGCGTTGAAACCTTGACCATGCCCCCAATTCGTCGCGGCACCTACGCACAGTGCCGTGTCCCGGGGGCGGGAAGGACGACCGCCCTCCGCGCGCGGGGCGTGGGAGGAGGTCGGGAATGTCGTGTGGATTGCATATAGGCGGGCGGGGCGAAGAAGGGAAGGGGGTTCGTTCAAGCAGAGCGTCACCCCGGCGCAGGTCGGGGTCTATACGGTTTTCGGGTCGGGGACATTTCTTTCGGACACCCGTATAGGCCCCGACCTGCGCCGGGATGACGGAATGGTTAGATCAACAATCCGATCGCCCGCTCCAGCGCCGCCGCTGCCAGCCCCGCGGCGCGCGCAAGGTTTGCGTTAAAATCATCCGCACTCTCGCCATTTGCATCGTCGGTCGTCGCCTTGATCGCCGCCCATGGCAGCCCGAGCCGAACCGCCGCCTGCGCCACCGCCGCCGTTTCCATATCGACCAGATCGCCACCGAGCCGGTCCCGAAGCCCCGCACCATGATCGGGGCATTCGACAAAGGCATCGCCGCTCACGATCCGGGCGCTCGGCAGGCCGACGTCGGGCAATGGTTCCGCTGCGAAATGCACGACTTTGGCAGGCCCGATCGGCCAGCTTCCAGCCGTGTAGTGCACAAACTCACCCGGTCTCTGTGCGCCATAGTCGCCCTGCGCGGCTTCGGTGATTATAAAACAATCGCCGGCTCTGGTGCTGAGTTTGCCGGCAGTCCCCACCACCAGCAGCATGTCGACTTCATATTTCAGGGCCAGCACCGTCGCGGCGACGGCGGCGTTGACCTTGCCGATGCCGGAATGAACCACGACAATCTCGCGCTTGCCCAGAGCCATTCGCGCGACCGACAGTCCGCCGACCTGATCGGTCGCAAACGCCCGCCCGCCCACAAAAGCCTTCGCCTCGGCCTCGACCCCGGTGATGATCCCGATTTTCTGAAAGCGTGATGTCATAGGCCTGCCTTTAAGGCTCCAACCTCACAACACAAACCGCTTCCCCGAGCGAAGCGAGGGGTCCTGTCGAGCGCAGCGAGGTTGCTCCGCTTTAAGCCGGGGTCTCGCGATGCTCGACGGGGCCCCTCGCTCCGCTCGGGGAAGGAGAATAAAAAAGGCGACCCCTTGCGAAGGCCGCCCTTTTCTCAAACCAAAGTTAGCCGAAGCTTATTTGAGTTCGACAGTACCACCGGCAGCTTCGATTTGAGCCTTCAGCTTGGTGGCTTCTTCCTTGTTAACGCCTTCCTTGACGGCCTTTGGCGCCGATTCAACGAGCGTCTTCGCTTCGGTCAGGCCAAGACCTGTGATCGCGCGGACTTCCTTGATGACGTTGATCTTCTTGCCACCGTCGCCGGTCAGGATCACGTCGAACTCGGTCTGCTCTTCAGCAGCAGGAGCGGCAGCAGCAGCTGGGCCAGCGGCAGCAGCAGGAGCAGCAGCCGAAACGCCCCACTTTTCTTCAAGAAGCTTCGAAAGCTCAGCAGCTTCGATAACGGTCAGAGCCGACAGGTCGTCGACGATTTTGTTCAGATCAGCCATGTTATATTCCTTCGTAGATTAAATGTAGTGAAACAAACCCAAAGACTTACGCGGCTTCCTTCTCGGCATATGCCGAAAGGACGCGGGCAAGTTGCCCGGCCGGTGCCTGGACGATCCGAACGATCTGCGTCGCGGGGGCCTGGATAAGGCCCACGAGCTTGCCGCGCAGGGCATCCAGCGAAGGCAGACTTGCGAGTGCCTTCACGCCATCGATGTCGAGCAGTGTTGCGCCCATCGCGCCGCCCACGATTTCGAACTTGTCGTTCGTTTTCGCGAAATCCACGGCAACCTTGGCGGCTGCAACGGGGTCGGTCGATGTGGCGAATGCCGTCGGGCCGGTCAGCAAATCGCTGAGCGACGCATAAGGCGTTCCCTCGATCGCAAGTTTGGCGAGCTTGTTCTTCGTGACTTTATAGCTGGCGCCGGCTTCACGCATCTTCGTCCGCAGATCGGTCGACTGGCCGACCGTCATCCCGAGGTTCCGGGTGACGACGACCACGCCCATCGTGGCGAGGCTTGCGTTCAGTTCGGTGACCAGATCCTGTTTTTCAGCACGATCCATGCTAGTCTCCTGCGTTTCAGCTTCGCCAACGTGACGAAACTGTGGTGAGCCGCAAAAGGTCTGGGGTGGCCCATGACGGGCGTCCGGGCCTGATACGGCCCGTCCTATGGGGTCTGGTTACCCGCCTGCCTGATCGAAACCGGCAGGATGAAACTGTTCCCCGTCTCGGCAGGAAATTAAGTCGGGACAAACTCCCGACACCCACTGTCTCGGACGGACGCCCATGGGCGAACCCATGAAGCGAAGACCGGTGCCCATAGCGACACCGTCACTCAGGTCAAGCTATTGATGCGCCCGCAGCGTGATCCCGATCGAACAAGCGTCAGCTTCAGTCGACGGACCTCTCGCTTGACGTCGTCCAGACCCTGCTGCGTACACCGAACCGCTACCCGATGGCGACCGATGTGGTCGCTGGGCTCAGCGTTCCAGGGTTTGATGCTCTAGCAGCGATGCGGGCCCGCAAGCTCGCGCCCTTCAGGCGAGTTGTTCTTTTTGCCTGTGAAACAGCCCGGCTATCCTGGCGCTCAGGCCGCGAGTTATCATCAGCTGATGCACGACCGAGTCGTGGAGCTTCAAGAGGATGAACCGGTCTCGCTCACGCTTGCCTATTTCGACTATGGTGATCCTGGTACCGTCGCTTTTATCAAGGCGTTCGCTCCCTTTGCGTTGGTGCGGCTGATACGTCCGATAACGTCAGAATTCGCCGCGACGCCGTCGTCGAGAGAGGTGCGTGACTATCGGGATTACCTCGCCGACGAGGCGCAGGAACTGCGTAATCGCGCCAGCCGGGTCAGCGAGTTCACGAATATTTGCGATCTCGCGCCGTTCCTCCTGCCAAGCACCAATTTTGCGTCACGCCGCCATCACAAGCTGATCAGCCTGCTATTCGGGCGGCTTGGGACGGCGCAGGACGTATCCCAATTGTTGCGGCTGGCCAGCAACAATTTCGAGCGCCATCATCCCCGCGTCAAGCCGCTGACCAGTAACCACAGTTGCTATTCGGACAAGCATCTCTTTTTCTGTAGCCCCGGCGGCGATCGGCACGGCTATTTTTCGCCACCACGCAAAGGGGCACGCACCGACCTGCGTGCTCGCCGCACGCAGCCGTTTCGGCGGGAGCTACGCGCACGATCTCCATTATGATTGCCAGCCCGTGACTTTGCTCGCTGCCACCTATCCTAATTGTCACGGCGAGGGCACGCCGTCCAAGGCAGCGCATGTAAACATCTGCCCGAACGATTACATCGTTAAGGAGGATGCCGCCGGGAGCGAATGGCTCACCAGCGGCTGATTTCGCCGCCGGCGGCCTGAACCACTACCCCAACGAAAAGGGCCGGGGCTTTCACCCCGACCCTCGAATCTTCAAACCTAAACCGAAAAGCTTCAGGCAGTAACTTCGGCAACGTCGATCTTGATGCCAGGGCCCATCGTCGAGCTGAGCGCAACCTTCTGCAGGTATTTGCCCTTGGCACCCGATGGCTTGGCCTTGGTGACGGCATCCAGCAGCGCATCGAAGTTCTTGCGCAGGTCTTCGGCGGTGAAGCTGGCCTTGCCGATGCCCGAGTGGATGATCCCGGCCTTTTCGACGCGATACTCGACCTGTCCGCCCTTGGCAGCCTTGACGGCTTCACCGACGTTCATCGTCACGGTGCCGAGTTTCGGGTTCGGCATCATGCCCTTTGGCCCGAGAATCTTGCCGAGACGTCCGACCAGGCCCATCATGTCCGGGGTCGCGATGCAGCGGTCGAAATCGACCTTTCCGCCCTGAACAATTTCCAGCAGGTCTTCGGCACCGACGACGTCGGCACCAGCCGCCGTTGCTTCATCGGCCTTGGCACCGCGGGCAAATACGCCGACGCGGACATTCTTGCCGGTGCCACTGGGCAGGGTCACGACGCCGCGAACCATCTGGTCGGCGTGACGCGGATCGACGCCCAGGGCAAGCGCAACTTCGATGGTTTCGTCGAACTTCGAGGTCGCATTTGCCTTCGCCAAAGCGATTGCTTCATCGATGCCGTGCAGCTTTACGCGATCGATTGTGGCCAGAACCTTGGCCTTTTTGGTCAGCTTTGCCATGTCCTTAACCTTCCGTCACTTCGAGGCCCATCGCGCGGGCGGAACCTTCGATGATCCGCGTCGCGGCTTCGATGTCGTTGGCGTTCAGGTCCTTCATCTTGACCTCGGCAATCTCGGTCAGCTTTGAACGGGCGATCGACCCGGCACTGATCTTGCCAGGCTCCTTTGAACCCGACTTCAAATTGGCAGCCTTTTTAATGAGATAGCTGGCAGGCGCGGTCTTGGTCGCGAACGAAAAGCTGCGATCCGCATAGACGGTGATCACCGTCGGGATCGGCATGCCCTTTTCGACATCGCCGGTCGACGCGTTAAACGCCTTGCAGAATTCCATGATGTTGACGCCACGCTGCCCAAGCGCGGGTCCGATTGGTGGAGACGGATTTGCAGCGCCCGCGGGCACCTGTAATTTGATATATCCGGTAATCTTTTTAGCCACTTAGTCACCCTTTCTCAGGTTTAGCGGTAATCACGGTAGTTGATAAAACCACCTCCCGCACGGTGTAAACGAGATGCTCTACCTACTTGCTGCGCTCGACTTGCTCGAACTCCAGTTCGACCGGGGTAGCCCGGCCAAAGATCGATACCGAAACCTTGACGCGGCTGCGGTCGAAATCCAGTTCCTCGACGATACCGTTGAAACTCGCGAAGGGACCGTCGAGAACCTTGACCGAATCGCCGATTTCGTAATCGACCTTGATCTTTGTCTTCGGTGCCGCTGCGGCCTCTTCCCGCGTGTTCAGGATGCGCGCGGCCTCGGCTTCGGAAATCGGCTGCGGCTTGCCCATCGACCCCAGGAAGCCGGTCACCTTCGGCGTGTTCTTCACCAGGTGATAGACATCGTCGTTCATGCTCAATTTAGCGAGTACATAGCCGGGGAAGAATTTCTTTTCCGACTGAATCTTCTTGCCGCGCCGGACTTCCGTCACGGTCTCGGTTGGGACCTCTACGGATTCGACCAGCGCTTCAAGGCCGAGGCGCGTCGCGTCCGCCATGATCGCGTCGCGAACCTTGTTCTCAAAGCCCGAATAGGCGTGGATGATATACCAGCGCGACATTCTAATCCTTTAATCGAGCAGCTTCAGCAGTTGCTTGACGATCGCGGCAAAACCGCTGTCGAGCCCCAGGAAGAAAAGCCCAAGCACCGTGGTCATGATCACGACCATCAGCGTCGTCATCATCGTCTCACGTGTGGTCGGCCAGACGACTTTCGCCGTTTCTGCCCGAACCTGCCGGATGAATTCACCTGGGGAAACGCGTGCCACGTTGTTCAGCCTTTTAATTTGTCTCGCTTCACCGGACAGCCACCCGGCCCCGGGAGTCCGGATGGGGAGAGTCGCCGATAATTGCGAAGCTGCGCGCTTAGCGTCGCTGAAACATTCATGCAACCTTTGCGGCCAAGAAAGCAAACTGGCCAAAGCTGGCAGGAGTGAGGGGACTCGAACCCATGGCCCTCGGTTTTGGAGACCGATGCTCTACCAACTGAGCTACACTCCTGCATGCTCGGCCCGCGCCCTTACCCCTAGCGGCGCGCCGGTGCAATGCCGATCAGGCCGTTCGCCGTGTCAGGCGACCGCGCGATCCACGTCGAACAGCCGCCGGGCCTCCGGGGCGGGCATGGGGCGTCCGAACAGATAGCCCTGGATCTTCCGACACCCAAGCTTTCGAATGATGGCAAGTTCCTGCTCGGTCTCGACGCCCTCGGCCGTCGTCGCCATCCCCAGACTGTCCGCCATCGCAACCACGGCGCGAATGATCGCAAGCGCCTCGGGCGCGTTCTTGGAAGCGCCCTGGACAAAGCTGCGGTCGATCTTGATCGTGTTGAATTTGGTCTTCGACAGATAGCCCAGCGACGAATAGCCGGTTCCGAAATCATCGAGCGCAAGCCGGACGCCGAGTGCCAGCAACTGGTCGAGCACGGCCACCGCCCCGGTCCCCTCCCGCATGAAGACACTTTCGGTGACCTCAAGCTCGAGCCGGTGCGCTGGCAATCGGCTGTGCGACATGGCCGAGATCACCGAGGTCACGAAACCCGGCTGGCCAAGCTGCTCGGCCGATACGTTGACGGCGATCCGGATATGGTCGGGCCAGCGCATCGCCTCTTGGCACGCGGTCCGCAACACCCATTCACCGATCGGTCCGATCAGGCGCGCGTCTTCGGCAACGGGCACGAAACGCGCGGGACTGACGTTGCCCAAATCGGGGTTATTCCAGCGCAGCAGGGCCTCGAAACTTTCGATGATGCCGCCCTCGGCGCTGACGACCGGCTGATAGTGAACGGTGAACTCGTTGCGCTCCAACGCCTTGCGCAGTGCGATCTCAAGAACGCGCCGTTCCTCGGCATGCACGTGAAGCTGTGGTTCGTATGCGTTATGCGCACCGCCGCCCTGGTCCTTCGACCGGTACAATGCCAGATCGGCCGACCGGATGAGCATCTCGACCGTGCGCCCGTCGCGCGGCCCGATGGCAGTGCCGACGCTGGCACCAATGTAAAGCGTGTGCTGGTCGACCTCGTAGGGCTTCGACAGTGCTTCGATGATCTCGCGAGCAATGCGGTTCAGACGGGCAGGATCGCTGGCATCCCGCACCACCACGCCGAATTCGTCGCCGCCCAGCCGTCCGCACAATTCCTTGTCGGTCATTAGCCCGCGCAACCGTTCGGCCACACGGGTCAGCAGGCGGTCCCCAATCGGGTGGCCGAGGGTATCGTTGATCGCCTTGAACCGATCCAGATCGATCATCATGAAGGCGCATTTGCTGCGCCAGCGGTCGGCTTCCGACATTGCCTCGCCCAATGCCTCGGTGACCTGCAGACGGTTGGGGAGGCCGGTCAACGTGTCGAATCGCGCCATATGGTTGATTTTGTCGGCCGAACGACGCTGTGCGGTCACGTCGGAACCAACACCGCGAAAGCCGAGGAACGACCCGCGATCGTCGAAACGCGGTGAGGCAGACAGTTCCCACCAGTGAATCTCCGTGCCGATCGTTACCGGCAAGATGAGGTCGGAAAAACTCTCGCGCATCTTCAGTCGCTCGGCCAGTTCGCGAAGGCCGGCCGAAAAATTGCCTGCCTCCCACGCGTTTCCGGCGAGAATCTGGAGCAGTGGCTTGGTATCGAGCATCTCGGTATCCATGCCCAGCGCAAAAGCGAAGCGTGGTGAGACGTGGGTAAGACATTTGGACGCATCGGTCTGCCACATCCAGTCGCCCCCCGAGTCGTCGAATTCGCGTAACAAAAGGCTGACGACTTCATTCTTTTCAGCGAGTGCCAGGCCAGCGGATGCATGGACAACGAAGGTGCGCCCAGCGGCGAGGCAAGCCAGCGTCATGATGCCGCCAAAAAGCGCGGCAACGGCTGCGACCCAGACCAGGCCGATGCTCCACATGGCGAGCGCCAGGCTGGCTGCCATCACGACGATATAGGAGCCGGTCGCGAGCGGCAGCGCCGACAGGCCAATCGCCGAACTTGCGATCAGGGTCGTGCAAAGCGCCCAGATCATCAGCAAGTCGGCCGAATTGCAGTAGCGGCTGAACATCAATGGCGCGGCGCCCCAGCTGACCGCAGTGAGTGTCGACCACAGGGTCTCGCGGTGCAACTCGCCCCGGGTGATGGTCTGGACCTGCCAGCCACGATTGCGACTCTGGCCGTGCGCCATCAGGATCGCAAAGACGGTGCAAAGACCGCCCCAACCGTATAGTAGAGCCGATGGTGCCAAGCCGCGAAGCATCACGACTACCGCGGCAACGCCAACCAGGTTGACGACGAGCCGGGCGGGAGCCAACCGACGTCCGACGTTGATCTGAGCGGCCCGTACCCGACCCCAATCGATTTCACTGGGTTCCGTAAAGCCAAGGACGGTTCGCCAGTCGGGAACGACCGGTTGGGCGGATGTAGGTTTGGTGCTGCTCACGGGGGCTCTGCTACCGCAGAGAAGTTAGCGTTCGGTAAGCAAGGCGTTCATAAACCACAGCGGGGCAATTTTTGGAGTGCCCGGCCCGGAGGAAACGTCACGCCGGAATGCCGTCGTCCCGGCATTGCGTCGTGATGACAGATTTGGCTTATGCCGCCAAAGCGTAAGGCTGGATTTCGCCCGACAGATACAGGTTGCGCGCCTTTGCCCGGCTCAACTTGCCCGAGCTGGTGCGCGGCAGTGTGCGCGGCGGGACCAGTTCGATGACGCAGTTCATGCCCGTAATCGAACGGACCTTTTCACGGATCGTGTCGCGCAGGCGAGTGCGTTCGGCATCGTCGGTGGTCCGGCACTGGACCAGCACGGCGGGCGTTTCCTCACCTCCCGGTGTCGTGATCGCAAAGGCAGCAATGTCACCCGACTTGAAACCGGGAAGCTGTTCAACCGCCCATTCGATGTCCTGCGGCCAGTGATTCTTGCCGTTGATGATGATCATGTCCTTAGCCCGGCCCACGATATAGACATAGCCGTCAGACAAATATCCCATGTCGCCGGTGTCGAGCCAGCCGTCATGCATGCAGGCGGCGGTCGAGACGTCATCGCGGTAATAGCCGGTCATGATCGACGGTCCGCTCGCCCACAGCTTGCCGACCGCGCGTTCGGGCAGGACGGTGCCGTCCTCCTCGCGAATTTCGACACGCATATCGCGAACCGGCTTCCCACAATTGACGATGGCGCGAAATCGCTGCGGGCGCCCCTTGTCGACGTCTTGCCCCGACAACTCGGTTTCCTCGACCAGTTCGACGACGATGCCTTCGCCGGGGGGCATGATCGATACCGCCAGCGTCGCCTCGGCAAGGCCATAGCTCGGCAGGAACGCCCGGGCCTGGAAACCGGCGTCGGCAAACGCATCGACGAACGACTGCATCACGTCGGGCCGGATCATGTCCGCACCATTGCCAGCGACGCGCCAGCGCGACAGGTCGAAACGGTCCGAAGCCTTGGTCTGCGACGACATGCGCCGCGCGCAAATGTCATAGCCGAACGTCGGCGAATAGCTGAGCGTCGTCCCGGGATTGCGGCTGATGAGGTCGAGCCAGGCGAGCGGGCGGCGGGCAAAATCTTCGGTCTTCAGATAGTCCGCCGAAACCTGGTTGGCGACTGGCGACAACAGGCAGCCAACCAGTCCCATGTCGTGAAACCAGGGCAACCACGACACGCAGCGATCGTCCGGTTGCAGATTCATGCCGTGGGAATGTGCGGCAAGATTGTTCAGCAATGCCGAATGAGTCACCGCGACGCCGTGGGGAAAGCGGGTCGATCCGCTCGAATACTGGAGATAGGCGATCTCATCGGTGGTCGCATCGGGCAGCTGACATTTGGCAGCAGGCCGCATCGCAAAGTCTTCCCAGCCGATCGCCGCCGTTCGGGTTATTCCGGCGGCAGCATCTGCCATCGATCCCAGTTCCAGGGGGTGAAACAGCAATACCGGATCGGAGCTTTTGATCTGGACCGCAAGCTGATCGACATAGGCATCGCGCCCCCCGAACGATGTCGGCAGGGGCAGCGGCACCGGCCATGCGCCCGCATAGACACACCCGAAAAACAAGGCCGCAAATTCGGGACCGGTCTCGGCGATCAGGGCGATCCGGTCACCCGGCGCAATGCCTTGCGCGATCAGCCGATACGCCATCGCCAGCGCGTCGTCGCGCAATTCGGAATAGGGGTAGGGCCGCGCCAGCTTGCCACGCGGATCGTGAAAATTCAGGCCGCAGGCACCCGCCGCTGCGTGATCAAGGGCCTCGCCCAGCGTTGCAAAATCCGAAAAACGGCGCGGCCGGCCGTCGATGGTCGCAGTTGGCACGAGCGTGTCCGGCAATGTCTTGTCTTCAGCCTCGTCCAGCACCCATCCAACTCCGTGTTCAATCCGTGGCGCCGTGTTGGTGGTCATTGGCGACGGGTTCATCTTTGTAAAACGCAGACCGTGCGTTCTAAATCCGTCCGGACTGTGGCACAAACGTGGCGCATGAGGCCAAGCCCGCGAAACGTGACCCGATCGCCCCTTGATGCAGCGGCCCTGAACCGCTTTGCGCTGGCCTATGTCGGCCGGTACGCGACAACGCAGGCAAAGCTCGCAACCTATTTGCAGCGCAAGCTTCGCGAGCGCGGTTGGGAGGGGGAAGGCGACCCGCCCCTGGACGCCGTAGTCGCGCGGATCGTGGAGGCAGGCTATGTCGATGACGCCGCCTTTGCCGCTGCGCGCAGCGGGACGCTGACTCGGCGCGGCTTCGGGTCACGGCGGATCGGGCAAGCCTTGTCCGCCGAAGGGATCGACCGCGAGCTGGCTGCATCGTTCGACCATGACGCTGACGCAGCCTTCACGGCAGCGGAGACCTTTGCCCGACGCCGTCGGATTGGGCCTTATGCCATCGCAGCCGCCGACGATGCTGCCCGGCGAAAGGCGCTGTCGGCAATGGTTCGGGGCGGGCACGGCTTTGCCTTGGCGCGGCGCTTTGTGGATTCAGCGCCGGGGGAAGTCCCTGATCGGGAAGATCGTTGAGGCCGAACGACAATTTCCCATCGAAATCGCTGACAGTCGTGTTAAGTGTCGCGGTAACCCCGGGGGGCTGAGGTGCATGAGTGCGTTTGACAAGGGAAGCGCGGCCGATTTCGCTGCGTTGAATGATGACGATATCGCCGCCGGACCATCGGGCGAACGCTATTCGGGCGTCGTCAAATGGTTCGACGCGACGCGCGGGTTCGGGTTTGTCGCGACCGACGTTGGCGACGTACTGATCCACTTTTCGCTGTTGCGCGATCATGATCGCCGAACCCTGCCCGAAGGAGCTGGCGTGATTTGCCTGGCAATTTCGGGAACCCGTGGCCTCCAGGCAACCGAGGTGCTGCAAATCGACCTGTCCACCGCAATCGGCCCCGATGTCGATGCGCTGGCCGCAGAACGCCAGCTTCGGCCCGACCCTCATGCGCTGCTGCAGGCGGCGGGTGACTTCGAACCGGTGGTCGTCAAATGGTTCAACCGCCTGAAGGGCTATGGCTTCGTCGTCCGACCGGGCGCTGTCGGGGACATTTTTATTCATATGGAAACGCTGCGCCGTGCGGGGTTGATCGAGATCGAACCCGATCAGCCCTTGCGCGTGCGGGTTGCTGCGGGCGATAAAGGGCCCTTGGCAGTCGAGGTGGAGCCGGTTTGATGCGTTGCATATTTATGGTCGGGACCATGATCGCCCTTGCGGCAACGACCGGCTGCACGACCGGGACCGCCGTGACCGGCACGGCGACTGCCGCCGCCACGGTGCCGTTGACGATTCGGTCGGCCAAGGGCGCGCATCGTTTCAATGTCGAGGTCGCAAGCACCGTGGCAGAACAGGCGCGCGGGCTGATGTTCCGGCCGCACATCGACCCCGATGGCGGGATGATCTTTCCGATGAAACCGCCCCGCTACGCCAGCTTCTGGATGAAGAACACGGTCTCGTCGCTCGACCTGCTGTTCATCCGGCCCGACGGGACAATCGCGCGGATTGCGGCGGACGCGGTGCCTTACTCGCTCGACCCGATCGAATCGGGCGAGCCGATCGCCGCCGTGCTGGAGTTGGCGGGTGGACGCGCGGCCCAGTTGGGGATCGCAGAAGACGATAAGGTCGTCTGGACGCACTAGGCGTTGCACCGGCGCGATCCGACGCCTAATCGGTGCGGCATGGGCATGCTCGGCAAGATATTCACCTGGTGGGATGGCGCGACCATCGGCACGTCGTTGGGGCTGCGGGGCGCGAACCGCGTCGGCCAGGATGCGCTCGGGAATGTGTATTACACCGGCAAGGCGCTGCCCGACGGCCGCCTGCGCCGCTCGGTTATATATGTGGGTGCGAACGATGCGAGTCGGGTGCCGCCCGAATGGCACGCCTGGCTGCATCACAGCATCGTGGATTTGCCCGATGAGAGCCTGCCGCCGGTACGCCGTTGGGAAAAGGAGGCTAGGCCCAACCTGACCGGCACCACTGCCGCCTATCGTCCCGCCGGGGCGCTAGAGCAGGGCGGCAAGCGCGCTGCCGCAACTGGCGACTATGAGGCGTGGAGCCCGGACGCCGCATGAATCGCTGGGCAGTCGGCGCAGTGCTGGCGGTGATCGGTCTCGCTGCCGCCGCTTCCGCGCTTCAGGGCGTGGTCGAAGGGCAGGCGGGGGAAGCCCCGATCGTTGCCGACAATTTGAGCATTGCCGCGCCCGTCGTGCCCCAGGCCGCACCGAAAGCATCGCCCGCCGAAGTTCGTGCCGCGACACCGATGGCCGAACGCGTCGCGACCGTCGGCATATTGAACAAGCGCAATGGCCTGTCCCGCGACCTCCGGATGCGGCCCGGCGATGCGGTGCATATCGGCGACGCCGTGGTCCGGCTAAAAGCCTGCGACCAGACGGAGCCGTGGGAAAAGGACCAGCTGACCGGAGCCTTTGTTCAACTGATCGTTCACGGGGCCGACGACAAATGGCGCAAGATCTTTTCTGGCTGGCTGTTTAAGGAATCGCCGTCGCTGAACGTCGTCCAGCACCCGGTTTATGACGTGTGGGTCAAGGCCTGCACGATGCGCCATCCCGATGTCGGCCCCAACACCGTTGTGCTGTCGGCCGAACCCTCAGGCGCTGGGATGCGTTCGAAGGCGCGGAAGTCCGCACCCGCCGACAATCCCGCTGATGAACCGGAAGCGCCGCCCACCGCGACGGCGAGCAACGCCATATAGGATTCGCGGCTGACCTCAACCGCGCCCATCGATTGCAGATGGTCGGTCATGAATTGGCAGTCGAGCAGCATGAACCCGCCGCACCGTAACCGCGCCAGCAGGTGCGCCAGTGCCACCTTCGACGCGTCGGTCGCGCGGCTGACCATGGATTCGCCGAAGAACGCGTTACCGAGCGAAATGCCGTAGAGGCCGCCGACCAGTTCGCCGTCGCGCCAGGTTTCGATCGAATGAGCATGACCCGCCCGGTGCAGCACATCGACCACATGGGCGATCTGGTGATTGATCCAGGTGTCGGGCCTGTTGTCGGCCGACTCCGCACAAAGTGCGACGATTTCGGAAAATGCCTGGTTGGCGGTGGTCTTGAACCGTTCGGACAAGAGCGTCTTTTTTAACGATCGCGACAAATGGAAATCATCGAGCGGCAGGATCGCGCGTTCCTTGGGCTCGACCCAATATACTGACGGGGCGTCATGGCTGTCGGCCATCGGGAACACGCCGGCCGCATAGGCGCGCAACAGCAGCTCGGGATCGAGCGGCGGGATGCGCCGGGTCACCCCGTCCGGACGCGGGCCAGCTTACGCTCAATGCCCGTCCACAGGCTGGCAAATGCCTCGCCCGCAGGGGATTTTGGGGCGTAGCTGCCGATCGGGGCGCGGCGGACAGTCATTTGCTCGATCGCGCTCGCCATCGGGATCACCGGCCAGTTGGGGTTTGCTTCGATAACCTCGCGGTGCAGCGCGCGCCTGCGATCGACCATTGAGAATACCGGCAGGATCGGTGCATGACCGCCACTTTCGCGGTCGAGATAGGCTACTACGTCGTCCAGCGCGCGCCGCGACAAGGGCGATGGGATCACGGGCACCAGGATCAGATCGGCGGCGCGCATCACCTGTTCGCTGGTTTCGGTGAGGCCGGGCGGGCAGTCCAGGATGATCCGGTCGTAAGTTTTCCCGAGACCCTCCAGCAGTTTGGCTAGCCGCTTGCGCTTGCCGAGCGAGAAAAAGAAATGGTCGAGGCTGCGCAACGATGTGTCGGCCCGAAGTAGGTCTAGTCGGTCGATTTCGGTCGCCGCGATCAGCCGTTCGGGCGCAAGATCCTTGGCGAACACGGCGTGCGCTGCATCCTTGCCGTGACTGTCGCCGCCCAACAGCCAGCTCGAGGCCGCCTGGGGGTCGAGATCCCAGGCCAGTGTCCGCCGTGCGGACTGGATGGCCGATGACCACGCCAGATTAACCGACATCGTGGTCTTACCCACCCCACCCTTGAGACTGTAAACTGCGATTGTCGCCATCCGCACCCCTTAGCGCGAGAAACGGCAAATTGCGAACTGGCTCTTCAGCGCCGGGCGGATGACTGATGTCGCTATTATAGGATCTCGCGCACAATTTCCTTCGGACGGCACAGGCGGACACCCTTGCCGGTCTCCACCAGCGGACGATTGATCAGGATCGGATGCGCCATCATGGCATCCAGTATCATATCGTCCGTCACGCCCGGATCGGTCAGACCAAGTTCCTCGGCCGGCGACCCCATGATCCGCATCCCCTCGCGCGGCGTTATCTCCGCCCGTGCGTAGAGCCCGGCCAGTCGCTCGCGAGTCAGTGGCGTCTGCAGATACTCGACGATCCCCACCTCCAAGCCCGGCCTTTCCTCGAGGATCGCTAGGGTCTTGCGCGACGTCCCGCAGGCCAGATTGTGATAGATGATTGCTTTCATTACGTCGGTTCCTTCAACAATCAGCCGCTGAGGTAAGCCCGCAGTCTTTGGGAACCGGTGTATTCGATAGGTTGCTTGCGCTTATTTCTCGCTGGCGGCTTCCCTGGCCAGCCATTCCTCGAGCCACTTGATCGAATAGTCGCCGTTCTGGATGTCGGGCTGCTGCAACAACGCCTGATGCAGCGGAATCGTGGTTTTCACGCCCTCGATCACCGTTTCTTCCAGAGCCCGCCGCAGCCGCATGATACACCCTTCCCGGGTGCGGCCATAGACGATCAGCTTGGCGATCATGCTGTCGTAATAAGGCGGAATCCTGTAGCCCGCATACAGGCCGCTATCCATGCGAACGTGCATGCCACCCGCTGCGTGATAGGCCTTTACCATACCCGGCGACGGCGCGAACGTACGCGGGTCTTCGGCATTAATCCGGCATTCGATGGCGTGGCCGGAAAATTCGATCTCGTCCTGCGTGACCGACAGGGGCAACCCTTCAGCGATACGAATCTGTTCGCGGACCAAGTCGACGCCGGTGATCATCTCGGTCACCGGATGCTCGACCTGCAACCGGGTATTCATCTCGATGAAGTAGAACTCACCGTCTTCCCACAGGAACTCGATCGTTCCGGCGCCGCGATAGCCCATGTCGGCCATCGCCTTCGACACGATGCCGCCCATCCGCATGCGTTCCGCCGTGGTGATGACGGGCGAGGGGGCTTCTTCCAGCACTTTCTGATGGCGGCGCTGCAATGAACAATCGCGTTCGCCCAGATGGATCGCATTGCCCTTGCCGTCGCCGAAGACCTGGAATTCGATGTGACGCGGGTTCCCGAGATATTTCTCGATATAGACGGTCGCGTCACCGAATGCCGCTTTCGCTTCGGACCCGGCCTGCGACATCAGCGTTTCAAGGTCTTCCGCGCGCGTGACAACTTTCATGCCGCGCCCGCCACCACCGCTGGCGGCTTTCACGATAACGGGATAACCGATTTCGCTGGCGATCCTGCGGGCTTCCAGCGGATCGGTGACGGCACCGTCGGATCCAGGAACCAGCGGCATGCCCAGTGCACCGGCAGTTCGCTTGGCCTCGACCTTGTCGCCCATCGTCCGGATATGTTCGGGCTTTGGCCCCACAAAAATGATGCCATGCTCTTCGACGATGTCGGCAAAACGCGCGTTTTCGCTGAGGAAGCCGTAGCCCGGGTGAATTGCGTCCGCGCCTGAGATTTCGGCAGCGGAGATGATCGCCGGCACGTTCAGGTAGCTGTCGGTCGCGGACGGCGGCCCGATGCAGATCGCCTCGTCAGCCAGCCGAACATGCATGGCATCGCTGTCGGCGGTGGAGTGCACCGCGACCGTCTTGATCCCCATTTCATGGCAGGCACGGTGAATACGCAGCGCAATTTCGCCACGATTGGCAATAAGCAGCTTTTCGATTGCTGCCATCAGTCGATGACAATCAGGGGCTGATCATATTCGACCGGCTGGCCGTTCTGGACGCAGACGCGCGCAACCTTGCCCGCCTTCGTGGCGAGGATCGGGTTCATTACTTTCATTGCCTCGATGATGACGAGCGTCTGGCCCTCGCTGACAACATCGCCAACGGCGGCAAACGGACGTGTGCCGGGTTCGGATGACAGATAAACCGTGCCGACCATCGGCGACTTGATCGCATTGGTATTGTCGGGACCTGCTGGCGCTTCGGGAGCGACCGCTGCTGCGACCGGTGGAGCCGCCGCGGCAAGGGGTGTCGCCTGCGCCGCGACCGTCACGGTGCGCGCCACGCGGATGCGCCGTTCCCCATCCTGGACCTCGATTTCGGTAAGCTTGTTGTCGTCGAGCAATTCGGCGAGCTGTTTGACGAGCGCGGCATCGACCTGCATCGCGCTTGAGTTATCGGTCATGAGACCCCCTGTTGATTTTCTTGCCAAATGTCAGAGCTTGGCCGCCGCGTCCAGCGCCAGCAGATAGGATTGCGCGCCGAACCCGGCAATAACGCCCTTTGCCGCCATGCCGACAAAGCTTTTATGGCGAAATGTTTCCCGCGTGTGCGGATTCGACAGGTGAACCTCGATCACCGGGATTGTGATCGATTTGATCGCATCGTGCAGGGCAACCGACGTGTGCGTCAGCGCGCCAGCGTTCAGCAGGACCGCCTTGGCCCCCTCTGCCGCAGCCTCGTGCAACCAGTCGACCAGATGCCCTTCATGGCTTGACTGGCGAAAATCGAGCGTCATTCCAAGCCCGCGCGCCCGCTTGTCGAGCATGTCCGCGATGTCGTCGAGCGTGTCCGACCCGTAGATTTCGGGTTCGCGCGTGCCGAGCAGGTTCAGATTGGGTCCGTTCAGCACAAATATTGTCGGCAAGGTGTTGGCCTTTCGCGGGCAGGGTCACCCTCCTATATGCGCGTCATCCAACACACGCAAAGGCAGGCAATGACCGCAGACGGCACGATCAGTATCCGCGTCAATGGTGAACACCGGCGGGTCAATTCCGGGATCAGCTTTGCCGATCTGGCCAACGAACTCGGTCTGGACCCTGCGAGGGTCGCGGTCGAGCGCAACGTCGCGATCGTGCCGCGCTCGACGCTGGCCGATGTCCTGGTTGAGGATGGCGACGAAATCGAGATCGTGCATTTTGTCGGCGGCGGCGATCATCAGGCAACCGACATGCTGGCCGATCGCTGGTCCGTCGCGGGCCGCACCTTCACGTCCCGGCTGATCGTCGGCACGGGAAAATACAAGGATTATGCCCAGAACGCCGCTGCCGTCGCCGCTTCGGGCGCGGAAATCGTCACGGTTGCGGTACGGCGGGTCAATATCTCTGACCGCAACGCGCCGATGCTGACCGACTTCATCGACCCCGCGAAGATCACCTATCTTCCCAACACCGCCGGGTGCTTTACCGCCGACGATGCCATCCGGACGCTACGACTGGCGCGCGAGGCCGGGGGCTGGGACCTCGTCAAGCTAGAGGTGCTGGGCGAGGCCAAGACGCTGTATCCCGACATGATCGAGACGCTGCGCGCGACCGAGGTGCTGGTAAAGGATGGTTTCCTGCCCATGGTCTATTGTTCGGACGACCCCATCATGGCGAAGCGGTTGGAAAATGCGGGCGCGGTAGCGATCATGCCGTTGGGCGCGCCAATCGGGTCGGGGCTTGGCTTGCAGAACCAGGTGATGATTCGCCTCATCGTGGAGGGCGCGACGGTGCCGGTGCTGGTCGACGCCGGGGTCGGGACGGCTTCAGATGCGGCGGTGGCGATGGAATTGGGCTGCGACGGTGTCCTGATGAACACCGCGATTGCCGAGGCGAAGGATCCGGTGTTGATGGCGGCGGCAATGAAGGCGGCGACATCGGCGGGGCGGCTGGCTTATCTGGCGGGCCGCATGGGGAAACGGCGTTATGCTGACCCGTCATCGCCGCTTGCGGGGCTGATTTAGTCGGTTTCGCCGGGAACCTGGTTGGACCACTGTCGTTATATTCTCCGGAGCATCTGAACCCCGCAAAGGAGAATTTCGATGGGTGAATTTACAGACAAGGTTGCAGGCCACGCCAACGAGCTGGCTGGCAAGGCAAAGCGCGCATTGGGCGACGCGACCGATAACGAGAAACTGATCGCAGAAGGCGACGCGCAGGAAGCCAAGGGCGACCTGCAAAAAGACGTCGGCGCTGTCAAAGGTGCGTTCAACGACAAGATCTAAGCTGCTTGTTGGTTGAGCGAGTGGGCCGTCCCGGGCGACCGGGACGGCCTCTTTCGTTTTTCAGGGCGACGGAAGGTTAACCAATTGATCGCGCCCTCAAGGCCGCGATCGTCGTTCCTGCTGAAATCCGCTCAACATCCGTCTTCATGTGCAAAAGTCGCACCCCGGTTTGCGCCATTGCCCGGTCCAATGCAGGTGCGAAATCCGCCGTGGCCTGCACCGTTTCGGCCCAACCGCCGAATGCCCGGGCAAGAGCGGCAAAATCCGGGTTTCGTAAAGACGTCCCGCTCAACCGCGCCGGATATTCACGTTCCTGGTGCATCCGGATCGTCCCATAAGCACCATTGTCGATCACCAGCACCAGCAGGTCACAGCCATATTGGACCGCCGTCGCCAGTTCCTGTCCGTTCATCAGGAAGTCGCCATCGCCCGCCAACGCCACCACCTTGCGCTCGGGATGCCGCAGGCACGCCGCTACCGCCGCCGGGACGCCATAGCCCATCGCACCTGCGGTCGGGGCCAGTTGGCAGTTCGGCCCGGCATAGCGCCAATACCGATGCCACCACCCCGAAAAATTACCCGCACCGTTGCAGATGAACGTGTCCACCGGCAGCCGATCGCGCATCGCGGCGACGCATTGCCCCAGGTCCAACGGGGTGTCGAACGGGGCAGGGGTCGCCCATTCCAGCCAGTCGGCATGCGCCTGCGCGCCGTCGGCAAACGCCAGTATGTCGTGATCCCACAGCGCCGCGCCTTCGCAAAATTCGCGCATATCCGCACAGATGCTCAAATCGGTGCGATAGACCCGCCCCAGTTCGTTAGGGTCGGGGTGGATGTGAACCAGCAACTGCCCCGGATGGTCGGGGGTAATCAGCGTATAGCCATCGGTCGTCGCCTCTCCCAGCCGCGCCCCGACGGCGATGATCAGATCGGCCGCCTTCACTCGCTCGACCAGCTTCGGGTTGGGACCGTATCCCAGGTTTCCTGCGTACACCGCGCAGTCGTTGGCAATCGCATCCTGCCGCCGGAACGCAGTGGCCACCGGCAACCCGACCGCGCCTGCGAATTCAGCGAAATAATGCGCGGCCCCGGCATCCCAGCCCGCCCCGCCGACAATCGCGATTGGCGCGCAGGCGTCCTTCAGCAACGCCATCAACGTGCCCATCGCTCCCGAACATACCGGCTGGACCACAGGCACAACACGCGGACGATTTGCCGCCTCAACGACATCGCGCAACATGTCTTCGGGAAGGGCTAGGACAACCGGCCCCGGGCGACCCGACATCGCCACCGAATACGCCCGCGCCACATATTCGGGGATGCGCGCGGCATCGTCGATCCGGCTCGCCCATTTGCACAGCGGCGCAAACATGGCGGTGAAATCGACTTCTTGAAACCCTTCCCGGTGGCGTTCCGCACGCGCGACGTCGCCGATGAACAGGATCATCGGCTGCGAATCCTGCATCGCCACATGAACGCCGATGCTGGCATTGGTCGCCCCCGGTCCGCGCGTAACGAACGCCACGCCGGGGCGGTTCGTCATGGTTCCGTCGGCACAGGCCATAAACCCGACGCCACCCTCCTGACGGCAAACGACGGTCTGGATTTCAGGCGTGTCGTGCAGCGCATCCAGCACCGCTAAGAACGATTCTCCCGGCACGGTGAAGATTCGTTCGCACCCTTGGGCCACCAGCTGATCGACCAGGACGCGCCCGCCTGTGCGTAAGGTTTCGCTCACAAACTCTCCGTGTTTTCAAGTTGGCTGACAGGCTGCGCTTCTCCCACGCCCGATGCAATGCAGGCAAGCCCGTCGACGGCTTGCCGATGGAATTGCCAGCGGTTAAGCGCGTCGAATAATGGAGACCGCCCGTTCATGAAAAAGCTTTATCCCGACGCGACATCTGCCCTCGAAGGACTTCTCCACGACGGCATGACGATTTGCTGCGGGGGTTTTGGCCTGTCGGGAATGCCTGAACGCTTGATCGACGCGATCCAGGCTTCCGGGGTGAAGGACCTGACCATCGCCTCGAACAACGCCGGGATCGACGGCGTCGGCCTTGGCAAGTTGCTGCGTTCGCGCCAGGTCAAGAAAATGATCTCTTCCTACGTCGGCGAGAACAAGGAATTCGAACGCCAGTATCTCAGCGGCGAACTGGAAGTCGAATTCAGCCCACAGGGAACACTCGCCGAACGCTGCCGGGCAGGGGGCGCGGGCATCCCCGGTTTCTACACGAAGACCGGCGTTGGAACGCTGGTCGCAGAGGGCAAGGAAGTGAAGGATTTCGACGGCGAGGACTATATATTGGAGCGCGGCATCGTCGCCGACCTGTCGATCATCAAGGGCTGGAAGGCCGATGAGGCAGGCAATTTGATCTTTCGCAAGACCGCGCGCAACTTCAACCAGCCGATGGCCACCGCCAGCCATCACACGGTTGCCGAGGTCGAAGAGATTGTTCCTGTCGGTAGCCTCGATGCGGACACCATCCATGTCCCCGGCATCTATATCAAGCGCCTGCTCTGCGGCGCGCCCTACGACAAGCGCATCGAGTTCCGAACCGTGACCGCAAGGGAGGCTGCATAATGGCATGGACCCGCGACGAAATGGCCGCGCGCGCCGCTCGCGAACTGAAGGACGGTTATTACGTCAACCTGGGCATTGGCATTCCGACGCTGGTTGCCAATCATATTCCGGCAGGCGTTGAAGTCACGCTCCAGTCTGAGAACGGCATGCTCGGCATCGGCCCGTTTCCCTATGACGAGGACGTCGATGCCGATCTCATCAACGCGGGCAAACAGACGATCAGCCAGTTGCCATCGTCTTCCTTTTTCTCTTCGTCGGACAGCTTTGCCATGATTCGGGGCGGTCACATCGACCTGACCGTGCTCGGCGCAATGGAGGTCGCAGAGAACGGCGACATCGCCAACTGGATGATTCCCGGCAAGATGATCAAGGGCATGGGCGGCGCGATGGATCTGGTCGCCGGTGTGAAAAAGATTATCGTGGTGATGGAACACAATGCCAAGGACGGCAGTGCGAAGTTCATCCCCGAATGCACCCTGCCGCTGACCGGCAAGAATGTCGTCGACATGATCGTCACCGACCTCGCCGTGTTCGCGCGCCCCGACCACGCCTCCCCGTTCAAACTGATCGAGACTGCGCCCGGAGTAACCGCCGAAGAGGTGGCGGCGAAAACGACGGCACACTATACGGCCTGAATGCTTACGCCGCGATCACCCCAGCCCCTCTTCCCGCGAAGATTATATGCTAGATTTGTTGATCCCCGGCCATGGCGGGTCGTCCTCGGGTTGATATTTGTCACCCTCGTTTCGGCCTGCTCGCCGCCGGGGATGCTCAACGCGCTCGACCGGGGCTATGGGTCATCGGGAGCCGGGCGCGTCGCCACGGCGGTGGCGTTTGGTACGCATGGGCAGACGCTCGACGTGTGGCGACCGGTAGGCAACGCGACCACGCCGCGCCCGGTGGTCATCTTCTGGTATGGCGGCGGCTGGGTCAACGGCACCCGGCAGGACTATGGGTTTGCCGCGCGCGCCTATGCGTCGCAGGGGTTCGTGGTCATCGTTCCCGACTATCGTAAGGTTCCGCAAATCCACTTTCCCGCCATGCTCCAGGATGGCGCGGAGGCCGTCAAATGGACGCGCGATAATGTTGCCCGGTTTGGCGGCGACCCCGACAGGATTGCCTTTTCGGGGCATTCCGCAGGGGCCTATACCGTCGCGATGCTGGCGCTCGATACCCAATGGCTAAAGGCCGTGGGCGTCGATCCGCATATCGTAAAGGCGGCGGTCGGGCTGTGTGGGCCCTATGACTTTTACCCCTATACCGGCCGCGCGATCGAGGCGATGAGCCTGTGGCCGCGCCCGATGGAAACCCAGCCGATCAACTTCGTGCGCCCCGACGCGCCCCCGATGCTGCTGGTAACCGCCACGAACGATACCCAGGTTCGTCCGCGCAATGCGATCAACTTGACTGCGGCGCTGAAAAAGGTTGGCGCGCCGGTGGTGTTCCGCAATTACGATGGGCTGACCCACGAGAACGTCGTCATGGCGCTCTCTCGGCCTTTCCGTGGCAAGGCGCCGGTGCTCGACGATAGTGTTGCCTTTATCGAGGGCGCGCTGGCGCGCCATGCGCGGCGGCAGCCTCGGGGCGAGTGACGCAAGCAATCCTCACACCACATCGCAAACTAGCAAATCCTCCTTCGTCGCGCTACGGAACCGCATGGCCAGCAGACCCCGAACATTATACGAAAAAATCTGGGACGATCACGTCGTCGAACGTCGCCCTGATGGCACATGTCTGATCTATATCGATCGGCATCTGGTCCATGAGGTCACCAGCCCACAGGCGTTCGAGGGGCTTCGGCTGGCTGGGCGTCCGGTCCATCGGCCCGACCTGACGCTCGCGGTTCCCGACCATAATCTGCCGACGACGCCGCGGGTTGGACCCGATGGCCAGCGCTTGCCGATTGCCGACCGCGAAAGCGCGCTGCAACTGGCGACGCTTGAGGCCAATGTCGCCGAATTCGGTGTCCCTTACGTTGACGCGATCGCGGCGGCGCAGGGGATCGTTCATGTCGTCGGCCCCGAACAAGGGTTCACGCTTCCCGGCACCACGCTCGTTTGCGGCGACAGTCATACCGCAGCCCATGGCGCATTGGGCGCACTGGCGTTCGGCATCGGCACCAGCGAGGTCGAACACGTCCTGGCGACACAGACCCTGCAACTGAAGCCAGCCAAGACGATGGAAGTCCGCGTCGATGGCATATTGGGCTTCGGCATCAGCGCGAAAGACGTCGTGCTCGCCATCATAGGCAGGATCGGCGCGGCGGGCGGCACGGGCTATGTCATCGAATTCACCGGCTCGGTCATCCGCGACCTCAGCATCGAGGGTCGCCTGACCGTCAGCAATATGGCGATCGAGGGCGGCGCGCGCTCCGGCCTGATTGCCCCCGATGACAAGACCTATGCCTATCTCGCGGGTCGCCCGATGGCGCCGCAGGGTGCCGACTGGGACGCAGCACTTGCCTATTGGCAAACCCTGCCGACCGACGCAGGCGCAACCTATGACAGCACGATCATCCTCGATGCCGCCGACATCGTGCCGAATGTCACCTGGGGGACCAGCCCGGAGGATGTCGTGGCGATCACCGGCGTCGTTCCCGATCCGATGAGCTTTGCCGATCCCGGCAAGCAGCAGGCGGCGGTCAAGTCGCTGGCCTATATGGGGCTGACCGCGGGCATGCGCATGGCCGATGTGCCGGTCCAGAATATCTTTATCGGCAGTTGCACGAACAGCCGGATCGAGGATCTGCGCGCCGCCGCCGCCGTGCTGAAGGGTCGCCACAAGGCGGACAGCGTCAAATGGGCGATCGTCGTGCCGGGTTCGGGGCTGGTGAAGCGCCAGGCCGAGGCGGAGGGCCTGGACCGCGTCTTCATCGACGCCGGTCTGGAATGGCGCGAACCCGGTTGTTCGGCGTGTCTCGGCATGAACCCCGACAAGGTTCCGCCCGGCGAACGCTGTGCTTCGACCAGCAACCGCAATTTCGTCGGACGGCAAGGGCCGGGGGCGCGCACCCATCTGTTGTCACCCGCGATGGCGGCGGCGGCGGCGATCACCGGGCGCCTGACCGATGTTCGTGATTTAATGGAGAAAGCATGATGAAACGATTTGCCAAGCTGGTCGCCGTTGCCGCCGGGCTGCTGTCCGCGGCCGCCGCCATTGCGGCCCCTGCGCCCTCCGCCGTCGCGGCACCTGCAACAGCCGACAAATTGTGGCGGCTCGATTGCGGTATCGTCCATGTGAACATGCTCAACGCTTTTTCGGACACGCGATCCTATCCCGGCCAGTCGCGCGACCTCGTTGCCAGTTGCTATCTAGTCAAACACGGCACCAGCTACTTGCTGTGGGACACCGGCCTGCCACTGGCAGTCAAGAATACCCCGAACGACGTGGCCAAGCCGATGAGCCCGACCCTGCGCCTGTCGATCGTCGAACAGCTTGCCACGATCGGCGTGAAGCCCGGACAAGTGTCGCTTGTCGGTATCAGCCATTATCATTTCGACCATATCGGCCAGGCCGCCAGCTTTGCGCAGGCCCGGTTGTTGATCGGGCAGGGCGACTATGACTCGCTGAAAATGGGCAGCAACGGGGCCGATGCCAAACCGCTCGCGCCGTGGTTCGGCGGCGGTGCTGCGGTCGAGGGCGTCTCGGGCGACAAGGACGTGTTTGGCGACGGCAGCGTCACGATGATCGACTTGCCGGGCCATACGCCCGGGCATCACGGCCTGCTGATCAACCTTGCCCACACGGGTCCGGTCCTGCTGTCGGGCGACGTTGCGCACTTCCGCGAAAATCTCGACATGGGCGGGGTGCCCGGCTTTAACTTCAATCGCGCCGATTCTCTGGCTTCGATGGACCGGTTCCGCAAGCTGGCCGCCTCGTTGAAAGCGGTGGCAATCATCCAGCACGACCCGCGTGACGTGGCAAAGCTGCCCGCCTTCCCGGCTGCGGCGGATTGATGGACCGGCTCACGACCATCGATGGGCGCGCCTATCCGTTCGGGCGCAAGAACGTCGATACCGACGTCATCATCCCCGCCAAATGGTTAAAGACCGTGACGCGTTCGGGGCTGGGCCAAGGCGCGTTCGAAAACGTCCGGGTCGAGGATGGCAACGTCTTCGACGATCCCGAATATGCCGGTGCTCCGACGATCATCGCCGGGGACAATTTCGGCTGCGGGTCGAGTCGCGAACATGCGGCATGGGCGCTGGACGACATGGGCGTAAAGGCGGTGATCGCACCGTCCTTTTCCGATATATTCTCTGGAAACGCCTATAAGAACGGCATCCTGACCGTGGTCTTGCCCCAGGCGGCGATCGACCGGTTGATGGAGGTCGCGCTGACTGATCCGATACACATCGACTTGCAGGAACAGTCGGTGACGACGCAGTTCCAGGATCGGTTCACTTTCGAGATCGATCCGTTCCGCAAGGAGTGTTTGCTGAACGGCACCGACGAGATCGGATTGACGCTGGCATCCGCGGCGAAAATCACCAATTATGAGGATGTGGTGGCCAACGTTCGGCCATGGCTGCGCAGGAAAGGCTGAAGGCATGAGGGCGTTGTTGTCGAACACTGTGGGCGGCCCCGAGATGCTGGTGATGAGCGAGATCGCCGCGCCGGTCGCCGGGCCCGGCCAGTTGCTGGTCGCGGTGAAGGCGTGCGCGATGAATTATCCCGACGTCCTGATCATCGAGGACAAATATCAGATGAAGCCTCAGCGCCCCTTTGCGCCGGGTTCGGAAATCGCCGGGGTGGTCGAAGGTTTGGGCGAAGGCGTCACCGGCTTTGCCGTCGGTGACCGCGTGATCGCCGTGACCGGCCATGGCGGGCTGGTCGAAAAGATCGCGGTTGCAGCCACTTCAGCCTACAAGCTGCCGACGGAACGCAGCTTTGAGGAGGGGGCGGCGTTCATGATGACCTATGCCACCTCGATCCACGCGCTGGTCGATCGCGGGCGCCTGAAAGAGGGGGAGACCCTGCTGGTGCTTGGCGCTGCGGGCGGCGTTGGCCTGGCTGCGGTCGAACTAGGCGTCGCCTTTGGCGCGCGCGTCGTCGCTGCGGTTTCCAGCGCGGAAAAAGCCGTCGCCGCGCGTACGGCTGGCGCGCACGAAACCATCGTCTATGGCCGCGCGCCGTTCGACAAGGATCAGTCAAAGGCATTGGCCGACCAGTTCAAGGCCGTCCTGGGCAAGAACGGTGCGGACGTCATCTACGACGCGGTCGGTGGTGACTATTGTGAACCAGCTTTGCGGTCGATCGCGTGGGAGGGGCGCTACCTCGTTGTCGGTTTCCCCGCTGGCATTCCCCGCCTGCCACTGAACCTGACCCTGTTGAAAAGTTGTGACGTGTGCGGCGTGTTCTGGGGCGCGTTCGCCGCGCGCGAACCTTCGGCACACGCCGCCCATATGGCACGCCTGTTCCGACTGTGGGCAACCGGCGAGATCAGCCCGGTGATCAGCGCCATCCTGCCCTTTGAACAGGGCGGCGAGGCGATTGCTCGCCTGGCGCGGCGCGAGGCGATCGGCAAGCTGGTCGTCAAGGTTGCGGACTGACATTGCGCAAGCAGGCGGCGCTGCCTATCTCTGGCACCTGACTGAACAGCGACGAGGGCCGCCATGACCACATTCGACGACCGCGAGCGCGCGTTCGAAACCAAATTTGCGCGTGACGAGGACATGGCCTTTCGCATCACTGCCCGGCGCAATCGGCTGGTCGGCGTCTGGGCCGCCGAGCTGATGAAGTTGACCCCTGAGGAAACCGGCTCCTACGCGACCAGCGTCGTCCAGGCCGATTTCGAGGAAGCGGGCGACGACGATGTCATCCGCAAGCTGTTGGGCGACATGCTGGCGGCAGGGGTCGAGACCGACGACGCGACCGTTCGCGAAGCCCTGTCCGCCAAGACGGTCGAGGCGCGCCGCCAGCTTATGGCGTCCGAATAATGCCAATGACGGCCACCGATATCGAGGCCATGATTGTTGCCGCGATCCCCGATGCCGCGGTCGAGATCACCGACTTGGCGGGTGACGGCGACCATTATGCCGCCCGCGTCACGGCGGCGAGCTTTGCTGGGATGCCGCGCGTCAAGCAGCATCAGGCGGTATATTCCGCGCTGGGTGGCCGCATGGGCGGCGTGCTCCACGCGCTTCAACTGACCACAGCCGTACCAGGATAAGGACCGAACCATGACCGACGAAGCCCAGGCGCGTATCGCCGATCTCGTAAAGACCAATGACGTCGTGCTGTTCATGAAGGGCACGCCGCTGTTCCCGCAGTGCGGCTTTTCCAGCAAGGCAATCAGCATCCTCGACCATCTTGGCGTCGATTACGAAACGGTCGACGTGCTGCAGGATCAGGGCATCCGCCAGGGCATCAAGCACTATAGCGACTGGCCGACCATTCCCCAGCTGTATGTAAAGGGCGAATTCGTCGGCGGCAGCGACATCATGATGGAGATGTACGAGGCCGGCGAATTGCACACGCTGTTTGGAAAGAGCGAGGCGGCCTGACCTGACGATCTGTCGATGAAGGCGGGAAAGTCCGGGCGAGGACGGGTCGGTTCGCGAGACCAGGGAAGCGGAACCGACCCGTCACTCAATTCGGTGGGGGACACCACCGTTGGGACGCGGACATAGATGCACACCTCGTGCCAGTTCACAAAATGCGCCAATTTCCGCGGCCCACGATGATTAACCGTAATTAACCCCGTCGCGAAGTGTCAAGAAACCCGACACATTGGCGCGGGATTGCACACCGCGGCTCCACACGCCACATGCACTGCATGGACCCGCAGGCCACCGACATCGCCCAGACCCTCAGCCCGCTGGTCCGCCGCCTGCTCGCGCCCAACCCTTCGCCGTTCACCTATACGGGCACCCAGACTTATATCGTCGGCACCGGCGACGTCGCGATCATCGATCCCGGCCCGGCCGACCCCGACCATATCGCCGCCATTCTGACCGCCACGACCGGTGCGCGCATCACCGCGATCGTCTGCACCCACACCCACCGGGACCATAGCTCCGGCGCCCGCCCGCTCAGTGCCGCAACCGGAGCTCCGATCATCGGCTGCGCCCCGCTCACCATCGACGACACCGGCCCCCGCGCCGACGCATCGTTCGACCCGGATTATGCACCCGATCGTGTGCTGGTCGACGGCGAACGGCTGACCGGCCCCGACTGGACGCTCGCAGCGGTCGCGACGCCCGGCCATACCTCCAACCATCTCTGCTACGCGCTGGTCGAGGAAGACGCGCTGTTCACCGGCGATCACGTCATGGGCTGGTCGACCACCGTCGTCTCGCCCCCCGACGGCGACATGGCGGACTATATGGCGAGCCTCGACAAGCTCATAGCGCGCACCGACGCCATCTATTACCCCGCGCATGGCGAACCCGTCACCAACCCCCAGCGTTTCGCGCGCGGCCTTGCCGGACATCGCAAACAACGTGAGGGCCAGATTCTGCGCCTGGTCGGACAAGGCGTGCGGCTGATCGAGGACATGGTGCCGCGCATGTACGCGGGCGTAGACAAGCGGCTGTATCCGGCGGCGGGCCGGTCAGTGCTTGCCCATCTGATCGAGCTCGAAAATCGCGGGAAGACCGCCCGCGACGGGTCGTCATGGCGCGTGGACAGCAATGCCTAAAACCCTGACATTCATTGTCATTCTGGCAATTCTGACCGTCGGGGGCTATTTCGGTTACGAGCGCTATGTCGAACGCTACACCATTGCCCGCGACGATACGCTGGCCCTGTCTAAAGTCGTCACCGCCACGTTCGGCAAGACGAGCGCGCTAAAGGTCGGCACGTTGTCCGGCACCGTCCAGGCCGTCGCGACCGACCGCCGTGGTTTCGGCCTGCTCAATTCGGACCAGGTCATCAAGGCACCCTATTCGGTCGATTATTTCGTCGATCTGTCCACGCTTTCGCTCCAGAGCTACATCTGGAACCCAAAGTCGCGCACCCTGTCGATCCGCGTTCCCGAAGTGACCGTTGCGCCCGCCAACGTCGATGAGACACGAATGATGGTGCGTCGCCGGGGCATCTTCATAACGTCGGCGGCCTATGATGCGATGAGCAGGATGTCATCGACCCAGGCAGTCAGGGTCGCACAAACCGCCGCCACCAAGCCCGAGAACCTGTCAAAGGCCCGTGACAATGCCCGCGTCGCGCTGGCCGCGTTGCTGCGGGCACCGCTGGCCGCGGCGGGGATTGGCGACGCAAATATCGTCGTTCATTTTCCCACCGACGGGGGCGTGTCGAACGAACGCTGGGACGAAAGCCGATCGCTGGCGCGCGTGCTGGAGGATGTGCGGTAATCGCGCAATTTCGTCACCCCGGCCTTCGCCAGGGTGACGAATATCGCAACACCCTTTCCGAACCGCACCGGACCCCCTAAATCGACCCCCCTACACACGGGACGACACGATATGAACGCAATCACCGGAACCCCCGCGGGCCTTGACCTCCGCGCCGAGATCGAGCGCCTCCGCAAGGAGAAGAACGCCGTCATCCTCGCGCATTATTACCAGCGCCCCGAATTGCAGGACCTTGCCGATTTCGTCGGTGACAGCCTCGACCTCAGCCGCAAGGCGCAGGGGACCGACGCCGATGTCATCGCTTTTTGCGGCGTGCGTTTCATGGCCGAGACCGCAAAAATCCTGTCGCCCCAGAAAATCGTGGTGCTGCCCGACATGGACGCCGGTTGCAGCCTGGAGGATTCATGTCCGCCCGCCGCCTTCGCCGCGTTCCGCGCCGCGCACCCCGATCACATCGCGCTGACGTACATCAACTGTTCGGCAGAGGTGAAGGCGCTGTCCGACATCATCGTCACCAGCTCGTCCGCCGAAAAAATCCTGGCGCAGATCCCGAAGGACCAGAAAATCATTTTCGGTCCCGACAAGCATCTCGGCGGTTATCTGGCGCGCAAGACGGGGCGCGAGATGCTGCTATGGCCCGGCGTCTGCATCGTGCACGAGGCATTCAGCGAGACTGAATTGCTGAAGCTGAAGGCTCAGCATCCGGGGTCGCCGGTCGCCGCCCATCCCGAATGTCCGGCGCATATCGTCGACCATGCCGATTACGTCGGCTCGACCAGCGGGATCCTCGACTATGCTAAGTCGATGCCCGGCGACACGCTGATCGTCGCGACCGAACCCCACATCATGCACCAGATGGAAATCGCGTTGCCGCACAAGCATTTCATCGGCGCGCCGGGGGCCGACGGGAATTGCAACTGCAATATCTGCCCGTACATGGCGTTGAACACGATGGAGAAACTGTACGTCGCGCTCCGCGACCTGGCACCCCGCATCGAGATGGAAGAGGGGCTGCGGCTGCGGGCAAAGAGGTCGCTCGACCGGATGCTGGAAATGGCGGGCGCGACGGTCGGGCAGGGTGATCTGGGTGGGCCGCGATAAACGCGTCAACGTAGGCCACCAATCCCGTCACCCCGACCTGCGCCGGGGGTGACGAACGGTGGCGGACGATACCCAAACAAAACTTCCCCTACTAAAACCATTCGGTTGACCTAAACGCTCGACAACGACACGTTCAGCTTGGAGATACCGTAACAGTTGCAACTCAACCCCCCGACGGGACGTTTCGTCATCGTCATCTTTGTCAGAACAGGATTCAACTATGCGTAAAATTATCCTCAGCCTCGCCGCGCTGGCCGTTTCGGTCCCCGCCGCCGTCGTCATGCCGATCGGCCCGGGCCACAATGTCGCCGAAGCAAGGGCAAAGGTCTATCGCGGTCGTGACGGTCGCTATTACAACCGCACGCGGAGCTGCCGTCATTCGAGCGGAACAACCGGCTTGATCGCTGGCGGCGTCGGTGGTGCTGTGCTCGGTAATGCCGTCGGCGGTGGACTGCTCGGCACGATCGCGGGTGCCGGTGCCGGTGCACTGGGCGGCCGTGCCATCGACCGCACGATCACTGCCAAGAATCGCTGCCGTTAAGTTGACGACTTAATCGCTGGGCCGTTCAGCATGCTGGACGGCCCAGCTATGATTTTCGACGATAGTCGAATCGACCGCATTTCCACGCGCATCGCGCGACGGTGAAAAGCGGAACCGCTCCTCGATCAGGCGGCATGTCGTCCGGTCGAGTTCATCATTCCCCGACGATCGCGTGACCGAACACCCCGTCGCGCGCCCCTTGCTCGTCACTGTATATTCCACCGATACCGTTCCCCCTCGGCCTGCTTCGAACGCGGCGCGCGGGAAGTCCGAATCCTTGATGCGTCCGCTGCGGTGTTCGGGTGGGGTTTCGCCGCCGTCGCCGTCGCCGTCCCCATTGCCGTTGCCGCCGCCACCATCGCCGGGGCCTGCCTGCGACGATGCGCCCTGCGAACTGGCGGCACCGACCCCCGGTGTTTTCGCAACCGCGATCGCCGGCACCACGGGCAGCAGCGGCGGCGGTGCGACGATCTCGGTCGGTTTCGCGCGCAGGGCCGGCGCTCCCGACGCACCATCCTTATGGGCGCGCTTTGGCGGTGGCGGTTTGCGGACCGGGGGAACCGGCGGTTCGGGCATGATATTGAATACGTCCAGTTCGCGCACCGATGGTTGGGCGGGGACCACGCCGAAGCCCGCCAGCAGCGCATAGCCCAGCGCCGCGGTGATCAGCGCCGACCCGCAGGCGGCCATAATGCGCGGCCTGATTGCCGTTTGATCCGATTGTTGCGATGTCAGCATGTCGATACAGCGTTTCGCGGGATTGCGGGTTCCCCATCGTCCACGCTAAGCGGCGCGCATGCAAGCCGCCGCTACGCCCGCCCGCCGTCCCGCCTTTCACCTCGACCGCTTTGACCTGTCGGCATTCGTCGCGGCGACGCTTGCCGAAGACCTTGGCGATCATGGCGACATTACCGCCGCCGCGGTCATTCCCGCCGGCGCGCGCTTCAGCGGCGTGATGGACAGCCGCGACCCGATCACCGTTGCCGGGTTGCCGTTGGCCGAGGCGTTTTTTCGTGCGCTCGACCCGGCGGCGGACATCGCAATATTGGTCGGGGAGGGCGCGCAGGTTGCGGCCGGAACCGATCTGATGCGCGTGGGCGGCAATGCGCGCGCGCTGCTGACCGCCGAACGGTCGGCGCTCAACACTGTTCAGCACCTGTCGGGCATCGCGACGATGACGCGCACTTATGTCGATGCGATTGCCGGGACGGGCTGCATCCTGCTCGACACACGCAAGACCATTCCGGGCCTGCGCGTGCTGGAAAAATATGCGACGCGCATGGGCGGTGCGACCAATCACCGGATGCGGCTGGACGACGCGGCGATGATCAAGGACAATCATGTCGCCGTCGCCGGTTCGGTCGGCGAAGCCACCCGCCGCGCCGTCGCCGCCGGGATTGTCCGGGTCATTGTCGAGGTCGACCGCATCGATCAGGTTGCCGAGGCCATTGCCGCGGGCGCGACCCACCTGCTGCTGGACAACATGAACCCCGCGACCTTGCGCCAGGCGGTCGCACTGGTCGCAGGTCGTGTTCCCACCGAAGCCTCGGGCGGCGTCCGTCTCGACACCATTCGCGCCATCGCGGAAACAGGAGTGACCTATGTATCGGTTGGACGTCTCACGCAAAGCGCCCCGGCGGCTGATATCGGTCTGGACTTCGCTCTGGCTTAGTCTGGCAATCCCCACGGTGGCGCTGGCCCAGGCGGTCAGTTGCGCGGTGCCCGCCGCCGTGCCGCGTCCGCATGCCGACACGCCTGACCAGGACACGCCGCGCCGCGTGCTGCCGATCGCCAGCTACACGCTGGCGCTGACCTGGGGTCCGCAATATTGCAAACGCGGCGATCCGATGTCTTTCCAGTGCGGGTCCGATAACCGCTTCGGCTTCACGCTGCATGGCCTGTGGCCCGATGGCGCGGGCAAGGACTGGCCGCAATATTGCCGGGCGGTGCCGCTGCTGTCAGAGGCGACGATCCGCGCGAACCTGTGCGCCACGCCGTCGGCGCAGTTGTTACAGCACGAATATGCCAAGCACGGCAGTTGCATGACCGGCAGCGCGGACGATTATTTCCGCACCTCGACGCGCCTGTATGCGGCATTGCGCTATCCCGACATGAACCGCCTGTCACGCCAGTCGGGACTGACCGTCGGCCGGTTCGCGTCCGCGTTCGCGCGCGCCAATCGCGGGCTGACACCCGATGCGGTACGCGTCACGACGACCAGGGATGGCTGGCTCGACGAGATCTGGCTGTGTCTCGACACCCGCTTTCGCACCCGACGCTGCGAACAGGGCGGGGGTCAGGCGTCAGGCTTGCCCCTCAAGATCTGGCGCGGCGCTACCCGTCGATAATGGCGGTGCTGGGGTGGTGGCGGTCGAGGTGTTTCTTGATGATCTTCAGGTTGCGGGTGTTCGACCGAAAGAAGAAATCGGGGATCGCGCCGACGAATGGGATGATGCCGAATAGCGCGTCCAGCCCGACATTGCCCGCCATCCGCGCATAGGCGTGCTTGGGCATGCCCAGGTTGCGCGCTTCCCAGACCATATAGCCGCCCATGATCGCGCTGATCACGCCGCCGCCGACGGGAATGATGTCGAGGATGACGTCCAGCCCCAGCCGTTGCTTGGTGCCGGGAATGACGAAGAGACCCTCCAGCAGGTGCTCCAGCTTCTGGATGCGGTTGCGGACCGAGGCAGGGTCGGTCCCGCCCAACCCGATTTTGCGGGTCAGTGCGTCGAAATCGGGCATTCTCGCATCGGCCATAACAATCTCCCAGCACCGTATATAAGGGGTCAACGCGTCGCCGCCAGATCGGCTGCGTCGGGTCAGTTCCGGGGCAGCCGCAGTTCAGCGAGCGGATGGACCGCAAAGCTGTTCTCATGGAACCCCGTCAGCGCTGGATCGACCAGCGACCAGCGCACCGGCGTCGCCAGTGGAATATAGGCCGCCGCTGCCGCCGCCGCCGCGTCCGCCGTGGCAATCTGCACCGCCCGCCCGGCCAGATCGGGGGCCGCGCGCGACGCCTTCAGCGCGGCATCGACGCCCGTGTCGCAGGCCAGCCCGGCATCGCAGCTTGTTCGCGTCAGATACCAGTTCGCACTGGCGTTGGGCGCAACCTCGTCGATCAGGCGCAGGTCGGCATCGGCATTGGCGGCGACCCGCACTACCGAGACCCCAATGGCGCGCCAGTCCGCCGCCAGTCGCGCAAACAGCACTGTCATCCCCGGTCCTGCGGGCAGCGCCACGCGCAGCACCGGCACTGCGGCGGCCTTTGCCACCAGGCGTCGCGCCTCGATCCGGCGATCGACCAGCGACGCCGTGCTCCACGCAGGCGCGGCGGGCAATTGCGCGCTGTCCATCTGGGTCGGCAGCAGCCGGTCGATCGCCCGCCAGCGCCCCGCTCCGGACCCGGCCAGGCCAAACCCCGTCACCAGCGCCTCGCGGTTGATCGCCATCGACAGCGCATTGCGCAGGGCGGCATCCTGCAGGGCCGGTGACCCGCGCATCACCGCCAGCCCAAACAGCCCCTCCGCGGGATCGAACCTGACCACGCCCGACTTCAATCCCGCGGCCTGAGCCACCGGCCAGTTGCCCAGCGTCCCCCCCGTCACATACCCGCCGCGCGCCGCCATGAAGCGCGCAATCGCGACGCCCGCACGCTCTCCGCGCAGCAAGACCTCGCGGATCGGCGGCATCACGATTTCGTCGGTCGCAGGGTCATCGTCATCCTTGACCGGACGCAGCCGCACGCCGTGGGGAATCGCGTCCACCATCACCCACGGCCCGGTCCCTGAACCGCCCCGACGAATCGCCAGTTCGGGCTGGGCCAGCAGTTCCAGAAGATTGGGGCGCGGCACCTTCAGCCGGATTTCGACGACGCGATCGGTCATCCCGATCACCGTTTCGACCGAAGACAACAATGGTTTCAGTGTGTTGCGGCTGTTCGATGCTATCGCCCGGTTCAGGCTCGCCGCCACCTCGCGCCCCGTCACCTCGCCGCCATTGGCCCAGCGCAACCGCCGCAATCGAAAGATCGCACTCAGGCCATCCTTGGTAAAGGTCCAGCTTTCGGCAAGCGCGGGTTCGACCTGGCCATTGCCGTCAAACGCGACCAGCCCCTGCCGCGTCGCGCGGATCAGCACCGTACTGGACGGCGTGAGCCTGGCGCGATCAGGGTCAGCCACGCGCGGCACGTCGCCGATGACGCTGGCCACCAGTACGTCGTCCCGATGACTGCCCCCGCAGCCCGTCAGCGCCAGGGCAAGCACTAGCCCGGCGCAGGCACTGGTGCGGACGGCGGGACTTGAACCCGCACTTCCATACGGAAAGCAGATTTTAAGTCTGCTGCGTCTACCGATTTCGCCACGTCCGCGCATGGCGACAGAAGGGGCCGACCAGCGTCCGCGTCAACCCCTGAAACGGAATTACCGGCAAAAGTGCGGCGCACGCTTTGCCAATGTGATACGCACCCATAATGAAATACGACATCGAGGCGGACTGGAAGCTGCTCGACAGCTGCAACTACCGCTGCGGCTACTGCTTTTTCTCGCCCGAATCGCTGGGCGCGAAAATCAAGGGCTTGCCGAGCGCCAGCGAATGGATCGATGCGTTCGACGGCACCGGGCGGACCTGGCTGTTGCACGTCACGGGCGGCGAACCGACGCTCTATCCAGAATTCACGCGGCTGTGCGTCGGCCTCAGCCGGAACCATTATCTGTCGCTCAACACCAACCTCAGCCAGCGGTCGATCCGGTCCTTTGCCGAACAGGTCGACCCCGCGCGGATCAGCCTGATCCATGCCGCGATCCATCCCGAACAGCGCATCCGGGGGCAGGGCTGGACTGTATTTCTGGACAATCTGGAACATCTCGCGAAGTTTCAGAGCGCCGTGATGGTGTCGGTCGTCGCGACGCCGGCGGTGCTCGCCGACTATGACACGATCGTGCGCGCCCTTGAGCCGTCGGGGTTTCGCCCCGTTCCAAAGATGCTGCGCGGCCCGGCCGAAGGCGGCATTTACCCCGATGACTATACCGACACCGAACGCTCGATATTTCGCGGAGCGGCGGCATGGGCGCGGCTGGGCTATGACCGGCTCGAAAATGACGTCAGCGAACAACCGACGATCTGGCCGCTCTACGACGACGAACTCCTCGCGCAGAAACGTCGTTTCGTCGGCCATGACTGCGATGCCGGGCACCGGTTCGTGGCGATCCAGCCCGATGGCGCGGTCCACCGGTGCAGCGCGCAGACCACGCTCGGCAACATTCTTTCTGGCGATTTCGCGGTTCAGTCGGGCCCGGCGCGATGCCACACGACTTATTGTTCCTATTTCTGCAACAAATACTCGCGGCGGACCTATTTCGACTTCGGCACTGTGGGTGCGCTGGCGGGCCCTGCGCTGGCGCAGGCGCGCAGCTAGCCAATTTCCCGTCACCCCGGCGAAGGCCGGGACCTATACGGGTGTCGGGGTACGCGCCCCTCTCCCGAACACAATCAGACGTTCAAACGTTCGCGCATTTCCTTGCCGGGCTTGAAATACGGCACGCGTTTGGCGGCGATGTCGACGGCATCGCCGGTGCGGGGGTTGCGACCGACGCGTTCGGTGCGCGCGCGGCTGGAGAAAGCGCCGAAGCCGCGGAGTTCGACGCGCCCGCCCTTGGCAAGTTGCGCGGAAATTTCGTTGAAGAACGACGTCACGATCCGCTCGACATCGCGCAGCGCAAGGTCGGGATGATCGGATGCAAGCATTTCAACGAGTTCGGAACGAATCACAGTCGTCTCCTGTCGTCGCCAAAACGGGCGAACTGATCCAGGTTAATACCATTGCAGTTCGAAATCTCAATCGAAAAACCCGGGCTTGTCTCGCAGATGCGAACAAACCCGGGCTTCGAAATCCTACTTCTTTTCGTCGCGTGCTTTCAATGCTTCGCCCAGAATGTCGCCAAGCGACGCACCCGAATCGGACGAACCGTATTGCGCGACGGCCTGCTTCTCTTCGGCCATCTGCATGGCCTTGACCGAGAAGTTGGGCTTCTTCGACCGGTCGAACCCGATAACCATGGCATCGAATTTCTGACCAGCCTGGAAACGCTCCGGACGCTGCTCGTCGCGGTCGCGCCCAAGGTCGGTGCGCTTGATGAAGCCTGTCACGCCATCGTCACCAGCCTGAACTTCAAGCCCGCCATCGCGCACTTCAAGGACAGTCACCGTGATGACCGAATTCTTGGCAAGACCCGAAGCCGCCGTCGTGCTGCCCACGGCAGGTGCACCCTTTTCAAGCTGCTTCATGCCGAGCGAGATACGCTCCTTTTCAGCATCGATGTCGAGCACGATGGCCGAAACCGTCTCACCCTTGCGATGCAGGTTCAACGCGTCCTCGCCCGAGATGCCCCATGCGATGTCGGACATGTGGACCATGCCGTCGACGTCGCCATCCAGGCCGACGAACAGGCCGAATTCGGTGGCATTCTTGACTTCGCCTTCGACGGTCGAACCGACCGGATGGTCGGCGGCGAACGCTTCCCATGGGTTCGAGATGGCCTGCTTGAGGCCAAGCGAAACGCGACGCTTTTCGCTGTCGACTTCCAGGACGATGACCTCGACTTCCTGGCTGGTCGATACGATCTTGCCAGGATGGACGTTCTTCTTGGTCCAGCTCATTTCCGACACATGGACCAGGCCCTCGATACCCGCTTCCAGCTCGACGAACGCGCCATATTCGGTGATGTTCGTCACCCGTCCGCTCAGCTTCGCGCCGATCGGATATTTGGCTTCTGCGCCCTCCCACGGATCGCTCTCAAGCTGCTTCATGCCGAGCGAGATGCGCTGCGTGTCCTTGTTGATCCGGACGATCTGGACCTTCACCGTGTCACCGATGTTGATCATTTCCGAAGGATGCTGGACGCGCTTGTAGCTCATGTCGGTAACGTGGAGCAGGCCGTCGATGCCGCCCAGGTCGACGAACGCACCGTAATCGGTGATGTTCTTGACCACGCCGTCGATGATCTGGCCCTCGGCCAGCGTCGAGATGAGACCGGTGCGGGCTTCGGCACGGGTTTCCTCAAGGATGGCACGACGCGACACGACGATGTTGCCGCGTTTGCGATCCATTTTCAGGATCTGGAAAGGCTGTGGAATGTCCATCAGCGGGGTGACATCGCGCACGGGGCGGATATCGACCTGGCTGCCGGGCAGGAACGCAACGGCACCCGACAGATCGACCGTGAAGCCGCCCTTGACGCGACCGAAGATGACGCCCTCGACGCGCGCCGACTTGGTG
>NZ_JANXNX010000079.1 GCF_025353885.1 Sphingomonas sp. | reverse complement strand
TCAAAGGGCTGGCTCGCGACTGCGCTGCTTACAGCGAGAAGCGCCTGATGCAGTGGACTTGCCATGGCTGCAGCGCGAGGACTGAGGAACTGCTCACGTCCGACCTGAACAAGGATCGGGTCTTCCAATAGCTCGCGGAGTCGCTGGAGTATGGCGCTCATAGCGGGCTGGCTTAAGTTCAGGCGCTTGGCGGCTCGCGTGACGCTGCGCTCCGCAAGCAACGCATCCAGCGCCGGTAATAACGCGTGATCTTGCCGCGAAATCATCGCAGTAGGTCGCGCTTCAAACGCCCCAAAGTGACTGAAAGAATCGTCACTTTGGGGCGTTGCGAGCAAAGCGGAAAACTTAATTCCAAGCTTCAGCATCTTCCATCGAGATGTAACCATCGTGATCGCTATCGTAGCGCCCGAACATATCGCGGAGCATCATAGGGGCTTCCTCGCGCGAGATACGGCCGTCGCCATCATCGTCAAAGTCTGCGACGATTTTTTTGAAATTGGCGATCTGCGCAGCCTTTTCACTGGTTTGGCCTTTCTTCAGGTAATCAAATGGATCGGGTAAGCCACCAGGCATCCCCCCCGGGTGTGCGGAGGGGAAAAAGTCAACCAGCTTCGCGCGCCCTTGGCCCAGCGTAGTCACGTTGTGGGGCGTGTTCGGAGGAATTCGCATAATCGCCGGGGCTCTTAGGTGGATGACCTCTTCCTTCAGGCCGAAGGCGACCTCGCCCTCCACGAGCACGAATATCTCCTCGACGGGATGCATATGCATCCCCGGGCCTTGGCCCGGGCCCATCTCCGATACCTGCACGGTCGAGCTGTCCCAACCATAGTGCCGTCCTTCCAGCTGTACAAAATAATCTCCGGTCTTCACGTCCCAGAAGTTAAAACCAGATTGATTTTGGAAAACCCAAGGCAAACCCAAGGTGTGCGTGTCGCCCGGAGTGCATTCGAGCTGTCGGCGCTGCTTGGCTGGCACCGCGGAGTCCGGAAGGGTCTCGCGAACCTCCGCCTGGTCGCGACGAAATTGTGGGATGTCGGTCATGATTAGTCTCCAGTTAAAAGTGGGGCCAGACGGCGACGGCTCTGTCAAGCGGAGTGCGTCGCGTCCGGGGACCCGAAATTGTGAAATCGTGATACGCGACCGAACTTGATGCAAAAAATTGGAAGTTTGGATGGCCGCATCCAGGTGTTGGATACACCGTCTCAGACCGGCAGCGTGTAGGCGGTCTTCACTGTCGTGTAGAACTCGCGTGCATATGTGCCCTGTTCCCGCGATCCATAGCTCGACGCTCGAGTCCCCCCAAAGGGCACGTGGTAATCGACCCCCGCCGTTGGAAGGTTCACCATCACCATTCCGACGCGAGCCTTCTTCTTGAAGTCCTGGGCGAACTTCAGGGACCGCGTCACCACGCCGGCGCACAGCCCGAATTCCGTGTCGTTGGCAACCGCGAGACCTTCCTCATAGTTCTTCACCCGAATGACCGAGGCGACGGGGCCGAAAACTTCGTCGCGATTGATACTCTGACTGGCCTCAGTGTCGGCGAGGAGTGTCGGTGTCAAATAATACCCTTCGTGTGGCATTTTGGGGATCTCGCCCCCGAACGCGACGCGCGCACCCTGCCGACGAGCCTCCTCTATATGGGTCATTACGCATTCGCGCTGACCTTGGGTCACGATCGGACCCATCTTCGTCTGATCGTGCATCGCGTGGCCAACCTTGAAGGTCCGAAGACGCTCCACTAGCTTGCTGACGAAGCGATCATGGACGCGTTCATCCACGATAATGCGGCTCGACGCCGTGCAGCGCTGTCCAGTGGATCCGAAGGCACCTTGAAGAGCGACCTCCGCCGCAACGTCCAGATCAGCATCGGAAAGCACGAGGAGCGGATTTTTGCCCCCCATTTCAAGCTGGACCTTTTTCTGGGTCGGAATGGTCGCGGCCAATACTCTCGCCCCGGTCGCGACTGATCCGGTGAAACTTAAGGCATCGACCATGCGCGAGCGGGAAAGAACCTCACCAACCTCAGCGCCGCCATTTACAAGATTGAACACGCCGGCTGGCAAGCCGGCGCGCTGCAAAACGTCGGCAAGGACCCAGGCCGACGCCGGAGTTGGCGATGCCGGTTTCAGGATTACGGTATTGCCATGCGCGAGCGCCGCCGCCGCCTTCCAGGCGGGAATGGCAATCGGAAAATTCCAAGGCGTAATGAGTGCCACGACGCCAACCGGTTCCCGAGTGATATCGACTGTAATGCCGGGGCGGACCGACGGCAGGGTTTCACCACCGGCGCGCAGCACCTCACCGGCGAAGAACTTGAAGATGTGCGCTGCCCGGACGACCTCGCCGATCCCCTCGGGGAGCGTCTTGCCCTCCTCTCGCGAAAGAATGCCCCCGAACTCAGCGCGACGCTCGAACAGCTCAGCACCCACACGATCTAGAATGTCAAAGCGCGGCTGCACGCCGCACACGCGCCAAGCCGCAGACGCCGTATGCGCCGCTGTAACCGCATCCTCTGCGGTTCGCTCGTCAGCAATGGCGAATTCGCCGATGACGTCATCGACGTCGGACGGGTTGCGATTGACTTCCCAAGGGCCGTCCTCGCGCCATTCGCCGCCGATCAGGTTTGCGAAGCGAGCAACCATCACCTTTCTCCAATCACAAATCGAGGACAAGCACCTCGCCCGGAAGCGGGCGCGACACGCAGACCTGCATTATCTTCTGCGACGCTTTCTCCTCGTCGTTCAGCACCACGTCGCGATGCTCCACGAGACCGGATAATATCCCGGTCGTGCATAGGCCGCAGCTGCCCTGCTCACAGTAATATTCGACCGGCAGCCCCTTCTCGAGAAGGACACGGAGGATCGACTTCCCCGGCGGGACCTGCAGCTTCTCGTCGCTGCTGCCCAAAACTATCTCGAAACCCTCATCAGTCTCATCTTCTGTCGGAAGCGGCGCATTCGTGAAGATCTCGGTGTGAAACGTGCCTTCCGGCCAGTGCGAGGTTGAACGGCGAGCCGCGTCTACCATACCCTTCGGGCCGCAAACATAGACGTGTTCACCCGCGTTCGGCTCGGACAGGAGTTTAGCGATGTCGAACGCCCGTTTCGCATGCCCCTCGTCGAAATGCGCCACGACATTCGATCCAAAACGCTGCTGCATTTGGTCGAGAAACGCCGCGTGGTCGGGGGTCCGAGCGCAGTAAACTAGGCGGAACCGCCTTCCGTCGCTCGAGAGCTCCTCCGCCATTGCCATCAGCGGCGTGATGCCTATGCCTCCGGCAACAAGCGTATGGAAGGTTGCCGTCTGCTGAAGGGGAAAATCGTTTCTGGGGTCGCTGATCGCTAGCAGATCGCCGGGGACGAGCGCGTGCATGTAGCGCGAGCCCCCGCGACCATGTTCATCCAACCGGATCGCAATACTGTACCTCGTATCATCGGAGCGCGATCCGATCAGGGAGTAGGCCCGAGTGTCGCCGTCCGGCAGCCAGACGCGGATGTGCGCGCCTGGGGCCCAAGGATGCAGGCTTTCTCCATCGACGGGCACGAGCTCCAGCGCCTTAACTTCGCGCGCAACGGACTCTGCCGAGCGCACGCGCATCTGGCGGCGCTGGTTGCTCATGCGACAGAGGACTGGGGAACTGTCCATAGGGGCTCGGACGGGCCCGAAACCGACTTCACGGGATTTCGGAGCACGCCGATCCCTTCCGCGCCGATCTCCACTACGTCTCCGTCTTGGAGGAACCGGGGCGGTTTCAGCGCTAGGCCGACACCCGCAGGAGATCCCATCGACAGCACGTCACCGGCCTCGAAGCCATACCACTGCGACATCTCGGCTGCGAGCTGCGCGACGGTGAAGACCATCTCGCTGGTGCTCGCGTCTTGCATGAGTACTCCATTGACCTTTAGCCAGAACCGCAGGTTGTCGGGATCGGGCACGTCCTCCTTCGTAGCCACGCACGGTCCCAGGGGGCACATAGTCGGCATGCTCTTGGCGAGACCTATCTGTGCAAAGTCCATAGGCTTGCCGGCCTTGACGGCATCGAAGCTCGACATCGCAGGATCGCGCGGGCCGAGGTCGTTGATGAAGGTATAGCCCACGATCGCATCAGCTGCTTCCTCGACGGAGGCATTGAAGCAGGGCTTGCCGAACACGACGGCGAACTCTGCCTCCCAGTCTACCATCCCCGGGGCTCGTGACGGAAGGACAATGGGATCGTCGGGCCCGATGATCGAGCCCGCGTTCTTCGTGTGTGCGCTCGGTCGGCGACGCGTTGCATATCCACGGTCTGTGCCGCCCGGTTGGGCCGGACGAGGCACATCTCCGCTGATGAGGCGCGTCATCTCCTCTTGGTGGGAGGGAAACTGCGCACCCCCCGACAGCAGAATTCGCGGCCGCTCGATTGGTGCACGCAGCTTGGTCGAGGCGAGCGGTGTTAATCCGCGCAGCTGCCGCAGGCGGATGAGCTCGTCCGACAAGGCTTCCTTTGTCCGGCTCTCCAGCTCCCTGAGGCCGATTAGGCCGGATTCGCCTGCTTCGAGCATCTCTAGAACGTTCGCCGGCTTCCAGGGGAGCATCCCGAAAAACGCAAACCCATGCGCGGCGCACAGGACCTCGTTTCCTATAATCAGCCCCGCGCGGCTGCGCGGAAGGTCATCTATCGTCACGAGCCGCATTGCAGTTTCCTTCTTTCGCTAAATTGAGGTGGCGCGCGTTCGACGACGTTGCGCAGGCGGCCGATTAGGGGAGATGAGACTTCCACCACGTCGCCCGCCTTGAGGAAGACGCTGGGCTCCCGCGCGTGACCAACTCCCGCGGGCGTCCCCATCGAAAAGATGTCGCCAGGCTTGAAGACGTGCCACTGGGCATAATACGAGATCATCCGCTCAATGGAAAACACGAGGTCGGCCGTGCTGCCCGACTGGACCAATTCACTGTTGACGCGACAGTCGAACACGATGTCGCCAAAGTCATCAAACTCGTCGATGGTGGTCATCGCTGGACCGACCGGACAGAAGGTCGGAAACTGCTTGCCCAGACGGATTTTCGTGAAGTCGACGGCACCGCTCGGAGTTTGGGCGGATGCATTCCAGTCCCGCGCGCTCACGTCGTTCATGAGCGTAAACCCTGCAATGCAGGCGCGCACCTCTTCCTCGGTGACTGCGTGGCAGCGACGACCGAAAACGACCGCAAGCTCAGCTTCATAATCAACCATGTCCGGGGAGGGCAGCGGCAGGATGATCGGCTCGCCGGATCCGATAACGCTGTTGGGACTCTGGTTGAAAGCATTCGGCTCGGGCGGGGCGAACGAGGCCGATTGCGTATACTTCTTCGACATCTCCTCAAGATGCGAGAAGTATGAGCGGCCACCGAGCATGATGAGGCCAGGCCGAAGAACAGGTGACGCCAGCCGTGCTTGCTCCGCGGCCAGTGTAATACCATCGTCCAACAGCGCCGCGGCGGCTTCGCCGGATAGGCCGCTGATTCGGTCGAGTGCCTGACGGCAATGTCGCAAGCCATCCTTCCCGATCGCTACAATCTCGCCGACATCGTGGGGCGACCAAGGCACCATCCCCAATGCCGAAAATGCAGCGCCGAGGTCAACGATGACATTGCCAATCTCGGCACCAGCGCGGTGGCCCGAAGCAGTTCTGAGTGTCAGAAGTTTCATGTAATTATCCGTCGCCCGCGCTGACGCGCTTAGACGACGTCCCCCGCGGCGAAGAGATCATCGTAACAGAACGTCGTTCGGTGTTCGAACTCCCACCAGCAGCCGTTCAGGTCCTGGAGGACGAAAGAGACTCCCCCGAAACGGTTCTCGCAAATGTCCGTGATCTCCTGGATGCCGTAGAGTTCGCGCTTTTCGAGCGCTTTCTGCCGGGCGTCGCAAATCTCTTCATCGCTTCCCAAGGCGAGCACCCAACGGTAATCGCGGGACTGGGCGACCTCGACACCGGTTGGAAGACCGAGACAGGCGACATACCACTTTGTTGAGCCGCTGTTGAAACCACCGGCCACCCGCGCTTGGCGATACCAGCCGATACCGAGGAACTCTTCGTAAAATGGTCCCGTCCGGTCAAGGCCTGCGGTTTCCAGCGTCCCGTGCGAGAACGCGTTCGACCGGACGACTGGATCAAAGGAAGAATGGATGTTCATATTACCTCTCGCAGTCATTTCTTGCCGAACGTCTGACGCCAGCGATCGATTTCTTCTTGCGAGCGCATAAGGAATTGGATCTCCCACCAATTACTCATGACGTCGGAGAAATAGAACGAATAGGAGCCATGCTGATTCCGGATATCCTGAACTTCGTCGATACCGAAGTATTGCTTACGCTCGGTCGCGATACGGTGCGCCTGTTCGACCTCCTCGCGAGTGTCGACATCCACACCCCAATGGTTCCAAACGCACTGGGGAGTTTCGATGGTCTCGACCAACCTCGTGTCCAAGACCCAGTAGTCGCCGCCGTCGAGGCGCCCGCCCGTCTTGTGGCCGAGATCGCGGGTAAGCAGGCCGTCGTGCGCGTAGCGAACGCACTGGAGACCAAGAAATTCTTCGTGGAAACGTCGCGTCAACTCTAAGTCGATGCTCGCGGAGGTCCCTCTGCCGAGCCTGATCGGATTGATTGCAGGGGGCGACGACACGAGTGCCTCGCCAGGTTCACTAGCCATTTTATACCTCCGGCGTTGGGGCTACAGGATTTCGTCTGGGCCACCATGTTGAGAAGACTCTGCTTCCCGCTCGCCGCGGTTACAAATCGGATCCTCCTATGGCTCGCATCAAGCCAGGGCATGGTCGTTGATAATGGGTGGGAAGCATCGCCGTGATGCATGGCTCCAATAGAAATATGCAATTTCCAGTTGGCGACGGGACCTACTATTCGACCAGGGAGAGCGGCCCACGCGATAGAGGGCCGCCCAAGGGAGGCGCCGGATGAGTATATTGGCAGCTGGTGGACGAAGCTTCACTTGGCGGCGGACGAGGGGCTTGAGGCTGCGCATGGGCCATCTGGCGGTCGTCGGACTTCTGGTAACCGTCGTGAGCTTCCTCCTCCTCAGTCTGCTTCCTGGCGACGTGGTGGATTCCCTGCTGCCACCCGAAGTGCTGTCAACAACTGCTTTGGCGCATGCTCGAGCCGCGATCGAGCACGACCTGGGCTTGGGCCGGCCGCTTCCCGTTCGCTATATAGAATGGCTGGGCAACCTCTTGCACGGCGATCTCGGCCG
>NZ_JANXNX010000029.1 GCF_025353885.1 Sphingomonas sp. | reverse complement strand
CGCGACTATGACGAATATCAGCGCCTCAAGGCGACGGCCCCTACTGCCCTGGCGGTCGAGGAGTTGGACAGCGCGACGTTGGAGGCACTGGCGGCATCGCGGATGGATTCTCGCCACGACCATCTCAATGCGCTGATGGATTGAGCCTTGTCGCTTCCTACCCCGGAACCGGGCTTGGTCATTCCCTATGCCTATCTGTGGCGGCACGAGCATCGCAAAGGACAGGACGGAGGCCGCAAGGTCCGCCCCAGCGTCATCGTGCTGGCGCTGCAAAGCCCCAAGGGTGGTGCCCCGCGCGTGACGGTCGCACCGATCACGCACACCCCGCCAGCCAAGGACGGAGAGGCGATCGAGTTGCCGCCCCGGGTCAAGCAGGCGCTCGGCCTCGATGACGATCGATCCTGGATCGTGCTGGATGAAGTGAACCAGTTTGCCTGGCCCGGCTATGACATTCGTCCGGTGCCTGGGAGCAAGGATCGCTTCGCCTACGGCTTCATCCCGCCCAAGCTCTACGATACCGTCATCGGTCGCATCCTTGAGCTGGCCGCTGCGCGGCGCGTCATGGAGATTTCACGCGATTAGGCCCGCCTAGCCGAAACGGATCCCGGCCCGTCATGCCCACGCTGACATTACCGCTGCCAAATCGCACTCGTCCTGACCATGATAACAGGCAGGGGCCCGCACCAAAGCGACCGCCTAGGCGACGACCAGTGCCTCGGCGGCTTCGATCGACGCTGCCTTGGCTTCGACCAGGCTGACGATGTGTTCGATCATCTCGGCGTCGTTGATGGTGTGGTCGGTGACGCCCGACAGATAGACCATGTGCTTGCCCGCGCCGCCGCCGGTCAAGCCGATGTCGGTTTCGCGCGCCTCGCCCGGGCCGTTGACGACGCAGCCGAGGATCGACAACGACAGCGGCGTGCGGATGTGCTGGAGGCGTTCCTCCAGGGCCTGCACGGTGCGGATCACGTCGAAGCCCTGCCGCGCGCAAGAAGGACAGGATACGACACGGACGCCGCGATTGCGAATGCCCAGCGCCTTCAGGATTTCGAAGCCGACGCGGACCTCTTCCTCAGGTTCCGCGCTGAGCGACACGCGGATGGTGTCGCCGATGCCATACCACAACAGGCTGCCCATCCCGATCGACGACTTGACCGTGCCGCCGATCAATCCGCCCGCTTCGGTAATGCCCAGGTGCAGCGGACAATCGACCGCTTCGGCAAGTTGTTGGTAGGCGGCGACGGCGAGAAACAGGTCGGACGCCTTGACCGCGACCTTGTAGTTGCGGAAGTCATGATCCTCGAGCAGCTTGATATGGTCGAGTGCGCTTTCGACGAGCGCTTCGGGGCAAGGCTCGCCGTATTTTTCCAGCAGGTCGCGTTCGAGCGACCCGGCGTTGACGCCGATGCGGATGGCGCAACCATTTGCCTTGGCCGCGTTGACGACCTCGCGCACGCGCGCTGCCGAACCGATGTTGCCGGGATTGATGCGCAGGCAGGCCGCGCCCGCGTCGGCGGCTTCGAGCGCGCGCTTGTAGTGGAAATGGATGTCGGCGACGATCGGCACGCGCGAAGCACGGACGATCTGTTTCAGCGCGGCGGTGCTTTCGACGTCGGGGCAGGACACGCGGATGATGTCGACCCCGGCATCCTCGCACCGGCGGATCTGGTCGATCGTTGCGCGCGCGTCGCTGGTCGGGGTGTTCGTCATCGTCTGAACCGTAACCGGCGCATCGCCACCGACGGGGACATTGCCGATCATAATCTGGCGAGATTTGCGGCGCGTGATGTCACGCCATGGACGCAGAGACACGAGGGCGATTCCTATCTGACGTAAATGTTTGATGGACCATAACAGATTGGGATGCGTGGCGCGACGCGTTAAGAACGGGCCGATCGAGGGAATTACAACATGACCGGATGGACGCTTGTCATTCACGGAGGATCGGGGTCGATGGCCCGCGGGGTGCTGTCGGCGGCCGACGACGCCGCCGGGCGCGCTGGTTTGCACGCGGCATTGGCGGCGGGCGGCGATGTGCTAAGCGGCGGAGGATCGGCGATCGACGCGGTCGAGGCGGCGGTCAGGGTGATGGAGGACGATCCGGTCTTTAACGCCGGACGCGGGTCGGTCTTCACCGCCGAGGGCCGGATCGAATGCGACGCTGCGATCATGGACGGCGCGACCCGGGCCGCTGGCGCGGTGGCGGGCGTGCGGACGACGCGCCACCCGGTCACGCTGGCCCGCGAGGTCATGACCAACAGCGCCCACGTGTTTCTGGCGGGCGCGGGTGCCGACAGTTTCGGCCGCGCCCACGGCATCGAGGCCGCCGAACCCGCCTGGTTTGCAACCGCGGAACGGCGGCGGCAGCTCGACGAAATCCTGGCCAACCCCGACGCGCCGTTCGATTCGGGCATGAAATACGGGACCGTCGGGGCGGTCGCGGTCGATGACGCGGGCCATGTCGCGGCGGCGACCTCGACCGGGGGGCTGACCGGGAAACGCTGGGGCCGGGTCGGCGATTCGCCGCTGATTGGGGCAGGCACCTATGCCGACGACCGCGCAGCGGCGGTGTCGTGCACCGGTGCGGGCGAATTCTTCATCCGGCTGGGGGTCGCCCATGAACTGTGCGCGCTGGTCCGGCTGGCCGATGCGCGCGTGGTCGACGCCGCCGCCGCGATGATCGCCGAACTGGGCGCGATGGGCGGGAAGGGCGGCCTGATCGCGGTCGCCCCCGATGGCACGGGAAGCTGGGCATTTAACACGCCCGGTATGTATCGCGGGCGGGTGTCCGACGCCCATGAAGCCGAGGTTGCGATTTATGGCGATGAGTAAGCGGTTGCGCGCGCTCGCGGCGCTGATGCCTATAGCTGGCACTATTAGAACGTCGACGTGTGCAAGCCGTTCGACCTAGCGAGCCCGTGTATCGACGGAAATTGCGTGTCGGCGCAGGTCACGCAACAGGGGGCAAGGCTGGCAGACCGGCGGTTGAGCGCCAGAGACCGGCTGATGGCGCTGGCGTTTTTGGTGCATTTCGTCGGTGACCTGCACCAGCCGCTCCACGCGGGCGACCGGGGTGACCTGGGCAGGAACAAGGTGTTGTCGACCTATGGCATCGTCGCCAACACCCGATTGAACCTCCATGCGATCTGGGACGGTTATCTGGCCGAACGCGGTATTTCGTCGCCGCGACCTGGCGCGCGGGGCCTGTTGGCAGGCGTCACAGCCCGGCAAAGGCGCGTGATCGCGGCGGGCAGAGTGACCGACTGGAGCCGCGAAAGCTGGGCGGTATCGCGCGACTTTGCCTATGGCGTGGCGCTTGGCGATCCGTGCGGGCCGAGTGGGAGGGTCGGGCATCTGGACGACGCCAGAATCGCATCGCTGGTGCCCGTCGTACGGCTACAGGTCCTGCGCGGAGGGCTACGACTGGGCCGAATGCTGAACCGGGCGCTGGGGTAGCGGAGCCGTCATCTAAGATCGCCGGGAATGGGGAAGAAATTGGGCAAGTCCCCCGCCAACGACGTCACCCCGGCCTGCACCGGGGTGACGTGTGGTAGCTACTGCACCGTGACGCTGACCGCGCGACGGTTCCTGGCGTAGCCGGCTTCGTCCGAGCCGATCGCGTCGGGGCGTTCCTTGCCATAGCTGATCGTGGTAATCCGCGTTGCCGAAACGCCGAGGGCAACCAGCGCATTCTTGGCGGCATTGGCGCGGCGGTCGCCGAGTGCCAGATTATATTCGCGGGTGCCGCGTTCGTCGGCATGCCCCTCCACAGTAACGCGGACATTGGGGTATTTTGCAAACCACGTCGCCTGCGACTGCAGCGTCGCCTGGCCGGGTTGATCGACGTCGGAAGAGTCTGTCGCAAAGAAAACGCGGTCGGCAGCGACGCTGGCGACGAAATCGGCCTGGCTGCCGGGTGCGGCGGCGCGTGATGTATCAACGGCGGTTGGCATTTGTGCGCTGTTATCGACCGGCGGCGGCGGCAATTCCTTGGGTGGCTTTTTTGCGCAGGCAGCGATAGCGAGCAGCGCCACTGCCAGCAGGTATTTTGATCCGGGTCGCTTCATGGTCATTCTCCTAAAATATCGGTCATGGCAGCAGCGGACCCCAAGTCGGGTCCGAGCCATCGACGGGCGTCGGCAGTCTGCGCTCGTTCACGCCGGTCAGGTCGACTTGGTAAAGGTTCGACTTGCCGCCCCGCCCCTGCGTAGTGCGGAAGAACTGGATGACGCGCCCGTTCGGCGACCAAGTGGGTGATTCGTCCTGCCAACTGTTGGTCAGCAGCCGTTCGCCGCTGCCCGATGGGGTCATCACGCCGATCCGAAACGCCCCGCCAATCTTTGTAAACGCGATCAGGTCGCCTCGTGGGCTCCATTCGGGGGTGGCGAAACGGCCACCGCCGAAACTGATCCGCTGCTGGTTCGCCCCGTCGGCGTCCATGACGTAAAGCTGCTGCGTGCCCGACCGGTCGCTTTCAAAGACGATGCGGTTGCCGTCGGGCGAGAAACTGCCGCCTACGTCGATGCCGGGTGAATTCGTCAGGCGGCGGGGCGTTCCTCCGCTGGCAGGGATGCTGTAAATGTCGGTGTTGTTGCCTATCGCCATCGAGAACAGGATGGTCTTGCCATTGGGCGACCAGCGCGGGGCAAAGGTCGTCGTGGCGCTTTCGGTGACGAGACGCTGTTTGCCGGTGCCAAGGTCGTAGATATAGATGCGCGGGCTTTTCCCGGCATAGCTCAGATAAACGATCGATTTATAATCGGGAGAAAAGCGCGGGGTCAGGACAATGTTCTGCCCGTTGGTCAGAAAGCGGTGGTTCGCGCCGTCCGAATCCATAATGGCGAGCCGCTTGACGCGGTGATCCTTCGGCCCGGTTTCGGCAATATAGGCGACGCGGCTGTCAAAGAACGGGCTTTCCCCCGACAGGCGCGCGTAGATGGCGTCGGCACATTTGTGCGCCGCCCGCCGCCAGTCGCGCGGGGCAACAACGTATCCGGCGCGCGTCAGTTCGGTCTTCAGCGCGACGTCGTAAAGGTAGCAGCCGACGGTGATGTCGCCGCCCGCATTGGCACGGACATAGCCCTGGACCAGCGCGGCGGCACCGGTGCCGGGCCAATAGCCATAATCAGGCGCGGTGACTTCGGGATAGCCGATGGCGCGGATGCCGCCCGGGCCCATCGGCTTGAAGAGGCCCGAATTGCGGAGATCTGTGGCGACCACCTCGGCGACCTGTTTGCCGAGCGTGTCGGTGGGGCCGGCGGGGGTGCCGGTCACTTGCGGCGTGGGCATGGCAGGGACGGCAATGACGACGTCGTTGGAGGCTTCGTCGGTAACATCCACCTTGATCTGCGCGTGGGCGGTGGAAGTGATCAGCGCGAGGGCGATGAAGCCGAAGCGAAGGGAGAGCGTGGTCATTGGGACAACTTTCTATCGAAGCTGGGTTCGAGGTTCTTCCATGTGTCGTAATATTCGGCAGGCAGCGAAAAGGGAGCCGCCAATTTTACGGCCTTGATCGCTGCCTCTTGATAGATCGGGACCTGACTGCGGTTGCTGTCTGTAACGCCCGTAGTTTTCAGCACGGTCACACTGACAACCGAGCCATCACGCGCCAAGGTTACGCTGAGCGCCGTGCGTAGCAGTTCGACATCCGCGCCCGTGGGCGAATGCCAGAACGGCTTTAGCTGACGGATGAATTCGCGGGCCAGTGATGCCTCGACGGCGGGCCCCGCCGCGGCCCGCGGCGTCGTGCTGGCGTTTTTCGATGGGCGATCACTCGACACGCCGGGGCTGTCGGTCAACCCGGCGATCAGGCTGCGGCTCAGGCCCGGGCGACGACGGGGGCGCGAATCGGCAGCAGGTGAGGTCGCCGCTGCTTTGGCGGTGGCAGGTTTTGTGGGGACGGGCTTTGCGGGCGCGGGCTTTGCGGGCGCGAGTCTGGCGGGTGCAGGTTTTGCGGACGCGGGCTTTGTCGGCTTGGCTGGAGCAGGCTTGGTGACAGGTTTTGGCGGCGCAACCGCTCGGGGCGCGGGGACGGGTTTTGGCACAGGGGCGGGCGCTGGAGACGGTGCCAGCCTTGGCGCGAGCTGCGGTTCGGGCGCGGCGTCCTCGGGCGGGCCGACCTCGGGCGTGACGCGCGCCGCGGGTGGCGTTGGCGACGGTTTAGGCACGGTATCGACCAGCCCGACCTTGTCGACGATCTGGATGTCGATCGGCTGCGTGTTTGGAACGATCGGCTTGGTCGCGGCAAACAGGCCGAGCGACAGGATCACCGCCAATGCGACATGCCCTGCGACCGAAAGGCCGAGGCCGGTCTTTTCCGACCTGTCCACTCAGGGACTATCCTGTGAAATGGTCACCAGCGCAACGCGGTTCAGGCCGGCGCGGTTCAATTCGCCCATGACCCGCATGATCCGGCCATAGTCGAGGCGCTCGTCGGCGCGCAACAGGATCTGCGGGGGCTTGTCGGCGGACCGCGCGACGATGCGGGTCAGCGTGTCGGGTAGGTCGGCGGCGCTGATCTCGGCATCGTTGACGAACAGCTTGCCCGCCGCGTCGAGTGAGATCGCGACGGGCTTCTGGTCTTGATCCAGCGCCTTTGCGCGCGCGTCGGGCAGGTTCACGGGCACACCGGCGACCAGCAACGGCGCGGTGACCATGAAAATGATCAGCAGCACCAGCATCACGTCGACCATCGGCGTCACGTTGATCTCGGCCATCGGCGCGCGACGGCCACGGGTCCGGGCAGAAGGCGGCAGGATCAAGACGCCTGGTCCAGTTCGCGGCTGAGCGTCGCATGAAAATTGTCGGCAAAACGCCCCAGCCGCGCCTCGAGCCGGTTCAGGCGGTGGCTGAACCTGTTGTATGCGACGACCGCCGGGATCGCGGCGAACAGGCCGAGCGCGGTTGCGAACAGCGCCTCTGCAATGCCCGGGGCGACCACCGCGAGCGATGTGTTCTGCGCCGCCGCAATGCCCGCAAAGCTGCGCATGATGCCCCATACCGTCCCGAACAGCCCGACGAACGGCGCGACCGAACCGACCGTCGCCAGCACGTTCAGCCGGTCCGCCAGTTTGTCGATCTCGTTGGCGACCGCCGACCCCAGCGCGTTCGACACGCGCGACCGGGTGCCCTCACGATCGATCGGCGAAGAGCGAATCGACGCCCGCCATTCGCCGAACCCGGCGGCAAAGACTTGCGCGCTGGGAAATGGCGATGCCTCATGCAGGCGCGCAAACGCCTCGACATCGGCGGCCTTGGCGAAATCGCGTTCGAAGCGATCGGACTCGCGGGCCGTCCGTCCCAGCTTCAGCCACTGCGAGACGATGATGCTCCACGTCCAGACGCTCGCCGCGATCAGCAGCAGCATGACGCCCTTCACGACGATATCGGCCTGAAGGAACATGGCGAGCGGGGACAGCGACACGGCATCGGTGGCGAGGGCGACGGAAGGCATCAGTTCTCCTGGTTCAGGCGGTTGAAGGCAGCGACCCAATCCCGGGGCTGGCGACGCGGCTTGCCGTCGAGCGTCAGGAAGGCGGCGGTGACGTCGGCTTGCGTGAGTATGGCGTCAGCGCGCATGACTGACTGATGAATTGTGGTGGTGGCAGCGCCGACCGCGACAATGTGGCTGACCACAACCAGGTCGTCGTCGAGGCGCGCAGGGGCACGATAGCGAATGGCGAGCGTGGCCACCGCATAGACCCCCTCCCCCGCATCGAACGCCGCGCGCTGTTCGATGCCGAGCGCACGCAGCATATCCGACCGGGCGCGTTCCATGTAGCGCAGATAGTTGGCGTGATACACGACGCCCGACAGGTCGGTATCCTCGAAATAAACGCGCACCGGGAAGCGGTGGGTTGCGCCTTCGAAGCGACCGGCGGAAAGGGTGTCGTTAACCACGGCAGAAGCCTTACCGGGTGAGACCGGGCGAGGGAATCCCCGACGTGGCTTATCCGTCGAAAAGCCCGTCCTGCGCGCCGGGCGGCGGGTTGAGGCCGAGATGTTTCCACCCCAGCGCATTGAGGCAGCGCCCCCGCGCCGTCCGGGCGACCAGGCCAAGCTGGATCAGATAGGGTTCAATGACCTCCTCTATCGTGTCGCGCGGTTCGCTCAGGCCCGCAGCAAGCGTTTCGACGCCCACCGGTCCGCCCCTGTAGATATCCGCAATCATCGTGAGGTAGCGGCGATCCATCGCGTCGAGGCCGAGGTGATCGACCTCCAGCCGGGTCAGTGCGGCATCGGCGACCCTAGCCGTAACGATGGCGTCGCCCGCGACGTTGGCAAAGTCACGCACCCGGCGCAGCAACCGGCCGGCGATGCGCGGCGTGCCCCGCGACCGTTTCGCGACCTCGGCGGCACCATCGGGCGCGATGTCGAGATCGAGCAGCATGGCCGCGCGCGCCACGACTTTTTCCAGTTCGGCGACGGTGTAGAAATGGAGGCGGACGGGAATGCCGAAGCGGTCGCGCAACGGCTGGGTCAGCAATCCCTGCCGCGTGGTTGCGCCGACGAGCGTAAACTTCGGCAAGTCGATGCGAACCGACCGCGCCGATGGTCCCTCACCGATGATGAGGTCGAGGCAACGATCCTCCATCGCCGGATACAGGATTTCCTCGACGGCAGGCGCGAGCCGGTGAATCTCGTCGATGAACAGCACGTCGCCGTCCTCAAGATTGGTCAGCAGCGCGGCGAGGTCGCCCGATTTGGCGATGACCGGCCCGGACGTGGCGCGAAACCCGACGCCGAGTTCGCGCGCAATGATCTGGGCAAGCGTGGTCTTGCCCAGGCCGGGGGGGCCAAAGAACAGCACATGGTCGAGGGCATCGCCGCGCGACTTGGCAGCGGCAATGAAAATGCGCAGGTTTTCGCGCGCCGCCTTTTGCCCGACGAACTCGTCAAGCGACTTCGGGCGCAGAGCGACATCCACGTCCTCGGGACGGCGGGCGGGGGTGAGGAGGGCGTTGTCGGTCACTCCCCATCCCTGCTTTCGGTATCCAGCAGGCAATTCATAGTATTACCTAGCCGCTGTCACCGCCGCCTGTCGAGGCGGCGGTGGTTCGCAATTTAGTAAAATGCGCC
>NZ_JANXNX010000027.1 GCF_025353885.1 Sphingomonas sp. | reverse complement strand
GGAAGCGGCGCAACGTCGCCGAGCATCGAATAGACACCCTCCAGAATGACAAGCTTACCTGCTTCGGGGGGCAGCCTACCCAGCCGCTTGTCCAGATCCTCGACCGAATTATGGCGGAAGCGGACGACTTCGGCATTGCCGAGCGCACAACCGTCATAGATCGACGCGTGGCTGTCGGCGTCGAGAATGATATAATCACCCTTGCCCGCGATGGTCGAAACGAGGCCCAGGTTGGCTTGATAGCCGGTGGAAAAGACCATGGCGTACTGGGTCCCGTAAAATTCTTTCAGCGCGTCCTCGCACTCACGGTGGCCCTGATAGGTGCCGTTAAGCAAGCGGCTGCCGGTTGTGCCTGCGCCGAACTGGTCGAGCGCATCCTTGCCCGCCTGAATGACGTCGGGGTCGAAGGTCATGCCCATGTAATTATAAGTGCCGAGCAGGATAGTCTCCTTGCCCTTGATGATCGCGCGGGTCGGCGACAGCACCTTTTCCATGACGATGGAAAACGGGTCCCGGACGCCGGTGTCGAGCAACGCCTGGCGTTCGGCGATCAGCGCATCGAACTTTGAAAACAGATCGCTCATGCCTTCAGCTTCGCGACGGCGTCGATCAACTGGCCGACATTCTCAATCTCGGCCTGCATGTTCATCGTGATGATGATGTCGAATTCATCCTCGATCGCCGCGACGAAATCCATCACGGTCAGCGAATCCCATTCTAGATCGCCGGCAAAGGTCGTGGCTTGGGTCAGCACGACACCCTTTTTGTTGAAAGGCGCGATTTGTGCGGCGACGGTCTCGTAAATTTCTGTGCGTTCGGTCATGCCTATCCTTACCGGGAACAGGACCGCCCTGCCAAGCGATTGCGGCGGGAGTCGGGCAGCGTTAAGGCAAGCAAAATTCGTGACGGTCGCGCGCACTAAATTCACAGGAGCCGATTGATGCCCAACGCCGTGAGTCCCGACCCTGCCGTTCCCGAGACGGTCACCAGGCGCGCCTTTGCGATCGATGCCGTGCACCTGATCCGCACGACCGAACAGATCAACGTCAGTCTGTCGCAAATGGCCGACCAAAAAGCGAGCATCCTAATGGGCGCGACCTTTGTGGTGTTCAGCATCGCGGTCAATCAGGCGGTCCGGGAATATGTGTCGGTGGCGCTCGTCATCCTTGCGTTGTTTGCCTTCATGTCGGCGATGCTGGCGGTCTTTGCAATCATGCCCTCGATCCGGTCAAAGCGCACCACCTCGCCCAACCTGTTGTTTTTCGGCGGGTTCGCGGGGATGGGCGAAGAGGAATATATCGACAAAATGCTGCTGCTGCTGAAGGATCCGGAGACGATCTACCGGGCGATGTTGCGCGACATCTATCAGAACGGGCAGGTCCTGATGCACAAGAAATACAAGTTTTTGGGGCTGGCCTACCGCGTGTTCCTGGTTGGGCTGGTGCTGACCATGAGTGCTTTCGGGCTGCAATTCGCCGGGATTCTATAACCAGCCGTTGGCTCGATACCATGCGGCGGTCGCCTGGAGGCCGGCGGGAGTTGCGATGTGCGGCGTCCACAGCGCGGCGGGAACGCCGCGGTCCGGGTCGATCGTCCAGTCGGGATGGGTCAGGTAATCGACGCGGTCGGCGGTCAGGCTGGCCTTCGCACCCCGGAACAGGCGGTCGAGGCGCGAGGCCAGCGACAGCAGCGCTTTCGGCATCGGCAGGGCGATGACCTTGCGACCGACCGCCGTTCCGAGCGTGGCGGCGAAGTCGCGATGCGCCCAGCCGCCTGGCACACCGTCGTCGGCTTCGTAAAGGACGCCGCCTTCGGGAGATTCGACCAGCGCCAGGACCAGCCGGACGAAATCGTCGACATGGATGACCGACATACGCCCGGCGGGGGGCAGGGCAACGACACCGTGACTCGCCATGCGGAAGATATCAAGCATGCCGGTATCGCCGGGGCCATAGATCGCTGTGGGCCGGACGATGCGCCAGTCGAGGTCGGAGTTGGCCACGGCATCCTCGGCGGCGCGTTTCGATGCACCGTACATCGACAATTCCGGTTCGCGCGCGGCGAGCGAGGAGATGTGGACAAAACGGATCGCGCCCGCGGCCGTCGCCGCCTGTAGCACCGCGCAAGTGCCGACGCGATTGCCCGCATCGAAGGCGGCGGCGTCGGGCGCATTGACGACGCCTGCCACGTGGACGACGGCATCGCAGCCAAGGCACAGGTGGGCGAGCGACCTGGCGTCGTTAAGCGCGCCATTGACCCAGGTCACGCCGGGCAGATCGGGTTGCGGTCGGCGCGTCAGGGCACTGACGAGATGCCCGGCCTCGGTCAGTCGTGGCAGCAGATGGCCACCAACGAAGCCGGTCGCCCCGGTTACCGCAATCCGCATCAGAGACGCACCATGTGGTCGCCGTGGACGAGCGCGACCATGTGGTCGCGGTGGACGAGCGCGGAGCGGGGGGCATAGCCAAGCACGGCGGCAATCGCCTCAGTTTTCAAGCCGGTGATCCGGGCGGCGTCGACGGCGTCGTATTCGCTGAGGCCCCGCGCGATTCGGTTGCCGTCGGGTCCGACGATATCCACGACATCGCCGCGCGCAAACTGACCCTCGGTGCGACTGGCTCCGGCGGCGAGCAGCGACGCGCCCGATGCGAGCGCCCGCGTGGCTCCGGCATCGATATGGATCGTGCCGCGCACCGTCAGCCGCCCGGCCAGCCACGCCTTGCGGCCCCGGGCCTGTGCCGCCGCAATGAAGATCGTGCCGTGCTGGCCCGCTGCCATGCGCGTCAGGGGGTGGGGTTCGGTCCCCGATACGATGACAAGGTCCGCGCCTGCGCTGGTGGCAGTGCGTGCGGCCTCTATCTTCGATGCCATGCCGCCCGATCCCATGCCCGACGAGGTGCCAACCTGCGCCATCGCCGCGATTTTTGCGTCGATCCGCGCGACGCGTGCGATCCGGGTGGCGGTCGCGTCCCGCGTCGGGTCGGCGGTGTACAGACCATCGACGTCTGACAGCAGCACAACGCCCTGCGCCCGGGCCGCCGCGCCGATGCGGGCGGCAAGGCGGTCGTTGTCGCCGAACTTGATCTCGTGCGTCGCGACCGAATCATTCTCGTTGATGACCGGCACGACCTTTAGCGACAGCAATCTTTCGAGCGTCGCCGAGGCGTTCAGATAGCGACGGCGGTCCTCCAGATCGTCGAGCGTCACCAGCATCTGCGCCGCGGTGATGCCGTGGTCGCCCAACAGGTCCGCCCATACGCCTGCCAGCGCGATCTGGCCGACCGCGGCGGCCGCCTGGGCGTCCTCGAGGTTGGCACGACCGCCCCGCGCCAGCTTCAGCCGCCGTGCGCCAAGGGCGATCGCACCCGAGGACACAACTGCGACCTGTTGTCCCGCAAGCGTGCGCGCGGCGATGTCGGCGACCAGCGTGGTCAGCCATTCGCGGCGGACCGCGCCTGCCGCGTCGACAAGGAGCGACGACCCGACCTTGACGATCAGGCGCGGGCAGATGGCGGGGGACAGCGGGTGGTTCACGGATGTGCGCTTAGCCGCGGGAGCCGCCGCCAGCAATAATTCCCGACCCGGCGGCGCGGGTCACGCTGCGGAGGACTATAGCGGTGACCATTCGGCTTGGGCTTCCCCTGCTTCCACTTTCAACGGGCTGATGCCGACCGATGGAATGGCGTCGGCCAGGCGATCCAGCACGATGTCGAGCCCGGTGCCGGCAGCCCCCGACATCGGCAGTACCTCGGCCTTCGACGCGCGTTTCAGCTTCGTGACGAGTTTCTTCACGTCCGCCGGATCGAGCGCGTCGATCTTGTTCAGGCCGATCACCTCGGGCTTGTCGACCAGGCCCGCGCCATAATTCTTCAATTCCTTGCGGACGATGCGATAGGCTCCGACCGGATCATCTCCGGTGGCGTCGACCAGATGGAGCAGGACGCGGCACCGTTCGACATGGCCAAGGAAGCGGTCGCCGATCCCGGCACCATCGGCGGCACCCTCGATCAGGCCGGGGATGTCGGCCACCACCCACTCCCGGTCGCGGTGGGTGACCACGCCCAGCTGCGGACGAACGGTGGTGAACGGATAAGCGCCGACCTTTGCCCGCGCATTGGTGACCGCGTTGATGAAGGTGGATTTACCGGCGTTGGGCAGGCCCAGCAGCCCGGCGTCGGCCAGCAGCTTCAGCCGCAGCCACACCCACATCTCCTCGCCCGGCCAGCCGATGCCATGCTGGCGTGGCGCACGGTTGGTGGATGTCTTGTAAGTCGCGTTCCCGCGCCCGCCATCGCCGCCGCGCAAGAACACGCGCTGTTCGCCGACCTTGGTGAAATCGGCAAGGACGTGTTCGCGGTCGTCGCTGAGCAACTGCGTGCCGATGGGAACGCGGATGATCAGGTCGTCGCCCCCCGCTCCGGTGCGATTGCTGCCCGAGCCGCCCTTGCCACGCGGTGCGCGGAAATGCTGGGTGTAGCGAAAGTCGATGAGCGTGTTCAGTCCGGCAACAGCCTCAAAGATGATGTCGCCGCCCTTGCCGCCGTTGCCGCCATCGGGGCCGCCATATTCGACGAATTTTTCACGTCGGAACGCGACGGCTCCAGGCCCTCCTGCGCCTGAGGAGATATAAACTTTGGCTTGATCGAGAAAATGCATTTCAGTTCCAGCTTTGCCCGTTGGGCGTCAGATTGCGGCGGCCATGCGCGCTTGTACGCCCGGCGATGAATGAAGTTGGCGACAGGCGATCTCGCGCGCGGCTTCGCGCGGCAGGCCAAGCGCCTTGGCCATTGCCTTGCCCAGCAAGGCATCGCCCAGCGCCATGAACACAAGTGTCAGCGTGTTCTCGCGGATCAGGCCGTCCTCGTTATCGACGCTGAGTTCGTCGACCAGCCGGTGGATCGCCTCGACAATCGGATCAAGCGCATCGCGGTCGCCGGTCATCAGCATCCACACCGCCAGAGCGCCGGCCCCCTGCCGGTCGAAGGCATCGAACGTCATATTGACGATCGTCTGCTGATTGGCCTCGCCACGCCGCGCTTTCACGACGGTGGCCGCGATGCTGTCGCAGACGGTTTCGGCAAGCATCGCGGCAAGCGCCTTTTGCAGGCCGAGTGCCGAACCAAAATGATGGAGCAGGTTAGCGTGCGTCTTGCCGATTCGCGCAGAGACCGCCTTTAGGGTAACACCCTGCGGACCTTCGGCGATAAGTATCTCGCGGGCGGCCTCGAGAGCGACACTGCGGCTTTCATCGGGCGACAGGCGTTTACGTTCTATTGACATGAATGTTAGTAAGCTTTAGACGGAGTTCAAAGGAGTCCATAGCATGTCTCGTGACAAAACGCCTACCGACCTGACAATCACACCGCGGGACCGCCGCTTTGGCCGTGGTACGACGCAAAAGCGCTGGTGGCTGAACGACGACCCGATCGGGAGCACGTTCCACGATGCCTTGTCGATCACCTTTCCCAAGGGCGAGGCTTTTTTCGTTGAGTCGGTCAAGGCATTTCGCGAAGGCGTGCCGCCCAGGCTGGCAGGCGAAATCAGGTCGTTCGTAATGCAGGAAGTGATGCACAGCCGCGAACACGTCGCCTTTAACAACCGGGTGATCGAGGCTGGCTATGACATTGCCGGACTGGAAAAAGTGGTCGCCGACAGCCTGGACCTGACCAAGGACCGGCCGCAGATCCTGAACCTGGCCGTGACCATGGCGCTGGAACATTATACCGCCATGATGGCGCACCAGATGCTGGCCAACCCACGTTATTTTGCCGGGCTTTCCCCCGAACTCAAGGCGATGTGGGACTGGCACGCGATCGAGGAAATCGAGCACAAGGGCGTGGCTTACGACACCTGGCTCCATGCGACGCGCGACTGGACCGCGTGGAAGCGGTGGAAGGTCAAGGCGATCATGATGCTGGTCGTGACCAAGACATTCTGGCCCGCGCGCTGGAACGGGACGCTGGAACTGCTGCGGCAGGATGGCCTGATCGGGTGGCGCATGAAGGCACGGCTCGCCTGGTATTTGTTCGGCACACCCGGCGTGGTCCGCAACATGATCCCGGCGTGGCTGGCATTCTTTCTGCCGGGCTTTCACCCGTGGAACCACGATGACCGGACGCTGATCGCCAAGGTCGACAGTGATTATGCGGCGGCAGTGTCGCCCCGCGTGAGCATGGCCGCGTGAGCATGGCCGTCTGATAGTCCCCGAACTTTCGACACGCAGGCTGATCCTCCGCGCACACCGCGCCGAGGATCATGCCGACTGCGCGGCCTTGTGGGGCGATGCCGCGGTTACCCAGTTTATTGGCGGCAAGCCCCAGTCGCCGCAGGACGCCTGGTTTCGAATCCTGCGCTATGCGGGAAGCTGGCAACTGCTCGGCTTCGGCTTCTGGGCAATGTTCGATCGCGAGACCGGAGCCTTTATCGGCGAAGGCGGGTTCAGCGACTTCCGGCGGGGCATTGCCTCGTTGGAAGGCATGCCTGAGACCGGCTGGGCCTTTGCCGCCAACTCGTGGGGCAGGGGTCTTGCCAGCGAAGCAATTGGCGCAATGACCGACTGGGCCGACGCGCAATTGCTCCATCACGAAACCCGGTGCCTGATATCGAACGGCAACACCGCATCGGTGAAGGTTGCCACGCGCAATGGCTATAGCGCGTTTGCCAACCTTCCCAACGCGGCGCAGGTGTTCAGGCGGTCAAGGTCGCCGCTTTAAGGTCGAGCGTGTATGACAATCCCGGGGATGCAATCTGACGCCCGACACTGAACAGCGGCCCGCGATCGCCGGTCTGGTGAAAGCCGAGCTTGCGCAAGACCGCACCCGATGCCGGATTATCAACGAAATGCTGGGCGGTCAGACGCCCGATCCGCAACGTTTCCCGCGCCATGTCGATGACCGCGCGGCCAGCCTCGGTGGCGAATCCTTTGCCCCAGCACGACGGGACAATCCAGTAACCCAGAATGGTTTGCCGAGCGTGATCGGACAATTTCGCGTCCGAAAGGGCAATGCCGCCAATCAGCCGAGGTTCAGTCGCAGTGCGTTCAAAGATAAGCATGCTTGCTTCCTTTGAATCACGTTCGCGTGTTAGGAAATCCTCAGCATCGTCGACCGAATAAGGCCAGGGTACATGGGCTAGATTATGGGCTATCTCTTCGCGGTTGATTGCAGCCGCCAGCGCGGGCGCGTCTTCAGTCCAGCCCGGCCGCAGCAATAGTCTTTCAGTCCGTGCGAACATTGTCGCTCTCCTCTTGGCGTGGCCAGTGCACCGGTTAGATGACGGCACGACGACATATTTGAGGGAGAAACGAAAAAGGGAGGCCGGGGGAAACCCGTCTCCCTCACGACCTGCCTCGGCAGATCTTCGGGTCACCCTATTGGCGACCCGTAAACAGGACCGCCAGTTATTCTGCGGCTTCGGCTGCCATATCGACCGAAACATATTTGCGACCGAGTTTGCCGTCATGAAACTGGACGCGGCCATGAATGAGCGCGAACAAGGTATGATCGGTGCCCAGGCCGACATTGCGGCCCGGCCAGACGCGGGTACCACGCTGGCGGACCAGAATGTTACCAGCCAGAACGGTTTCGCCGCCATATTTCTTCACGCCAAGACGACGTCCAGCCGAATCGCGACCGTTACGGGATGAACCACCTGCCTTTTTATGTGCCACGGTTCGTTACTCCTTTTCGGTCGCTGCTACGGCGGGCGTCACAGCCTCTGCCGGCGTGTTCTGAACTGGTACCGCCGAAACGGGAGCCGCTTCGGTTTCAACCTTGGGGGTTGTCTTTGGAGCCGCAGCCTTCTTTGCAGAAGCCTTGTCCTCCTCGGTGCCGACGCTCAGGATCTTGAGGATCGTGTGCTGCTGGCGATGGCCGTTCTTGCGTCGATAGTTATGACGACGCTTTTTCTTGAAGACGATGATCTTCTCGGCTTTGGCCTGCGCGATAATCTCGGCAGCGACAGTCAGCCCGGCAATTCCTTGCGCAACGCCATCGGCGCCAGCGAAAAGAATGTCGGTCAGCGCAATCTGCGCCCCAGCGACGCCATCGATTTTCTCGACGACGATTTTGTCTCCTGCGGCAACGCGATACTGCTTGCCGCCCGTGCGCACGACTGCGAACATAGCTCTCACTCAAGTCAAATAGATGGCTCCGGCAAGGCCAAAGGCCCGTCGGAAGAACGGCGGCCCTATGCAAAGCGCCACTTACTGTCAACTGATTCCGGGCTAGTCCGCGTGGAGAAAAGGCGGGTCGGGAATTACCGCGCGCGATTCGTTGAGCAGGCGGCCCCATTCGGACGACAGCAGCGCGAAATAACTGTCATCGGCCTCGATCCGCAACCGCACGGTCTTGCGCTCTGGATCGTTTGGAATTGCGATCAGATCGAATGGCAGGCCGACCGAAAGGTTCGATCGCATCGTCGAATCAAACGACATCAGCGCGACCTTGACCGCCTCGTCGAGCGGCGATTCCCAGTTAAGCGCGCGGTCGAGGATGGGCTTGCCGTATTTCAGCTCACCGATCTGCATAAATGGCGCATCGGGCTGGCATTCGATAAAATTGCCCTCTGCATACACAAGATAGAGCGCAAGGTGGCCGTCGCCGAGCCTGCCGCCCAGCAGGATCGAGGCGTTGGCATTGATCTTCGTGCCGGTTAGCGTCTGTCCGATCGACCGTCGCGCTGTCGCCAGCGCTTCCCCCACCAGTTGCGCCACGCGGAACATCGTGTGCTGCGTCTCGACACGGCGGGGGACGCCGGTGTCGTCGAGGCACGGGAGCCCCTCCTTCAGCATCGACAGCATCGACTGGGTGACCGACAGGCTGCCCGCGCTGGCGACCACGATCAGGCGCTCGTCGTCATCGACCAGCGTGTGCAGCTTTTTATAAGTCGAGATATTGTCGATACCCGCATTGGTGCGTGTATCGGAAATGATTACGAGGCCGGCGTTGACCAGCAACCCCACGCAATACGTCATTTTACGATGCCCTTTCGGCGGATCACCCAAGCGGCTGGACGAATTAGTCCTGCGACTGCCCGACGTATACGCCGACGTCCAATTCCTCGATCCCGCCGCCTTTGCGACAGCCGGAAACGGGGTTGACGTCGGATCCATCGAGTCCCACGGCCACCCTTACACAGCTTTCATCGGGACTGAACCCCGAACATGGATCCAGCCCGATCCAGCCGAGCCGTTCGATGTGCAGCTCGGCCCAATAATGCGCGCTTTGGCGCGTGCCCCGGTCGGGGCCATGCAGACTGTGGCCCGAGACGATGCGGGCGGGGAAGTCCGCCGCATGGCCAAGCGCGACCAGCAGGTGAGCGGCGTCTTTGACGCTGCCCGACCCGCGCGCCAGGATTTCGGCGGGTGGTGTTCCAACAGTGCGGCCGCCGTGGATTTTGATGCTGCTGCCCACCAGCGCGTTGAGGGCGTGGGCGCGTTCGAGGCGGTCGGATGATCCCACCCCACGCGCCAGGACAGTGATAGTCGGATCGGGAGCGGTCAGCGGGGTGGTGCGGGTGTAGAACAGCGGGGGCAGCGGTTCGTCGATCCCCTTGACGATGCCAGCCATGTCCTCGGTCAGCACTTCGCCGCGTACGGTGATGGCGATGCGCTCGATCGGACCATCGACATACAGCATCGTCGTGACATTGCCGAAGCCGTCGAGCCCGGTGCGCAGGCGGGCGTCGCAATCGACGTCGATCCGCCAGTCGATCACCGTTTGTGCCGCATAGTCGCCCGGCGTGACGCGCAACAACTGCACGACGCGCGCCTGCGGCTGGCTGAAGGTATAGGTGCTGTGATGATCGATAGAAAGGCGCATCAGTCGAACCTGAACTGGCGCGCGATGGCCTTGCTCAACGCCGCGTTTTCATCGATGAAATTCTCCAGATATTGGTGCAAACCATCCTCGACGATGGTGGAAACCTTGGTGTGGCTAAGGCGGGCGTGACGCAGGCGGGCAAGCCGGTCGGCCTCGCCCTGAAATCCGGTCTGCTTGCCAAGCGCGTTCAGATGCTGGACGACTTCCTCGGCACTGGCGGCGAGCGAGCGGGGAAGTTCGCGGCGCAGGATCAGCAGCTCGGTGACGAACCACGGCTTCAATCCCTCGCGGTACAGCCAGCGATAAGCGTTCACTGCGGACACCGTCTGGAGGATCGTCGTCCACTGATCGCGGTCGACGGCGCCGCCGATGGCCTCGCCTTCTGGAAGCAGGATGTGATATTTGACGTCTAGCAGCCGCGCGGTGTTGTCCGCCCGCTCCATCGTCGCGCCCAGCCGGATGAACCATGAGGACGGGTTGCGCATCATCCGGCCGATCGCCCCCTCGAACCCGCGGGTCTCGGCTTGCGCCTCGTTGACCAGGTTCAGTGTGGCCTGCGTGTCGCCCGGGCTGCTGCGACCGTGGAACAACAACCACGCGCGGTTGATCGTCGCCCAGGCCTCGCGGGTCAGTGCGGTGCGGACGGCCTTGGCATTATCGCGCCCCTTGTCCAGGCAACTGACGACCGATCCGGGATTGGACGTCGACAGCGTCAGGAACCGCGTCACGTTGCGGGGCGTGAGCTTTTCGCCGGTCGCGGCGAAAACGACGTCGGCATCGATAACCATCAGGGCGCTGGCCCAGGCGGCTTCTCCGGCGGGCGTCGTCGACAGGGCGTCCAGACGCACGGTCGCCTCGACCAGGCGCGCGGTAAATTCCGCGCGCTCTACATAGCGCCCCATCCAGTAAAGCGAGGCGGCGGTGCGGCTCAGCATTACGCAGGCCTCCCGCCGCGAGCGCGAACATCTTCGCCATCGTCGGCGAGGACAAAGCTGTCCTTGGTGCCACCGCCCTGGCTGGAATTGACGACCAGCGATCCTTCTTTCAGCGCGACACGGGTCAGGCCGCCGGGCACGATCTTCACGCCGTTGGTGCCGGTCAGCACGAAGGGGCGGAAATCGACGTGGCGGGGGGCGATCCCCTTGTCGGTCAGCGTCGGCACGGTCGACAATGCCAGCGTCGGTTGCGCGATGTAGCGGTGCGGTTCGGCAATCAGCGCGGCGCGGAAGGTCTCGATCTCGACCTTGGTAGCGGTCGGGCCGACCAGCATGCCATAGCCTCCGGACCCGTCGACCAGCTTTACGACCAGTTCGGGAAGGCGGTCGAGCACATATTTCAGGGCCTGAGGTTCGCGGCAGCGCCAGGTCTCGACGATCGGCAACAGCGGTTCGGCACCGGCGTAGAACTTCACGATGTCGGGCATGTAGCTGTAAATCGCCTTGTCGTCGGCGATCCCGGTTCCGGGCGCATTGACGATGGCAACATGGCCCGCGCGATAGGCCGCGATCAGGCCGGGGACGCCCAGCATCGAATCGGGCTTGAACACCAGCGGATCAATATAGTCGTCGTCCACGCGCCGGTAGATGACGTCGACACGGACCCGTCCGGTAATAGTCCGCATCCAGACAAAATCGTCATCGACCTCCAGGTCGACCGCTTCGACCAGCTCGATGCCGAGGCTGTCGGCCAGGAAGCTGTGTTCGTAATAGGCCGAATTGAACCGCCCCGGCGTCAAGATCACGCAGACCGGGTCCGATCCCGCACCGATCGGCGCCACAGATCGCAGCGTTTGCAACAACATGTCGCCATAACTGTCGACCGGGCGCACCTGGTATTGCCGGAATAATTCGGGGCAGAGCCGCAGCATCGCCTCGCGGTTTTCGAGCATGTAGGAAACCCCCGACGGAGTCCGTGCATTGTCCTCCAGCACCCAGAAATCATCGGGGCCGGTACGCACCAGGTCTATGCCCGAGATATGCGACCAGATGTTGTGCGGCGGGGCCGATCCCACGATTTCCGGCCTGAACTGCGGATTGGTGAGGACGATATCGGCGGGCAGCAACCCCTCTGCGATGATGCGTCGCTCGCTGTAGATGTCGGTCAGGAAAGCGTTGATGGCCTCGACACGCTGGACCAGCCCGGCCGACAGGCGGGTCCATTCGCTGGCCGTGAAAACCCGGGGAACAATATCGAACGGGATGATGCGTTCGGCGGCATCGTCGTCGCCATAGACGGCGAAGGTAATGCCCAATTGCCGGAACGTCGCCTCGGCAGAATGCTGCCGTCGTTCAAGCTCGTTCATGGGCGTTGCGCCCATCCACCGGGCCAGCGATGCAAAAGCAGCACGCGGCACGTCGCCGCTGCTCTTTCCCCAGATCTCGTCGAATGGTTTTGGCTTCATTACCAACAGACTGCGTTGGTTTAATGCGGCGCACAAGAGTGGAAAGATTCATTTTCTCGTGCGTTGGGCCGCCATTAAGATGACCCGACCACGAGGGAGCAGATGCCAAACTCACCGTTTACCGAGAGCCATGCGCTCATTGACCAATTTCATGCCGCCATCGCCGATCAGGATTTCCCCTGCGTCGGCGCAAAGGCGGCGCTCGCCCGCCATCAGATCAAGGCCGTCGTGGCGCGGTCGATCACCAGCGGCTGGAACGACCTGGAAATGCATACCGCGCTGATGAATTTCGTCGTCAGCTATCGGCTGGAGGACAAGCTGTTTCAAAGCGTTGCGGTCATTTTCGAAGGACCGAACAATCTGGATGAAGCGACGTTCGAAGCCAATATGTGGAACCGCATTCAGTCGCTTGCCGACAAGGATGCCTGGCTGGGACAGAATTACGATCACCGCGTCAGTGCCGATCCCGACAATCCGCATTTTTCGCTGAGCTTTGGTGGCGAGGCTTTCTTTGTCGTCGGATTGCATCCCAACGCCAGCCGACCAGCGCGGCGCTTTCCGGTGCCCGTGATGGTCTTCAATCTGCACGATCAGTTCGAACGGCTGCGCGCCGAGGGCCGCTACGAAAAACTGCGCGGCGCGATTCTCGACCGGGACATGGCGATGGCGGGATCGATCAATCCGATGCTGTCGCGACACGGCGACCTGAGCGAAGCGCGACAATATAGTGGCCGCGTCGTCGGCACCGAATGGAGGTGCCCCTTTTCAGATCCTCGCCAGGCCCAGACTGATGCTGCCTGAACGCACCCGGATCGCGCCGCGTACCGGCACCGCCTTCCGGGTCGATGCCGACCAGGTGCTGACGGTGTGCGATCCCGAGGGCGAACAGGTTGCCGACCTGCTGTGCTTCAATGCCGAGGACGTAGGCGAAGTCCTGTCGTCGGGCCGGACGCTGGACTATGCCAGTCGCATCTACCTCACGACGGGCGACCTGCTTTATTCGAACCGCAGCAATGTCATGTTCGAGATCGTCGAGGACATGGTCGGGCGGCACGATTTTCTGCTGACCCCCTGTTCGCGGGATACGTTCCGGATAATCTATGGCGATATCGACCCGCACCAGGGATGTTTTGGCAATTTGGCAGAGGCACTGACCCCTTATGGCGTAAAGCCCGACGCCATCCCGATTGCGTTCAATTGCTTCATGAATGTGCCCGTGGATGCAGCGACAGGTGCGATCAGCGTTTTGCCGCCGCTCAGCAAACCCGGCGATTATATCAAGTTCGTCGCCCGTATGGACCTGATCGTTGGTCTCACAGCGTGTTCGGCGCTCCAGTCGAACAATGGTCGGTTTAAGCCGATCGAATATCTGGTCGAATAGGTTAGGCAGCATCGCTGACGAGGGTTATAGTGAATGAAACAGGAGGTCGCACTCTAATCCGGAGAGACAAGTGCGACAGCCGTTCAATGCTATTCAGGCCGAAATCCTCGAAGCGATCAGTGAAGCCTTGTTTTATGGCGTCGAGATGGTCATCTCGCCCGCGCAAGTCGTCGAGAACCTCCAGCACCAATTTGGACTGATATCAGGCACCAAGCCCGAACAGATCGGCTTGTTGATCGATGCTGTCTTCATCGTGCTCGGCGGTCCGTTTTTCCTGATCCGATCGCCCGCCGGTCGTGCACAGGTCATTCGCGACCGGCTCGAACTGACGACGATCGATTTCCTGCAGGACCTCGCGCGGATCAGGACGATCATCTACGCCGGTTATTACGGGCACTGGCAGGGTGACACGCAGGACGACAATGTTGACAACCCCGTCCACGCCCAGATCGGCTTCACTTTGCCCCGGTTTCGCGCGCGTGGACCCGGCGAGGTCCCTCTCGAAATATTCGAGGGGCGCGAACTGACGCACCACGATTTTGTCGGGCATGACAAATGTCCTGGCAGCGTCGGTGTCATCGTCGTCGGGTCGGGGGCAGGGGGGGCGGTTGCGGCCTGTAATTTGCAGGCGCAGGGGCATGACGTTCTCATCATCGAGGCGGGGCCGCATTACCCTTCGCCGAAAATCACGCACGAGGAGCGCCGGATGACCGCGCGGCTGTTCGTCGATGGTGGCATCCAGACCAGCCGCGACAATGATTTCGTCGTTTTCCAGGCGCAGTGCGTCGGCGGCGGCACGGTCATCAACAATGGCATTGCGCTGCGTGTCGACCAGCCCGGCATGATCCATCCAAGCGCGCCCGACGTGCTGGAAAAATGGGCAAGCATCGGTGCCGCCGTCGACAAGTCAAGGTTCGATGCTGCCTATGACGCCGTCGAGAAGGCGCTGGAAATCGAGCGGATCGACCCGAAAAGTGGAGTCAACAACGGCGCGCACCTGCTTGCCGGGTGGCATGCCTATGCCAATGAGACCAACGATCCCGTCAACGATGCCGCGCCCGCGCTGTGGTTTCGCAAGAATTACGGCCCGCGTCGTATCGAGGCCGACTGCGCCTATTGCGGCTATTGCAACACCGGCTGTCCCTATGGCCGCAAAAACGGAATGGCGCAGTCCTATCTGATCAAAGCGCGGGAAAAGGGTGCGCGGATACTGGCCGATGCGCGCGTGCTGAACATTCTGTGGCGCGCCGACCTGACCGACGGCAAGCGCGTGGCCGAGGGCGTCGATGTCGAGTTTCCCGATGGCCAGCGGCGCACGATCCTTACAACGCAGGGGGTGGTCGTGGCTGCGGGCACGATGGCGTCAAGCCGTTTGCTGATGGCAAGCGGCATCGTCGGCGCCGGCGACTGTATTTCGCTAAACATCGCCAGCCCGGTCGCTGCGCTGATGCCAGAGGATCGCGTGGTCCGCGCGTGGGACGAGGACCAGATGGCGACTTATGTGGATCGCGGTGATTTCCTGCTCGAATCGCACTTCCAGCCGCCGATGAGCATGGCCAGTCTGCTGACCGGCTGGTTTTCCGAACATGCGCGACGGATGCAGAATTACTCGCGGCTGGTTTCATCCGGGATATTGTTTCCGGCGGATCGTCGCGGACGGCTCATCGGCGGTAAACTTCATTTCAAGCTCGACGCGGAAATTGACCTGCCGTTGATCCGGCGGGCGATTGCGACGCTGGCGCGGGTCCATCTGGCGGGGGGCGCGATCGAGGTCTATCCAGCACTGGCGCGCGGTGGGGTGATCTATCCCGGCACCGACATCGAGGCGTTTTTGGAAGAAGGCATCCGCGAGGCGGACGATGTCGTCCTATCCAGCTCTCACCCCCACGGCGGCAACGCGAGGAACGTCGATCCGGACTGTGGCGTCGTCGACCTGGAGTGCCGCGTTCACGGCACGACCAACGTGATGGTCACCGATGCCAGCGTCTTCCCGAGCTGCATCCGCGTCAACGCGCAGCTGACAACGATGGCGATGGCGCATTATGTCACTGTGGGCGGCGGAGTGTTCGGACCCAATATCTGAGGTTGGTGCGGTCACCCCGGCGCAGGCCGGGGCCTATACGCGTGTCGGGTCGGGCGCATCTCTTTCGGACAGCCGTATAGGCCCCGGCCTGCGCCGGGATGACGAGACTGGCGCGAAACGGCCTGGCATGAAAAAAGGCCGACTGCATCGCTGCAGCCGGCCTGTCTTGCCCCGGGAAGGTGGGCGGGAAGTCAGCGGGTTGAGTTCAGGCGACCTGTGCGACAGGTTCCACAAGCGTCACATCATCGGGATCGCGCAGGACATAGCCTCGACCCCAGACGGTCTCGATGTAGTTTTCACCCTGGCAGGCGAGCGACAACTTCTTGCGCAGCTTGCAAATGAACACGTCGATGATCTTCAGTTCGGGTTCGTCCATGCCACCGTACAGGTGGTTCAGGAACATTTCCTTGGTAAGGGTGGTGCTCGTGCGGAGGCTCAGCAGTTCAAGCATCGCATATTCCTTGCCGGTCAGATGGACGCGGCTGCCATCGACTTCGACGGTCTTGGCATCGAGGTTGACCGCCAGCTTGCCGGTCCGGATGACCGACTGGCTATGTCCCTTCGAACGACGGACGACGGCATGGATGCGGGCGACCAGTTCGTCGCGATGAAAGGGCTTTGTAACATAATCGTCGGCGCCGAAGCCGAACGAGCGCACCTTCGAGTCCATTTCGCTGATACCCGACAGGATCAGGACCGGCGTGGAAACCTTGGCGACGCGCAATTTCTTCAGAACGTCATACCCGTGCATGTCAGGCAGGTTCAGGTCCAGGCAGATGATGTCGTAGTCGTACAGCTTGCCGAGATCGAGGCCCTCTTCGCCAAGGTCGGTGGTGTAGACATTGAAACCCTCGGCAGAGAGCATCAGTTCGATGGCTTTCGCCGTCGTTGGCTCATCTTCGATCAACAGCACACGCATCGGCGAAAGTCCCCTGTTACAACCCTGTGGTCTGCCAGCCCCAATCGACTGCGCAACGCACATCATTAACCAAACAACGAATGAAGGGAAAAGGTTAATTTCTGCTTAAGCCGCAGAACTCCGCGAGTCGGTCGCTAAAGCATCGGTCAGGAATTCCAGAAGTGCCTCGACCCGGCGCGGCCTGAGTCGGCTCGGCGGGGTGACGAGATGGAGCGCGATCACCGGTGCCGACCAGTCGGGGAGGATCGCAACGACCTGGCCGCTGGCGAGGCTTGGGTCGATGATGAAGTCGGGCGCGATGGCAATGCCATGCCCTGCGAACAGCGCGGGCAGCATGGCGTCGGCATTGTTGGTCCGCAGGCGACCGCCCGGCTTGATGACGGCGACCTCGCTGCTGCGGTGGTGGACCAGCCGCCAGTGTTCGGGCGTCGAGAAATAGGCATAGCCAAAGCAATCGTGCTGGCCGAGGTCGGCGGGGTGCCGAGGGATGCCGCGTCGTTCCAGATACGACGGTGCCGCGACGATCCGCACAGCGACGTCGCACAGCTTGCGGGCACGCAGCGTGGAATCGGGCAACGCCGCGATCCGGAGCGCGGCATCATAGCCATCACCAACCAGGTCGACGCGGTCGTCGCTGAGGTTCAGGTCAACGTTGATCTCGGGAAATTCAGTCAGGAAACGCGCGATGATCGGGCCGATGTGGCTCAAGCCGAAACTCATTGGGACAGCCAGCC
>NZ_JANXNX010000018.1 GCF_025353885.1 Sphingomonas sp. | reverse complement strand
CGGACCCGCCGCGCAGCGGTGGGCCCGGTCAGGAGCCTAACTGTCGCGCCGCTCATGTCGTTTTGACGTACTTGAGCGTGCCGCGCTCAAGCAGTTCTGCATCGCTGAGTCTGGGGCCACGCTTGAGCTTGGGACGACCCAACCGGCGTCGATCGATCTTCGATGCCACCTCGACCTCTGGGAACAGATGCGCGGGCTGGGACTGGCGAGCAGGGGCATCGTTGTTACGCTTTCGGTGATGCGGCAGGATTGCCTGTATCTGCTGCGCCAGCATCAGCGCCGCATCCAGGTGCTTGTTCTCCACGATCGAAGTTTGCTTGACCTGTCGCATCTTGTCGAACTGGCGATAGGGCAGGACATGGCCCTCATGCTCAACCTCCAGTCGGCCATCGGGATACTCGCACACCGTCACCCGCTTGCGCGCCAGCTTCCTTGCGATCTCGCCCGGCTCCAGAATGAACATCGCCTTGTTGTAATGCAGCGTCAGCGCTGCCGTCACCGTACGCTGCTCGCGCCACACCATGATCGAGCGCAGATCGTCACGCGCGGCCAGAGGGCGATGAAGGTCACGGCTGTCGAAGGCCGCGCGCGCGAAGCGCGCATTATGCTGAGCCATATAGCTTGCCAGAAAAGCATTTGCTTCACTGATGGTCGATAGACCTTCAAGCCGCATCGCCTTTACAAGGCGGTCCTGCAAGGTGGCGTTCGCTCGTTCCACGCGGCCCTTGGCCTGCGGTGAGTTGGCGCAGATCATCTCGATGTTCAGTGTCTCGAGCGCGCGCGTGAAATGCGTCATCCCGTCACCACGCGCGGCACTGGCCCGCGCGTTGCGGAACACGGTGTGCTTATCGGAATAAAAGGCCACCGGCTTGCCGTGCCGTTCGAGATACTCACGCGTCGCCTCCATATAGGAGAAGGTACTTTCGCTCTCGACCATCTTGAGGTGCATCAACTCGCTGGTCGCGTCGTCGATATAGACCAGCAGCGTGCATTGCGGCCCGCGATCTTCAAACCACCAATGCTTTGACCCATCGATCTGTATGAGCTCGCCACGGCAATCCCGACGATAGCGAGGCTGATACGGGCGCGGGCGGCGAGCTTGACGATCCTTCCAGATGCCAGCCTCAATCATGATCTGCCGCAACTTCTCTCTCGAAATGCGGACATCATGTCGCTCGGCTAAATACTCCGCCGCCAAGGTGGGACCAAAATCATGATAATGGATCCGAACCAAGGCGACAATCCGGTCTCGGAGTGCATCGTCCAGTCGCCGGTTGCTGGGTTGACCGCGTCTGCGCGACACAAGCCCGGACGATCCATCATCGAGATAACGTAACAGCAGTCGATGCGCATGGCGTCGACTGACACCCATAAGCCGCGCGGCTTCCGTGACAGTCATGCGGCCTGATACCACGTGCATCAGCGTCTCAACCCGCGAAAGCTCCTCGGTACTCATATGCAACACCGCCATGCCAAATACCTCCGAACAGTCGGAGGGCACGGTAGCCCAAGTGAGACATCTCTATCTTGCGCGACTGTGACATTTGAACGTTGCTGCTACAAAATTTAAGTCCGATAATACATCTTATGTTGAATGGTGCCAATGTGTTGGCGAAGCGCGTGCGCGACGCCATGGCTCAACCGTCCCGTGTCAGCCAGCCGACGACAATCCTCTCAAAATCAACATATGGAATCTTCTTGGAATCAAACTCCAATGCGGCTGCGAGCGTTGGCAAGTCCCCGACGAATTGTTCATAAAGCTTGACGACTTTGTCACCGCTTGAACCTGCCGTCTTGAAACATTTGCGAGCCAGTCCCAGGTTTCACGTACTGCCTCCGTGGCCTTTCCGTCGTCGGCGTGGATATCTATCCCCCCGCCTGGAAAACGGCCCGCCCCAAAAAGCATGGCCGTAGGGTCGCGAAATATATCCACTTTACCAAGGACAATCATCAGTCATCGTCGTTGAAACCACTGAAAATGGGCACCGTCGCGCAAGCGCTGCTGCGCTTTGCGAACGAGCCGCTGCACGCGGAGCCGAACGGCATCGCCTTCGCTGCGCCAGCGCCTGTCCAGGATCAAGGCTCCGAACAGCGCACGCGCGATGTCTTGGTGAGTGGCGCCCGCTGCGATGGCATCAGCAACACGCAATTCCTGAATCCAACGGTCTGCAAGCCGCTCGACTTTCAGTAGCTTTCTCGGAATGCTACCGGTCAGGATCAGTGGCACCAGCCGACGCAAGGTCATCAGCGGCTCGCTTATTTTGGATATCCCGGACAGTCGATACGCAAGCTGCATCCGCCCGCCGAGCAGCGTGCCACGCGCAATATCGAGCCGCACCATTGCGACACCATCGCTGAGCAGCAAATGTTCGCGATTTTCCGGATCGACCGCCAACGTCACGAGGCTCGCAATCTCAAGCAGATCAATCCCCTCTCCCGGTGCGGGATCGATCGGCAGGATATCCGCCAGCACCACTGTGCCGTCGATTTCCGCAAGCCAGATCGGCCGGGCCGACCCTGCGGGCAAGCCAGGGTCTTCAAGTTCGGCCAGGCTGAAACGTTCGGCAGCGCTATAGCTTCCGGTGGTAATGCAGGCCCATTCGTCCCAGGTCTGCCGGTACGCTGGACCGCGCCTGAGCCATTCCCAAGCAAAAGCGCCCCGCTCCATGCCCGACAGGAATCTGTACTCATCAGCGATGCGCCAGTCGGGAAGGCCCAATTCGGGGTCGTCGCGGTCAGGAACCACAGTCCGACGCGATTCCTGCCAAATGACGGATCGACAATATTTTCCAGTATGAAACCATTATTTGGAAACACCCGAATAGCGTCGATTCTGCGTTTGAAATATATTTGCAATATATTCATAAATCGCAGTATTGAAAGTGCAGGCACTGGCGGATTGTCTTGACCTGGGACTTTCGGACAATGCTGTTATCGCACGTGCTGAGGCGGCGTGAGAACCGAAGTGCTTGGCGCGTGACCAGGGGCGGCGGCCGGTGTCTATGAGGCAACACTGGCAAGTTCGCAGTATTTGCGATGATTGCGATCGCTGATATCAATGAGTTCGCCCGACGCATTGGTCTGGTGACTGATTTCGACTCGCTTGCCGTGGTCCTCGGCGCGATAACCGTGACACTGGGATGTCGCTACTTTGCGCTGACTCATCATGTCGATTTTGCGAACAAACCCTCAGGCACCGTTCGCATTCATAACTACCCCCATGCCTGGGAGGTCTGGTTCGATGCACATGGTCTCGGTATTTCCGATCCCGTCCATCGTGCCAGCCACAAGCTCTCGCGAGGATTTCGCTGGAGCGAGGCGCGCACGCTGCTTCCGTTCGCCGCCAAGGACCAGGCGATCCTTGATGCCGCGTTGGCTCATGGCATCGGTGACGGTTTCACCGTTCCCTCTAACATTCCCGGTCAGTTGCTCGGGTCGTGCACGTTTGCGACAACCCCGGAATGTGCGATTTCGGATGATAACATTCCAGCCGCGCAAGTCCTCGGCCTGCTGGCTTTCGATAAACCGTGCGCGCTCACAAACACGCGAATAGCAAGGGTCGCTCCTGCGCTTACGCCCCGGCAGCGCGAAGTCGTCATGCTGGTTGCGCGCGGCAAATCGGACTGGGAAATCGCGATCATCCTGGCAATCAGCCATGGCACGGCCACGGGTCATGTCCGCGAGGCGCGTCAGCGTTATGGAACTTCGAACCGCATTCTGCTTGCGGTTCGAGCTATTGCGGATGGAACCATAAGCGTACATGAGATCATCGGCCTCTAACACCCCCAGTTCTTGGTGTAGCTGCAGAGAGGTTTGCGTGATCAATAGGCGTCCTCTTCATTTTAGGAGGACATCCAATGATTTCGGTCGTCAACGGTGCCAACCGCGAACAGGAGCATGTCGTACTCCGCGCGATGTTCGAAGCGCGCAAGAGCGTGTTCATCGATCTGCTGAAATGGGACATCCCAGCGCTCGCCGGTCGATACGAGATCGACCATTTCGACAATCCGCATGCCTCTTATCTCATTCTGGCCGATCCCGACGGTCGTCACCGCGCCTCAGCGCGGCTGCTGCCGACGATCCGACCGGGCATCCTCGATACCCTTTTCCCCGAACTGTGCGAAGGCGAACTGCCATCGGGACCGTCCGTCTTCGAAATCACCCGTTTCTGTCTTTCACGCGACATGCGGGCACCGGAACGCCGCCTGTACCGCAACAGGCTCGTTACTGCGCTTGCTCAATATGCTCGGGACAATGAGATCGTCACCTACACGGGCGTTGCCGACATGGCCTGGACCAGCCAGATACTCGGATTCGGCTGGGACTGCGCGCCGCTTGGTCTTCCGCTCCGTTACAAATGTGGCCAGTTGTGCGCCATCCGCATCGATATTGCTGCGGACACGATCGGGAGGCTGAAGCAGACCGGGGTCTACGAAGAGTGCACCGCTTTCATGCAACTTGCTGACTGAGGAGCGTATCATGGCAAATCCTGAGGTTCAGACGGCATGTGCAACGCAAGCCAATCCGGACGTCGATCGACTTTTGTATGATGGTTTTTCCATCCATCGATCGCTCGTTTCGGATCGGGCGATAAAGGCCGTTAGCGCCGACCTTTTTTCGCAGTTCGAGAAGACACCATTCTGTTCGGGCGATTTTTACGGAAGCCGGACAAAACGGTTCGGACGGCTGCTGACGCGGTCGCCTTCCGTCTCCGATCTCGTCCTGCATCCCACGGTTCTCGCCATAGCGCAAACCGTGCTCGGGCCGTGGTGCGACACCATTCAGCTCAACCTGACGCAGGCCATAGAAGTCCACCCGGGCGCGCTTGCGCAGATGGCGCACCGGGATCAGGATATGTGGTGTGGCGATATTGGCGTCCGCGAATATCTGATCAACGTGATCTGGCCGCTCGATCCTTTCCGCGCCGAAAATGGGGCCACGCTTATCTGGCCCGGAAGCCACGGCGCTATGGCTGTCAACGAGGACCCCCCGGGGGCGGCGCCCATCGTTGCTGCATGCGATCCAGGCGATGCGATCATATTTCTGGGGTCGACGCTTCACGGTGCGGGTGCCAACGTATGTCGCACCAGCCGCCGCGCCATTATCGTCAGCTATGCGCTCGGCTGGCTCAAACCCTATGAAAATCAGTGGCTCGCCTATCCGCCCGCCATCGCGCGTCACTTTTCACCAGAACTGGCCGGCCTGGTGGGCTATCGGCAGCATCGCCCCAATCTCGGCAATTACGAGGGCCAGTGTCCCTCGGTGCTCTTGCAGGACTCTGTCGCTTCGCAGCTCGGTGCGATCGATGCGTTGCGCCCCGATCAGACAGCACTTCTGGCCGCGCATGTCACTGCCGGGGCATGTTTACGCCAATGTCCGCCAACCGCTCGTCCACACGCTCAATCTTGCCCATCTGATGCCGCTGTCTTCGGTCTGGGCCGGACCGGTCGGGAACGCACATCTCGACGGCCCGCCGCTGCTCTATGCCGAAACCTGCGGCTCGACGCCGTTTCGGCTGTCGACCCATGTCGGCGACGTTGGCCATATGCTCATCGTCGGGCCGACGGGCGCGGGCAAATCGGTGCTGCTGGCGATGCTGGCGCTCCAGTTCCGACGTTATCCGCGAAACCGCATCTTCATCTTCGACAAAGGTCTGTCGGCCCGCGCCGCGGTGCTCGCCATGGGCGGTGCACATCATGCGCTGGGCCTCGCAGCACCCCCTCAATCAAAGGAAACGACCAATGACCCGGAACTATGCGCTCGCCTTACTTGCCTCGATATCGATTGGCGTCACCGCCGGGCCGATCCCGGCGATCGCTGCGCTGCCGGTGTTCGATCCGAGCAATTATGCCCAGAACCTGCTGATCGCCGCCCGCACGCTGCAACAGATCAACAATCAGATCCGGTCATTGCAGAACGAAGCGACCATGCTCAGCAATCAGGCGCGCAACCTGACACGGATCGGTTTTCCGCAGATCCAGCAGCTGACCCAGGCGTTGCAGTCGATCGACACGCTGATGAACCGAGCCACCAATGTCACCTTCAGCGTCAGCCAGGCCGATGCGCAGGCGCGCGCGCTGTTCCCGGGGCTGTCCAACCTACTGACATTGACCGGTCAGCGCGTCGTCGATGCTCGGCAGCGCTACGATGCCGCGATGGCCGGCTTTCGCCAGTCGATGAGCGTTCAGTCGCAGGTCGTCACCAACGTCCAGAGCGATGCGCAGACCATGAACGACATCGTTAATCGCAGCCAGAATGCCGATGGTGCGCTGCAGGCGCAACAGGCGACCAACCAGTTGTTGGCGCTGACCGCAAAGCAGCAGTTCCAGCTGCAGACGCTGATGGCCGCACAGTATCGCAGCGAGGCGATCGAGCGCGCGCGTCAGCTTCAGGCGGGCGAGGATGCGCGCGCCGCCACGACCAAATTTCTCGGTTCCGGCACGGCCTATACGCCCAGATAGGCAGGGCCGGTTCTGGCGAATGCGCGGAACTAGTTCCTCTGCGCCGCCGCCGGCCACGGGGTGTCATCGCCATTCGGGTACCCCGCGGTTTTTACCCAACGAGGACAATTCCACTTGAACGATCTCAACGTCATCGACGGCTTCATGGACAGTTTTGGCCGCTACATCGACAGCGGCTTCGGGCTAATCGGCGGTGACGTCGGTTTCCTGACCACCGTACTCATCGGCATTGACATCACGCTTGCAGGTCTGTTCTGGGCGCTCGGCGGCGAGGACGATGTTATCGGGCGCTTTCTGAAAAAGATCCTTTACGTCGGTGCCTTCGCCTTCATCATCACGCAGTTCGCAGCCCTCGCCAACATCATCTTCCAGTCGTTCGCCGGGCTGGGGCTGAAAGCGGGCGGCGGCGCGCTGAGCGCTGCCGATCTGCTGAAACCCGGCAAGCTCGCCGGCACTGGGTTCCAAGCGGCGTGGCCACTGCTGCAGCAGGCGTCTCAACTGACCGGCTTCACCAGCTTCTTCGATAATTTCCTGATGATCGCGGTGCTGCTGATCGCCTGGGTGATCGTCATCGCCGCCTTCTTCATCCTTGCGATCCAGCTGTTCATCACCATCATCGAGTCCAAGCTGACGACGCTGGCCGGCTTCGTGCTGATCCCGTTCTCGCTGTGGAACCGGACATCGTTCCTCGCCGAACGCGTGCTTGGCAATGTCGTGTCGTCAGGCATCAAGGTCATGGTCTTGGCCGTTATCGTCGGCATCGGCTCGAGCTTCTTTGCGCAATTCACCGGCGCGCTCGGCGGGCAGGAGCCCGACATCGGCCAGGCCATGAGCCTCGTGCTTGCAAGCCTTACCCTGTTCGGGCTCGGCATCTTCGGGCCCGGTATCGCCTCGGGGCTCGTCGCCGGCGCCCCGCAACTTGGTGCGGGCGCTGCCATCGGCACCGTTGGCGGCGTCGCCGCTGGCGCTGCGATCGGGGCAGGGGCTGTGTCAGGCCTCGCCCGCAGCGCAGGCAGCGCCGGTCTCGGTGCCATCCGAGCGGGGACGTCGATGGGATCGGCGGCTTCGACTGCGTACACGCTCGGTCAGGAAACCGCTGGCTCGACGAGTGTCGGGGCAGGGCTCGGCGGCGTTGCCAGTGCAGCGCGCGATACCGCATCGAGCGCGGTCGGCAATGCGCTTGGCCTCGGCGAAGCCGCAGCGCGCGGCCGTCAGGCCGCGTTCGACGCCGGATCGTCATCGCCATTGTCGGCAACGACGGGTGTATCACCCACAGGCGACGGCCCGCCCGTCTGGGCGCAGCAATTGCGCGCCGAACAGGCAGCCCGTCACAATCGCCAGGTCGCCTATCATGCCGTCAAGGAGGGCGACCGTGGCGGCGCATCCGCAACCCCCGACATCAGCGAAAGAGAGGATTGACCCGATGGCCTTCAAACGCGCCGTCCAGCGCTACGGACGAACTCCCGAACCCGAGACGCCCTTCCAGCGCGCCGGCCAGATGTGGGACGACCGCATCGGCTCGGCCCGGGTCCAGGCGCGCAACTGGCGGATCATGGCATTGGGCGGCTTGCTGCTCTCGACTGGTCTATCGGGCGGGCTGATCTGGCAATCGCTGCAGAGCCGGGTGACACCCTATGTCGTCGAGGTCGACAAGCTCGGCGAAACACTGGCACTGGCCCCAGCCTCTGCCGATTTTCAGCCGACCGATCCGCAGATTGCCTGGCACCTCGGCCGCTTCATCACGAACATCCGGGCGATCATGCTCGATTCCGTAGTCATGCGCGAGAACTGGGTGTCGGCGTATGATTTCGCGACACCGCGTGGCAGCCTGTTCCTCAGCGAATATGCCAGCAGCGCCGATCCCTTTGCCAACATCGGCGAGCGCACCGTGTCGGTTCAGGTGACCAGCGTCATCCGCGCATCCGATCGATCGTTCCAGGTGAAATGGATCGAGACGAGTTACGAGCGCGGCAGCCTTGCCTCCTCCGCGCACTGGACCGCGCTCGTCACGATTATCGTGCGAAGCCCACGCTCGGCCGAGACGCTGCGCAAGAACCCGCTCGGTCTCTATGTCGATGCGATCGACTGGAGTCGCGAGCTCGAAACGCCCGCGCCGGTGGCACCGGTCGTTGCGCCCTCACCTCCGCCCGCGGCAGCACCCGCCACTGTGCCTGCCGGGTCGCCGCTCGATCCCAACCTCAACGCCAACGGGTCATCGGTGCCCACATTGCCAGAAAGGTCACAGCCATGAGAATATATCTGATACCGTCGGCGTTCGCGATGCTGGCCTCGGCGGGCTTCGCGCAAACCGCGCCGAAACCAGCGCCGGTGACGAGTAAATCGGCAGCGGCCCTCGGTAGCCCGGTTGCCAAAGCGCCAGTCATGCCCGTTCCCGTTGTCAGCATTTTGTCCGTCGTCCCACCAACGGTCCAGCGGCATGCCATCCGGCATCGTCGGTCTAATCCATCGGCGGGCCGCGTCGATGCCGCCAATCGTGCGGCGCTGATGGAGCCCAAGGCCAGCGGTTACAGCAATGCCGTCCAGGTCTACCCTTGGAGCGAGGGCGCGCTGTATCGACTGTTTGCCGCACCCGAGCGCGTTGGCGATATCGCGTTGCAGCCCGGCGAAGCACTGGTGTCAGTGGCGGCGGGAGACACCGTCCGCTGGATCGTCGGCGATACGACGAGCGGGGCAGGGGGCGACAAGCGCACCCACATCCTGATCAAGCCTTCGGCGGCGGGCCTCAAGACCAATCTCGTCATCGCGACCGATCGCCGCACCTATCATCTCCAACTCGAAAGCACGGCGGCGACCTCGATGTCGGCGATCTCCTGGACCTATCCGGAAAATTCGTTGCTCGCGCTTCGCGGCAACCGCGATGGCACCGCCGAACGGGTATCGGTGAGCACGGGTCTCTCGGTCCAGAATCTGCGGTTCGGCTATACGATCTCGGGCGACAATCCTGCCTGGCGACCGATCCGAGCCTTCGATGACGGACGCCAGACCTTCATCGCCTTTCCAGCCAGCCTGACTGTTGGCGAAGCGCCACCACTGTTCATTCGTGGGAGCAAGGGTGAGGCCGAGCTTGTCAACTATCGGGTCAGCGGCACCTATTATGTCGTCGACCGGCTGTTCGATGTCGCCGAACTGCGGCTCGGCACCAGGCACCAGCAGATCGTTACGATCAGCCGCGATAACAATGCTGGCGACCGGCGGCGCGGCAAGCGGAGGGCGTCATGACCAACGCGCAAAAACCCGATGGTCCCAAGGGCCCGGTTCCGTCTGTCGATGACAAGTCCGCAACAGTCGAAACGCAACCAGGCGAGAAAAAGCAGGACGAGCCAAAGTCGCCGCCGAAAATGGACGCCGAACTGGCGAACTTGCGCGGTCAACCGGCGAAGGTCGAACGATTCAAGCGCAGTGCGATCATTGGCGCCAGTGGTGGTACTGCGCTGTTTATTGCGTGTGTCGCGTGGATAGCACTGTCGCACCATACGCCGTCGCTGGTGACGACTGCCGATCGTGGCGATGTCGATGCCAAGGGCACGTCAGAGGCACTCGCCGGTCTCGCGGCAACCTATGATAAGGTGCCAAAGCTCGGCCCGGCGCTGCCGGGCGATCTCGGCAAGCCGATCCTCGATCATGAGCGCGGTCTCGACGGCATGGCGCCTCTGCAAACGACCATGCCGTCGCAGGCCGATCAGGCGGCCGAAACCGAACGTCAAAGACTGATGGCCGCGCAAATGTCGGCGCGGACGTCCGCCGTCATGATCACAACCCAGAATGGCACTCGCGCGGCCGAAGCGACAACGCCGACGTCGACAGCATCTGCTGGCGCAGGCCAACCCGCTAAGATCGCAATCGACGCAGATCACGATCCCAATGCCCAGCAGCGCAAGGCCGATTTCGTCGGTGCAAGCGATCGGGGCGGGGACGTCAATCCGCATGCGCTTACAGCGCCCCTATCGCCTTATACGCTGTCCGCCGGCAGCGTCGTTGCCGCCAGTCTGATCACCGGTTTGCGGTCAGATTTGCCCGGGCTAGTGACGGCGCAGGTGACCGAACGCGTTTATGACAGCGCCACCGGACAGATCTTGCTGATCCCGCAAGGGGCAAGGCTGATCGGGAGCTATGACAGCGTCGTTGCGTTCGGCCAGCGCCGGGCGCTCGTTGTCTGGCAGCGCATTGTCATGCCGAACGGTAGCTCGCTCGCCATCGATAACGTGCCCGCGAGCGATGCATCGGGCTATGCTGGTCTGGCCGATAAGGTTGATTTCCACAGCTGGACGCTTCTGAAAGGCGTGGTGATGTCGACAATCCTCGGCGTCGGCTCGGGGCTGACGTTCACCGGCGAAAGTGACCTCGTCCAGGCGATCCGGGAATCTACCCAGCAGAATGTCTCGCGTGCCGGCGACCAGATCACCTCGCGCAACCTTCAGATTCAGCCGACGATCACGATCCGACCTGGCGCGCCTGTGCGGCTTGTCGTTCACCGCGATCTGATACTAGCTCCATGGCACGAATAGGAGAATATGATGCCTACCCTCAAACTTGCCCGTTTGCCCGACCGGGTTCCGGTCAAACTGGCGCTTCATGTGCTTCCCGACCTTTACCAGGCTCTGACCGAATACGTCGTGATGTACGCGGAAGCCTATGGTGAGCAGGTTCGGGTGGAAGACCTCGTCCCGGCCATGCTAGCCAGCTTTCTCGAAAGCGACCGTGGGTTTGCGGCTGCCCGCGCGGAACGCGC
>NZ_JANXNX010000085.1 GCF_025353885.1 Sphingomonas sp. | reverse complement strand
ATCGTGGTCACCGCGACCAAGCGTGAAACAAATTTGCAGCAAACCCCTATCGCTATCAACGTGCTCAGCACGCAGGCACTTCAGGATCGGCACGTTCAGAGCCTTTATGACCTGGCCGATGGCGCGGTTCCATCGCTTCGTGTCGCGACCTTCGAAGCGCGGCAGTCCGCGCTGACCGTCGGCATTCGCGGCATCGTGCCGCTCGATGCCAACCAGCCCGCGCGTGAACAAGGCGTCGGCATCTATATCGACGGGGTTTATCTGGGGCGCCAGCATGGCCTGAACGCCGCTCTGTTCGACGTCGAACGGATCGAAGTTCTGAAGGGTCCGCAGGGTACGTTGTTCGGTCGCAACACCGAAGGCGGCGCGCTCAGCATCGTGACACGCGCCCCAAGCGGTGAATTCGGTGGTCGTGCGAGCGCCGGTACCGGCAACTACGGTGCCTACAACGGCGAAATCCACCTGGACCTTCCTGAATACAAGGGTTTCAGCATCAAGCTCGACGGCGTGAAGCAATATCAAAACGCCACTACCAAAGACCCATATCCCGGCTCGACCGGCTGGAACTATTTCGATCGCCAGGGCTTCCGCGCTGCCGTGCGCTGGCAGCCGACGAGCGAAATCACCGAGGATTTCTCGTACGACGTCGCACAAGACAAGAACACGCCGTTTTACAGCCAGCTGCTGAATGTCAATCCGAACGGCTGCGTCGCAGGCGCACAGTCCGCCGCTCCGTTCTGCTATCTACCCGGCACCGCCTACACGACGATCACCGGTACGGTTAAGCCGATCCTCCCAGGTGTTGTCGTCAACGGGACCAGCCGCATGAATGATGCCGATATCGGCGTCCCGCAGCAGCCAAGCGTCGACAAGACTCACGGCTTTACGAACTCGCTCAAGTACAAGGTTTCGCCTGAGCTCGAATTGCGTTCGATCACCGCGTGGCGCGGTGTGAATGCAACGCAGTGGGACAACTCGGGCGGCGCGCACCGTGTCCCCGTCGTCACGCTCCCCGCGATCGGCGCGACCAACCCGACTACCTGTACTCCGGCGGCACCCTGTGGTTTCAGCCGTTACAGCTTGGCTGATCTCCACCAGAACCAGTTCAGCCAGGAATTCCAGGCTGTCGGAACGGTTGGTCCGGTCGATTACGTCGCTGGCCTCTATTATTTCAATGAGCATGTGAGCGACAACGCGGCTACACCGAACTCGATTGGCATCGTTGCCAATACCACGACACCTGTCGGCGGCGTGCCCACCGTTTCGAGCTACAGCTACGTGCCGATTGCCTTCTGCACTGCCAGCACGCCGCTGTTTGTTGGCCAAGCCGTCAATGGTTGCTCGGTCGACCGTGCTTCGGAAGTCTATTCGAAAAGCTACGCGGCTTACGGGCAGGCTACCTGGAACGCGACCGATGCTATCCACCTGACGGTCGGTGGGCGTTATACCCACGACAAGAAGCGGGGAGTGCTACACTACTTCCGAAACGTGAATTATGACACAAATCCGACGGTCGCGACCAATAATGGCTATGCACCGCTGGATAAGACCTGGGACCGCTTTAACCCGACTGCGACGATCGCATTCGATGCGAGCCAGACAGTTCACCTCTATGCCAAATATGCGACAGGTTACCGTGCCGGTGGCGCGAGCTCACGCACCGCGAATTATCAGCCGTTCAACCCTGAGGACATCAAGTCTTACGAAATCGGGTTCAAGTCCGACTTCTTCGACCATAAAGCGCGCCTGAACGTCGCGGCCTACATCATGGACCGCAAGAACAGCCAGGTCGACATCAGCTCGATCCAGACCGACACGGCGACGAACTCCAACATTAACATTCTGAAGACGATCAATGCGCCCGGTATCACCAAGATCCGCGGAATCGAGGCCGATTTGACGATCAACCCGGTCGAAGGTCTGACGCTGACGGGGTCATACGCCTACACTTACACCAAGATTCCGCCGGTCTTGATCACTAACACCAACACGGTTGCTTTGCCTGCACCTGGCGTGAACCAGACGAATGTCTATCAGAACTTCTACATCGTCTTTACTCCGCGCAATGCGGCGAGTGGCGCGATTGATTATTCGGTTCCGGTCAACGACAATGGTACGCAGCTGCGGTTGCACGTTGATGCCAACTACGCCCAGGCGACGCAGGCGTTCGATCAGTTCGAGACCAAGGCGGACTCGTCGTTCATCGTCAACGGGCGCGTCGCGCTGGCCGACATTTCGGGCGGACTCGGCGGCAGCCGCCTGACGCTCTCGGTCTGGGGTCGGAACCTGTTCGACTATCAATATATCTTCCGCCGCGATCCGTCGAACAGCCTTCCCGGCGCGCCGACGACCAGCGTCACATCGGGTAGTATCAACAACGTCCTCGGCGACTACGGCAATTTCAACGCCCCGAGGACATTTGGTATCGAGGCTTCGGTCAAGTTCTAATTTGATGAAAAGCGACAAGGGCGCGTGCGCAAGCGGCGCCCTTGTCCGTAACGCGAAAGGCATCGCTTTCTGAACAATCGGCAACATTTCATACATCGCGGGTTATGCAACAATCCGCCATCACCGCCGTTCTGCTAACGTAACAGGACAGGATATTTGAAATGAACCGATTTACCCGTCTGGCCGTGATTGCCGCGACGTCTTGCCTTTCACTGGCGACGCCCGTTCTAGCACAGAGTTCGCAGGACGATGCGCGCTTCAATGCGGCACAGCGTCGCTACGATAATGAATATCAGTCATATAGGGCCGAAGTGGACCGTTATGTTGCTGCGCGCAACTCTCGCGGCAATGGCTATCGCGATCAGAACTATCGACCCGATCCGCGCGGCTATTACAGCGACGAGCGGGTCGAGACCAATTATGAGCCATCGCGTTATTACCGCGATGGACCGAATTATCAGGAACGCGTGCTGGCGTCGGATGACCGCGTTTATCGGGGCAATGACGGCAAATATTATTGCAAGCGCAATGATGGCACGACCGGCCTAATCGTCGGCGCGGTTGGTGGCGGCGTGTTGGGCAATGTGATCGACGGCGGGCGTTCGCGCACGGTGGGCACGTTGCTGGGTGCCGGGATCGGCGCACTTGCGGGCCGCGCGGTTGACCAGAACAATAGCCAGGTACGGTGCCGCTAACATCGGCTTGATACCGATTTGAAATCGGGCGACGTGGTGGAGGGACCAGCCACGTCGCCCATCGTTTGCGAAAGACGAAGCTATGAGTGAGTCCCCGAGTTTTCGACCAATAGCATTCGTCACGGGTGCTGAATCGGGCATCGGCGCTGCGTGCGCGGGTGCTCTTGCGGCGGCTGGCCATGATGTCGCCGTGCTCTACTTTCACGACATTGATGCCGCGAACAGTACGGTGGCCGTGGTGACGGCGGCGGGTGGTCGCGCGGTCGCGGTGCGGGCCGATGTTGCCGATGAGGGCGCGGTCGAAGCGGCGTTCGATAAAGTGATCGGGGCGCTGGGCGTGCCGACGGTTCTGGTGAACTCGGCGGGGCTGAACCAGTCGGGAGTGACGGTTGCGGACATGACGCTGGCGCAGTGGCAGCGGTTGATCGGGAGTGACCTGACCGGACCGTTCCTGACTTCGCGCCGGTTCGTGCGTGAGCGGGTGAAGGCGGGCGGACCGGGCTGCATCATCAACATATCGTCGATCCATGCCGAGGATGTCCGCGTGGGAGCGGCGGATTATTGTTCGGCAAAGGGTGGACTGAAAAAGCTGACCGAGACGATGGCGCTGGAATGTGCGGGGGCCGGGATCACGGTGAACGCAATTGCGCCGGGCATGATCCTGACCCCGATGAATGCCAAGGCGCAGGCGGATGCGGCGTATCGCGCGATGCTGGAAGCGGCGATTCCGGTGAAGCGCGCGGGGACGGCGGAGGAGGTGGCGGCACTGGCCGTATACCTCGCGTCACCGGCTGCCACCTATATTACCGGGACGACCGTGACGATCGATGGCGGCCTGTCGCTGGTGCTGGCCCAAGGGGCGTAGATTGGGGAGGGCTTAGGCGATGGCGCTGGATTTCAATGTCGAGGCGATCGACGCGGTGACCTTGGTTGCGAGCGGTGTGCTGGCGACGCGGGATTTGATGAGCCCCTATGTCTGGCAGCTCGATGGCGGGCGGTTTGCTATCCTGGTGCGGGCGGTGCCGCGGGCGGGATCAGCGGAGCAGGATACGGGCACGATCTGGTATGGCGAGAGCGCAGACGGGCTGAGCTTTACTATGGACGATGCGCCGGTGCTGGTGCCGGGGCCCGACGCGCTGGACATCGGCGGGTGCGAAGACCCGACGCCGGTGCTGATCGATGGGCGCTGGGTGGTTTATTACACCGGGGTCGATGCGACGCGGTCGTCGGGGCAGATGCTGTATGCCGAAGGGTCGGACTTGCGGTCGCTGGTCAAGAAGGGCGTGGCGTTGGCGTCGTCCAAGACCGAGGGTAATACCAAGGAGGCGACGATCGAGCGGACGGCGGACGGGCGCTGGCGACTGTTCTATGAATTTGCGCGGGACCAGGCGTCGTTGATCGGGCTGGCAATCGGGACCGATGTCGCGGGGCCGTGGGTGGAGCAGCCGGCCCCCTTCGGGCCGCGCGCGGGGGAGTGGGACTCATGGCACTTGTCGACCGGACCGATGCTGACCAGCAACCCCGATGTGCCGGTGATGTTCTATAACGGCGCCACCCAGGATGCGCGCTGGCGGATCGGGTGGGTTGCGTTCGACCGGGACTGCACCGCTGTTGTCGACCGCTGTATCGAGCCGCTGATCGTGCCGCCGCCGCAGTTGGAGCGGGCGGCGGCCGACATCGCATTCGCAGCTTCCGTGGTGGAGGCCGGGGACTGTTCCCACCTTTACTATTCGCTGGCCGACCGAACGCTGGAACGTGCGGTGGTGCGGCGGTTTACCTGAGCGGCCGGGGCATAGTGATCGCCGGGACGGTGGTAAACGGTTTGATACCAAACTTCGGATAGACTTCGGTCGGGTAGTAAAACGTGCCGTCCTTTACGACCATCCGGATTGTTTTGATCGCTTTCAGGTCGTTCGTGGGGTCGCCGGGAACCAGGAAGAAATCAGCAAGCTTGCCCTTGGCAATCGACCCCATGCGCTGGTCCATGCCCAGGTATTGCGTGCTCTCATAGGTTGCACGCTTCAGGATTTCGCGGGGGGTCATGCCGGCTTTCTGGTAAAGCTCAAGCTCGCGATGATAGCTAAAGGATCCGCCAGTATCGGTGCCGAAAACGATGAACACGCCACGTTTGTGGAGCATCGCGATGGTGGCCATGATCTTTTCAAAGGCACCACGATAGGCGGCGTCGTCACCCGGGGCCGACACATCGATCAATGCTTTTTTGGCACTGCGCTGATACCCGATAGGCATGTGGTCAAAGAAGTCGACGTCTCCCGGCGGGACGATGCCATCGCGGTTCTGGGTCAGCTGCTCATGGATGCCGACGGTGGGATCGATCGCCTTATGACCGTCCACCATTGACTGAATGGTGTGCTGGACCGGCGCGCTGGCCAGGTCGAGCATGGGCAGGCGACGGAGGGCGGTCAGGCGAAACAAAGTTCGCGTGTCCTCGCCAGGTTTCAAAACCCAGCCGAGCATGAACTGGTTGATGTGAGTCATCTCGTCATACCCCGCCGCGATCATGGCGTCGGCAGTCGAAAAAGCGGGAACATGTCCGGCGACGCGCATCCCCAGCTTATGGGCTTCGGCAACCATCGCCGGCACCCAGGCGGGGTTCATGCTGTTATAAATCTTGATCTGCCAATAGCCGCGCGCGCCATACCAGCGAACGGCGTCGATGGCGGCAGACTGGCTGTCCACAAGGATACCATTGTTGGCGCTGAACGGGCTTTTGCCCTCGATAAAGCCGCTGCGAACGACGTGCGGCCCCCCGATCGTGCCACTGTCCATGCTGTCGATCAGTGTGTCGAGCACGGCATTATCGTTGCCCATGTCACGCACAATGGTGATGCCCGCCATCAGGTTCAGCAAGGCATCGTCCTGACCAAGGTGGCCGTGCGCCTCGACCATGCCCGCTATCAGCGTGCCACCCGCGCCATCAATCGTCACTTCGCCCGGTGTGGCGGGACTGTCCAGAGATTCAACTGCCACAATCTCCTTGCCCCGGACGATCACCGACATGGCCGCGGTGAGGGCAGAGGTTACGGGATCGAAGATGCGGACGTTCCTAATGCGAACGGGGCCGACGTAGTTATGCGCCACCTGTTGCTGGATAGCGACATAGCGGTCGGTCGACCATTTGGCGGCCAACCCGCGCAGGCGCTTCTCCTCGCCTTCGAAACCAGCGCGGATCATGATGAAATCGGGCGTGACATATCCGACCATCGCTCCCCGGCCATCGAGCAGGACCGTGTCCGGGGTCAGGTCGACCCCGCTGATCGTATAGGCGGTCGCCGCCAGCGTGCCGGTCGTTCCCGCAATTGCGACGGCCTCACCTTTTTCGAGTCGAATGACACCACCGGGAAGCGCAGCCATCGCCATGTCGGGGTCTTTCAGCAGCGCGCTGGCATAGAGGCCCGACGCGTAAGGACTGGCTCCCTGCGCGATGTAGAGGCTGGGTTCGCGGACCGTAACGCTGCTTTTGCCGGTCGAGTCATTCCAGCTGGCCGTGTTGCGGGAAAGAGCGAATTGTTCGTTGACCTTGCTGCCGAAAGTCGTCGTGCCGGTAACGGTCCATGCGGTCGGCAAACCCCGGAGATCGACGCTGACCGTTTCCGCGATCGTTGGCCCGCGCCCGTTGTTCTTCACGTCATAGTCGATGACGATTTTGTTGCCCGTCCTGCTGGCGGTGAGGTGACCAACCTTCTTGCCACCCGAGATGACTGAAAACTGTTCGGTTCCAGCTGTCGCCGGAGAAACGGTAATTGTGACGAGCGCGAGAGCTCCGAGGAATTCGATTCTCATGTCTGATTTCCCTGTTGATACCCTCGAGTTAAGTAAGCTTTCTTCTCTTCGCCACCGGAAACTTGATGCGCCGGATCGTGGGATGCGCCACAGAGCGGAAATGCAGCTCATCTGGGCCTGGACACTAAAACGAGCGACGGGAACCGGCACGGTGGCGGCGGGAGCGGCGCTTTTGCTCTGGGCGATCCACGGCGTGTTCGGTGGGGCTTCGTTTGAACGGCTGATGGTCGCACCATTGGCCCTTGCGTTAGCGGTCGCCGCGTTTTGTGGGCTGTCGATACTCGTCATGACACTGATCGATGTCAGGAACCATCGGCGGGGACAGCGCGTCAGGGCGGTGCGGACGTTTGACGTGGCTTTCGGGATACTGCTTGCGGCGCCGAGTCTCGTTGAATTGCGGTCGTTGATCGAGGGGTGGTGACTGCCCGCCGCCGAAAAGTCTATTTCGATGGAGGGTGTCGTCCCAATCCCGGCAAGATGGAGGCGGCCGTCGTTACCGCGGGGACGGTGCATATTTTGACAGACCTCGGGCTGGGCACGAACTGCGATGCCGAGTGGGTTGCGCTGATACTCGCTGTGGATGTGGCCCTGGATTCAGGGGCGGATGACTTCGTATTGCTCGGAGATTCGGCGATCGTCGTGGCGCAGGCTTTGCGCGTGGCGAAATGCCGTGGCGCGAACATGCAGCGGCATTTTGATGCCTTCGCAGCGAAGGTGGGCGACCGCGAGTGGCCGCGTATTCGCAAGATTGCACGGTCGCAAAACCTGGCTGGGATCGCCTTGGCGAAAACGCACGAGCGCTAGGAGTCGCCCTCGCCCGCTGCGGCGGGGAAGGCTTTTTCTGATGCCTTCCTTCTAAAGCGAAAGAGCGGTGTTAACCGACTCTTTCCGAAGCCGGCCAGCGAATACGATCGGGCATCTCGGTGCCGACTGCTGCGAAATAAACCATTTCGGCAAGATTGGTGGCATGATCGCCGATGCGCTCCAGCCCCTTGGCGACCGACAGCAAATGCGTACAGGCAGCGATAGTTTTTGGATTTTTCATCATCTGTGCAACGAGCGCAAGCGAGAGCTCGTTGAATAGCTGGTCAATTTGTTGGTCGCGTTCCCCGATGTCCCGGGCGGCCTCGGCATCGCGCTTCGAGAACGCAGAATTGGCGTCGACGACGAGTGACAATGCCGCCCTACCCATGCTGGCTACGATCCCGCGACTGTCGATTGCACCGAGATCGCCAATGACCGAAACACGGCGGGCAATATTCTTTGCATAATCACCGATGCGTTCGAGGACGCTTGCGATTTTCAACGCAGCGACAACGTCGCGGAGATCGTCGGCCATTGGCGCACGGATTGCGAGCAAGCGAACAATATCGCGCTCGATACCAAGCTGGAGCTGGTCGATCACAAGATCGTTGGTGATGATCTGCGTTGCACCATCGGCGTTTCCGGATTCGATGGCCTTCATGGCCGCGGAAATCGATGCCTCTACCAGTTCACCCATCTTGCTGACTGAAGCACGGAGGCTGTCGAGGTCGTCATCGAACGCGTGAAGTGTGTGGCGGGTGTCATCACTCATATGGATGTTCCTTAACCGAATCGGCCGGTGACATAATCGCGGGTCCGCTTGACGCGCGGATTGGAAAAAAGGTCGGGCGTGGGCCCGAACTCGATCATTTTGCCGAGGAACATGAAGCCGGTATGATCCGACAAACGTGCCGCCTGTTGCAAATTGTGCGTCACGATCACGATCGTCAGATCGGACTTCAGCGCCATCAGCGTTTCTTCAAGCTTTGCCGTCGAGATCGGATCGAGCGCCGAAGCGGGTTCGTCGAGGAGTAGGATTTCGGGTTCAACAGCAATCCCGCGCGCAACACACAGTCGCTGCTGTTGTCCACCCGACAGGCTGAGGCCCGATGCCGACAATTTGTCCTTTACTTCACCCCAGAGCGCCGCGCGGGTCAGCGAGCGTTCGACGATAACGTCCATGTCGGCCTTTGATTTGCGCTCGTACAGCTTCACGCCGAACGCCACATTGTCATAGATCGACATGGGGAACGGCGTCGGTTTCTGAAACACCATCCCGATCCGCGCACGAAGGCGGGCGAGGTCGATGTTCGACTGGACCACATCGGTTGAGCCATCACGCGCTTTCAGGCGGGCAATGCTGGCGCGGTCGGTCAGGACGTCTTCGCCCTCGAGCAATACGCGACCGGTTGAATGCTGGCCCGGGTAGAGGTCGTAGATGCGATTCAGCGCACGCAACAGCGTCGACTTGCCACAACCCGATGGGCCGATCAGCGCCGTGATCCGGTTGCGCTCGACGGGAAGATTTATGCCGAACAGCGACTGGGTCTTGCCGTAAAAGAAATCTAGGTTTCTGGTCTCAAGAATCAGTTCGCCGGTTGGGGCGACCATGACGGGCTCGTCCGTATCCACGGATTGGATGTCGAAGTTCATCAGCGGTGACTTTCCCGGGACAATATGCGCCCAATGATATTGATTGAGAGAACCGCCGAAGCGATGAGGAGCGCCCCGACCCATGCGAGGCGGCGCCAGTCGTCATAGGCCGACAGGGCAAACTGGAAGATTGTCGTGGGCAAGGATGCCATTGGCTGACTGAGGTTTACGCTGAAGAACTGGTTGCCGAGGGACGTGAACAGCAATGGTGCGGTTTCGCCGGATATCCGGGCGAAGCCGAGAAGGCCCGCCGTGACGAGTCCCGCAGCGGCCGCGCGCCAGACGATTTTCCGCGTGACGAACGCGCGCGTTGCACCGAGCGCCATACCCGCCTCGCGAAGCGTATTCGGCTGGAGATTGAGAATATCCTCGGTTGTCCGGGTAACAACCGGGACGGCAAGGATCGCAAGTGCGACGGCACCGGCAAGCGCCGAGAAGCCATGGAACGGCGCGACCAATACGCCATAGACGAACAGGCCTATCAGGATCGACGGGGCCGACAGCAGGACGTCGTTCATAAAGCGAACGATGTGGCCGTAGCGGGTCTTGCCGCCATATTCCGAAAGCCATGTCCCGGCGAGGATGCCGACGACCAAGGCAATTGCCATGCCGAGGCCGCACATGATCAGTGATCCGGTAATGGCATTGGACAGGCCGCCTTCGGACCCCGGTGCTGGTTGGCTCATCGTGAAGATCTTTGCATCAAGTCCGCCGATGCCCTGGATAACCAGCGACCAGAGAATCATGACGAGCGCGCCAAGGGCGATGAATGTCGCGATGCCACAGGCACCGACAAAGATACCGTTGACGATGCGTCGATTGCGCGCGCGCGCGATGCCGAATTCCTTGGCCATCTCTAGTGCTTCGATCTTGCAAGGAGGAGACGGGCAATTGCCAGGACGATGAAGGTGATCACGAACAGCACGAAGCCGAGGCCGATCAGCGCTGAAATATGCGCTTCGCTGGAGGCTTCGGCGAATTCACTGGCGATCGTGGAGGCGATCGTTGAACCGGAGTCGAACATCGATTTGGGAAAGCTGTGGGCGTTACCGATGATGAAGGTGACCGCCATCGTCTCGCCCAGGGCGCGGCCCAGGCCGAGCATGATGACGCCGATCATCCCTTGTCCGACATAGGGAACCGTGACGGACTTCATGACTTCGAAGGGGGTGCAGCCGAGACCATAGCCAGCTTCGCGGACTTGCGCCGGAACCGTCAGGAGCAACTCGCGGAAAACCGCCGCCATGTAGGGCAGGATCATGATTGCCAGGATCATCGATGCGGTGGAGATATTTGCGCCGTTGGGGACGCCTTGAACGATGCTTTCGAGCCAGCTTCCCGGCGTTGCGGACATCATCAACGGCATCTGGACATGTTCGGCGAACCAGGGCGCAAACACGAACAGGCCCCACATGCCGTAAACGATCGAAGGGATGCCCGCGAGCAGTTCGATCGCCATGGCAATCGGTTTTGAGAGGCGCGCAGGAGCGAATTCCACCAGGAAGATCGACGCGCCCATCGCCAGCGGCAAGGCCATCAACAATGCCAGGAAAGCCGTGATGAGCGTTCCGGCGATGGGACCGGCGGCGCCGTAGACGTCGCCGACCGGATCCCAGGTCGTGGAGGTAAGGAAGCCGAAGCCGAAGGTGCGGAACGCGGGCCACCCCCCGATTGCGAGGCTGATGACGACGCCCGAAAGGGTGGCGAGCAGCAGCGTCGCTGCGGAAGCGCAAGCCCAGCGGAAAAGCATTTCACTGGTCGCTCCGGGTGCTTTCGTTGCAAAACCGGAAACCTGCGCGGCGGGGAGGCTGGTAGCTGTCATGGTTTGTCGCGAGAAAGGCGCGGCGGCAGAGATAAATGCTCCGCCGCGCCGTCCGGTCGCTTTATTTCGCTACGTAAACAGGCTTGCCGCCCGACATAACGTTAGTCGCCCACTGCCGACGCATCTGCGCCTTCACGGCTGCTGGCAGCGGGACATAGTCAAGCGCGAGAGCCGAGGCGTCACCCGTCTTGTAAGCCCAGTCGAAGAACTTCAAAACCGAAGCGCCAGTTTCGGCGTTCGTCTGCTCCCTGTGGATCAGGATGAACGTGGCACCCGTGATAGGCCAAGCGTTTGGACCGGCCTGGTCGAGCAGGAGGAGATAATTACCGGGAGCCTGAGCCCATTTCGCGCCAGCAGCGGCTGCCGAGAAGCTGGCAGTTACTGGTGGTGGGAAACGGTTGGCCTTGTTGCCGACCAAGGCATAGGCTGCCTTGTTCTGCTTGGCATACGCATATTCAACATAGCCGATCGAACCGACGGTCTGCTTGACGAAAGCCGAGACACCGTCATTGCCCTTGCCGCCGATACCGACTGGCCACTGGACCGCATCGTTGCCCCCGACTTTGGCCGCCCATTCAGGATTCTTAAGCGCCAGATAGCTGGTGAACAGGAACGACGTCCCCGAACCGTCCGAACGATGGACGACTGTGATCGGCGTGCCAGGCAGCTTTAACTGTGGGTTGATCGACTGGAGTTGGGGCGCGTTCCACTTGGTGATCTTGCCGAGGAAGATGTCGCCCAGAAGAGCGCCGGTCAACTTGATACGACCGGCGGCGAGGCCGGGCAGGTTGATGATCGGAACGACGCCGCCAACAACCGTTGGAAACTGATACAGGCCGGAAGCCTGGAGGTCTGCAGGCTTTAAAGGTTTGTCGCTTGCGCCGAAATCGACGGTCTTTGCCTTGATCTGCTTGATGCCGCCACCCGAACCAATTGCCTGGTAGTTCAGCTTTGAGCCCGACGTCGCGCGATACATTTCAGCCCAGCGTGCGTAGACGGGAGCCGGGAACGAAGCGCCAGCGCCGGCGATGTCACCTGCAACTGCGGCACCGGCAACTGCCAGTCCTGCAAATGCCAATACGAATTTCTTATACATGGATATTTCCCATTGTTAGCGGCAGCATCGCCGCTGTGGACAGTTAGTTAATCTTAGAAGCGGAATTGGCCGAAAAGACCGAATTCGTCGTAAGTACCGCGGTTGTTGACACCGGCAGCGCCAATACTGCCGTTAGACGTGTTGATCACGCCGCCGTTTGCCGTGTCGCGTTTGTAGACCAGAGCCAGGTCAACAATCTTGGCCGGGCTATACTGGACACCGACGTTGAAATAGTCATCCTTGCGGCCAGGGATGACATCCTTAGTAGGCTTTAGATGGTCGTAGCGACCGAACGCGCTCCACTGGGGCATGAAGTTTACTGAAGCGAAGCCCGAGTAACCCTCGGCCTTGTCGGACAGAATTGGTGAGGTAATGTAGTTCGGTGTATTGCTGCTTGCGTAGTTCTTGGCGTAGAAATATTCGCCACCGATCGTAAACAGCTTGTTCTTGTATCCGATCAAGCCATCGAACCGGCTTGCTGTACGGAATGTGGTGGGCGTGGTCGTAACGCTCTGGACATTGTTGCCGAGCTTGCCGGTGTAGCCGCCGACCGCGCCAAAAAAGCCCTTGTAGGCAACCGACACGCGGCCTTCGACATCGACACTCCTGGTGACCTTGACGTTGCGATAGGTGCCGCCGTCAACAACCGATACCTGGTACGAAACAATCCCGTCGGCGAGGTCGCCAAGAACGTGAACGCCCCAGTCGGACGAAGTTGCAAAGCTGGTACGATCGGCAAGCGTGTTCTCGATGTGGCGATACCCGTAGATACCCTCGACATAAGGAACCCAAGGCATATCGGCAGCACCGAGGCGGACCGTGAGAGCAGGATCGAACTTGGCCTGCAGATAGGCTTTCTTGATGTAAAAGCCCTTGCCGACCAGACCATAGTCGCTCTGCGTTACTCCGGCGGTTTGTGGGGCGCCTGGCGCGCCCACGGGGGGCAGAGTTACGCCGACTGTGTTGCCCGAAAAGTTTCCGCTCGACGTGCGCCCGACGACGTTGCTTACGTCCATCGTCAGATTGGCCGAGAACATCTTATCGAACTTGTGATCGACGCCGAGATAGAAGCGCTTGATGTTGAAACCCGTGCCCGTCGAAGCGGTCTTTGCGCCATTCAGCTGCTGATTGATGTTCGACGCATTGAAATACATGCGACCAGAGATCGACGTGTCGTTGAACCATGCGGCAGCGGCAGCCTTTGGCGCGTTTGCGGCCATGGCAGTCTTGACCTGGGTAGGAACGGTCGCCGTTGCTGCAGTAGCCGCTTCAGCTTGGGCCTGTGCTGTGGCGGCCTGGGCCTGGACTTCGCGCGTCGTACTTTGCGTCTGCAGCGTTGCCGCTTCCTGGGCGTCGAGACGAGCAGTTAGAATTTCGATCTGTTCACGCAGCGCCTTGAGCTCGGCGGCGCTGCTTGAGGCGGCAGCGTGTTTGGCTGGCTTGGCAACGGCAGGAACTGTCATGACGAGCGTAGAGAAACTTACTGCTCCGAGCAGCAGGCGAGACTTAAGCATTGGAATCCCTCGTTATCCAAAGCGACCACCTAGAATTAATTTCCTAAGCGCCGATTATGACAGCCGAACGCTGATCGCATGACACCTGTATTTCAGATATATGACAACTATATGACTCAAGGGGTCGGGTGTGCTTCTCCGCACTTCATTTGCCAAAGAAAAAACGCAAACTCCTCCGCTGCCTCGCGCAACGACTCGAAGCGGCCCGACTTACCGCCATGGCCTGCGCCCATGTTCGTCTTTAACAGCAGGACGCTGTCGTCGGTCTTCAGTTCGCGAAGCCGGGCGCACCACTTTGCGGGTTCCCAGTACGTAACGCGCGGGTCGTTCAGTCCTGCGGTTATCAGCATTGGCGGGTAAGCCTGCGCCGATACATTATCATAGGGCGAATAACTCCGAATCAGATCAAAAGCCGCCTTGTCGACAATCGGATTACCCCATTCGGGCCATTCGCCGGGCGTGAGCGGCAACGTATCGTCGAGCATCGTATTCAGGACATCGACAAACGGGACGTGCGCGGCGACCGATCCGAACAGGTCCGGATCGGTGTTGATCACGACCCCCATCAGTTCGCCGCCAGCAGAGCCGCCCGCGGCGCAGACTTTCCCGGGAGAGGTAAAGCCCAAGTCGCACAGCCCGCGCGCGACATCGACGAAATCGGTAAAGGCATTCCAGCGTTTTTCCAGCTTGCCGTCGAGTTGCCACTGCTGGCCGAGGTCATCGCCGCCACGAATATGCGCGACCGCAAAGGCAAATCCGCGATCGAGCAAGCTGAGACGAAGCGGCGAGAAGCCCGGGGGTATGGCAATGCCGTACGCGCCGTAGCCGTAAAGATACAGCGGACGAGAGCCGTCCCTGGGGAAGTCCTTTGCAAAGACGACGGACGCTGGCACGCGGGTGCCGTCGCGGGCGACGATCTCCAGTCGTTCGGTCGCGTAGCGATCACGGTCGTACCCGGAAGGAATGATCTGCTCCTTCAGCGTGGTCATCGTCGCGGAGGCCACATCATAAGCCATCACGCGGTCGGGGCTGATCATCGATTCATACGACAAGCGCAGTGTGCCGGTTGCGTATTCGGCATTCTCGTCCAGGCCGGCGGCGTAGCTTGTTTCAGGAAATGCGATGCGCTTGGGTGGGCCGCCCGCATAATCATGGATCTCGACCTGATCGAGGCCGTTCTCACGCCCCTCGACGACGAAAAAGCCGGCAAAGCATGACACGTCGGTCAGGTAGAAGTCGCGGCGAGGCCCGATCAGTTCACGCCATTCCGCGGGCACGGACAATGTCGCCGTCGCAAGGCGAAAGTTTGTGTCGGTGTCGTTGGTAACGATGAACAACTGGTCGTCATGTGTCTCAACGTCATACTCCACACCCGCCTGGCGCGCACGCACGAGGATGGGTTCTGCAAGCGGGTCGGTCGCTGGCAGAAGGTGGACTTCGCTGGTGGTGTTGTCGCCCGTTGCGATCGCGATCCATTTGCGGTCGTGCGTCATTCCTGCACCGCACTGAAACCCGATGTCTTCCTCGTGAAATATCTTCACGTCTTCGGCAACGGCAGTGCCGATCCGGTGGAGCCGGATCGTATCGACGCGCCACTGTTCGTTGACCTGGCCATAGAGGAAGGCCGACCCATCGGCATTCCAAACCAGCGCACCCATCGTCCCGACAACCGTGTCGGCCAGCAGTTCGCCGGACTGCAGGTCGCGGACGCGCGCGGTGTAACGTTCCGACCCGTCGTCATCGACCGCGTACACGAGGAAGCGCCCGTCTTCAGTCAGCGAGACTGCGCCAACCCGGAAATATTCATGGCCTTCGGCAAGTGCGGGCTCGTCGAGGATGAGTTCGTCGGGCCCGTCTGCGATGGGTTTGCGCCACCATTTGCGATATTGTCCGCCCATCTCGAACGCGCGCCAATACAAATATGCGCCGTCCTTGGCTGGAACCGACGCGTCGTCCTCCTTGATGCGGCCCTTCATCTCCCGAAACAGCGTTTCGATCAGCGGCTGATGCGGGGCCATCTGCTCCTCGAAATAGGCATTTTCGGCCTTTAGATGATCGAGGATTTCGGGATCGGTTACCTCTGGATACCCCGGATCGCGCAGCCAGGCATAGTCGTCTGACAGGGCAGTGCCGTGGTGGATCGTGGTGGACGGGCGGCGCGCGGCAAGGGGTGGAGTCATCGGCGAATGATACCTATGTTGGTTGTCCGCTCCCTAAGAAGCAAAGATCGCCGCCATGTCCACCTACGCCGATCGCCTTTCCGCAGTTCGTGCCCAGCTTGCCACGCAAAAACTCGACGGTTTTGTGGTGCCTCTCACCGACGAGCATATGTCCGAATATGTCGGCGATTATGCCAAGCGACTTGAATGGCTGACGGGGTTCAAGGGGTCGGCAGGCGCGGCGGTGGTGTTGCCCGAACAGGCGGCGATCTTCGTCGACGGGCGCTATACCTTGCAGGTCCGCGCGCAGGTGTCGGGGGACGACTGGGCCTATATGGGCGTGCCGCAGACCAGCATCGCAGACTGGTTGCGCGAGCATGCCACGGTGGGCGGCCGGATCGGCTATGACCCATGGTTGCACACGCGCGACTGGGTAGCGGCGGCGAAATCCGCGCTGAACGCCAAGGGTGTCGAGCTGGTGCCGGTGACCGCCAACCCGATCGACGCCGTCTGGGATGATCAGCCCGTCCAGTCGCAGGCGCGGATTTCGGTGCAGGAGACCGCGCTGGCGGGACGGTCGTCGGCGGACAAACGTGCCGAGATTGCCGACTGGCTGACCAAGGAGGGCCTTGATGCAACGGTGATGACCGCGCTCGATTCGATTGCGTGGACGTTTAACGTGCGCGGCACAGATGTGACTCACACTCCGGTCGGGTTGGCATTTGCAATCCTTAACGCGGATGCGACAGCTGACCTGTTTATCGCTCCAGACAAGATTGACGATGCGGTGCGGGGGCATTTGGGCAATGGCGTGCGATTGCATGACCGCACCGAATTCGCGACTGCCCTTTCGGGGTTGGCAGGCCAGCGGGTTGCCGTCGATGCGGAGCGGGCGGTGGCAGCGGTATTCGACGCGCTGGAAAAGGGTGGCGCGACACTGGTGGCAGTGCGCGATCCGGCCGTGTTGGCCAAGGCGATCAAGAATCATGCCGAGCAGGTCGGGTCGCGCAACGCCCACGCCCGTGATGGTGCGGCACTGTCCCGTTATCTTCATTGGCTTTCGGTGGAAGCACCCACAGGCAGGCTGACCGAAATTTCAGCCTCGGATCAGCTGGAGACGTTCCGGCGCGGTTCGGACAAGTTGGTCGACCTCAGCTTCGATACGATTTCGGGCGCGGGGCCGCACGGAGCGATCATGCATTACAAGGCCGATGTAACCACCGACCGACGGATCGAGCCATCGTCGGTGTATCTCTGCGATTCCGGCGGCCAATATGCCGACGGTACAACCGACGTGACCCGGACGATCTGGGTCGGGCCGGGTGCGGCCCCATCGGACGTTCGCGATCGTTTTACCCGCGTGCTGAAAGGTCACATTGCCCTGGCGACGGCGGTTTTTCCGGAGGGAACACGCGGTAGCCAGCTCGACGGCTTTGCGCGGCAATTCCTGTGGGCAGCGGGTCTCGATTACGCCCACGGCACCGGGCATGGCGTCGGTGCCTTTCTGGCGGTGCACGAGGGGCCGCAACGGATCGCCAAGCCCGGCGGCGGGCAGGCCGGGACCGAGGAGCCATTGCGCGCGGGTATGTTCCTGTCGAACGAGCCGGGCTATTACAAACCCGATGCTTACGGGATCAGGATCGAGAATTTGGTGCTGGTCGAAACGCGTCACTTCCCCGATGGCGACATGACCATGCTGGGTTTCGAGACGCTGACCTTTGCGCCGATTGACCGGAACATGATGGATATCACGATGCTGACCGGCGCGGAGCGGGCGTGGATCGACGGCTATCATGCGCAGGTGCTGGCGATCGTGGGATCACAGCTCGATGGGGACGCCGCGGTCTGGTTGGCCGAGGTTTGCGCGCCGCTCTAAGTTCTAAATACATCCTTATGGATATGCGTGATCCGACATGCCAGGTCGGCCTCTCCCGAAGCCACGACATAATAGTCCTTGGCATCCGCAATGCCGGTCGTGAAGACGACGTCACGGATATACATCTGGTGGTCGATCGGCTGCGTCAGGTCAGCGTTGGCTTCCAGTAATGGTTGTTGCTGGGTGCGGACGACGATGCTCGGATCGGTGCGATCAAGGATCGACCAGTAAGTGCGATAAATGCCGACAATACCGTTGGGCTCGACGCCATGCCAGAGCGTAAGCCAGCCTTCATCAGTCAGGATCGGCGGTGCGCCGCCGCCCATGCGCGCAGTGGCGACGGTCCCGGCGGCGGGGCGGATGCCGGGCTTACGATAAGGCTTCCAGAAATGCGCGTCGGGGGAAACCGCAAGGTTTATCGACGGCCCCGAGCGCCACTCGCTCCCGGGCGGATAGGTAAAATACAGGTCCCCGAGCGGCCGGGTTTGCGCCCAAAACTGCTTATCGATCAAACCTTCGAATATCAGCATGTCCTTGTTCTGGTGATCCAGGACGATATCCTCGAACTGCCAGTCCAGCCCATTTTCCGAACTGTAGAGTGTCGTCGAATGACGTTCCGGGCTGACCGAACAGGTCGTCATCAGATATTTGCCATCGACCCGGCTGATGCGCGCGTCCTCAAGCCCATAGCATTGGAAATCATAAGCGGGCGCGACGGCTCGGTCGTAGTGGATGGCGACGCGCTCTAGACCATCGGGGCTGAGTTCGACCGGAAGCAGCCATGACAGCGACGTTAGCGCCATCACTTTCCAGCCGCCACCATCAAGCATGAACTTGCGCGGGTCGGCGGTGTCGGCAAGGGCGAGCGGCCACGCGTCGCGAAGGTATCTGCCAGCCTCCCAGCGAATCGCATGGACGTTGCCGTCGACGATTGGCTGACGGAGCGTCTCTGCCACGCGCACCATTATCAGCAAATTGCCATTGGCGAGCCGCGTTAGCCCCGGGTTGAACGCGCCAAGCACATAAGTCTCGACACCGAGATGTCCGGCGAGCGGAGAGCGCGATAGGTCGATATCGTCGGGAACAAGGATGAGGCGATCAACCTGATGTTTCACGCTTTGTCCTGCATCCTAATACCAATCTTCGGTCGCTATAACACGCCTGAACCTTCAGTCATCAATCGTTGGCCGTGCCGGGTTCGGCCATCTTGCGGTGCTGCTCGGCAAGGATCGCTGCCGGAGTGACATGGGCAAGCGCGGCCTGAATCTTGTTTTTCCAGCCTGAGACGACGCTGGCCTTGCCGGCAAACAGCGCGTCCCAGCCATCCTTGGCAACGTCGGCGGGGTCCGATTTGCTAGGATTTGCGCCAACCGACGTGTCGAGCATATCGCCACGTTCGAAAAATTCGGTTTCGACCGGGCCCGGCATCAACGTTGTGATGGTAATGCCCTTGGCCTCCTTGATTTCGTTGCGAAGGGCATCAGTGAAGCTATCTACGAACGCCTTTGATCCGTTATACACGGCCTGAAAGCTACCCGGAATAAACCCGGCGATCGATCCGGTGACAAGGATTTTGCCGTCGTCACGGACGATCATGTCCCTCAAGACATTCTGCACGAGATAGAGCGTTCCGGTAATATTGGTGTCGATGACGTGGCGCCAATCGTCGGTGTCCTGATCGAGGAACGCGTGGCCCAGGCCATGGCCGGCATTGGCGCAGAGCAAGTCGACCCGACGGCCGTCGACGGCAGCCAGAAGCTGGTCGACGCCATCGATCGTCGACAAGTCGAGCTCGATTGCCTGCACCTCGGCCCCCTTGCGCCTGAAGTCGGCGGCGGCATCGTTGATCAGGGCTTCGTCGGCAACGACCAGCAGTTCATAGCCGTTGTCGACCGCGAGATGGGCAAGTTCAAAACCGATCCCGGTCGACGCGCCGGTTATGATTGCAAATTTCTCGGTCATTGTTCGTTCTCCTGTCAGACCGAGACCATGCCGGGTTTCAGCACAACCTTTGTGGCCTCATTCTGGTTGTCGTGGAAAATCTTGTAGCCCTCGGCGGCCTGCTCGAGTGGCAGGAGGTGGCTTATCAGGAAGGTCGTATCGATCTTGCCATCGATGATCGCAGCCAGCAGCGCAGGTAGGTAACGCTGCACATGGGTCTGGCCGGTCTTCATCGTCAGGCCTTTTTCCATGAAGGCACCAAGCGGGAATTTATCGACGATACCGCCATAGACCGCCGGCATCGAGACGCGGCCGCCCTTGCGGCAGGCAACGATTGCCTGGCGGATCGAATGAATGCGATCGGTGCCAAGGAAGGTTGATGCCTTGATCTGGTCGACGACGTTGTCGACGAAAAAGCCGTGCGCCTCCAGGCCCACGGCGTCGATGCACGCGTCCGGCCCCACGCCGCCAGTCATCTGCATAAGTGCCTCGTAGGTTTCGGTTTCCTCGAAGTTGATCGTTTCCGCGCCGAAGTTGCGCGCCAGTTCCAACCGACGTGGAAAATGGTCGATGGCGATGACGCGGTCCGCGCCCTGCAGGAATGCCGACTGGATCGCAAACAGCCCAACTGGACCGCAACCCCAGACCGCAACCGTATCACCCGGTTCGATATCGGCATTCTCGGCGGCCTGCCAGCCGGTCGGCAGGATGTCCGACAGGAACAGCACCTTGTCGTCGTCGATGCCATCGGGAATCACGATCGGGCCGACATCGGAAAATGGGACGCGCACATATTCCGCCTGGCCACCCGAGTAGCCGCCGGTCATATGGCTATAGCCGAAGAGTCCCGACATCGGATGGCCGTACAGCTTTTCGGCAATATCCTGATTGTCGGCAGGGTTGCCGTTGTCGCACGCCGAATATTGCTGCTTGCCGCAATGGTAGCAGGTGCCACAGGCAATGGTGAAAGGCACGACGACGCGCTGGCCCTTTTGCAACGTGGATTTGGGGCCGACCTCGACAACTTCGCCCATGAATTCATGACCAAGAATGTCGCCTGCTTTCATCGTCGGGATATACCCGTCGTAAAGGTGCAGGTCGGAACCGCATATGGCAGTCGACGTGACCTTGATGATGGCGTCGCGAGGATTAACAATGTCGGGATCATCGACGGTATCGACGCGAACGTCGTGCTTTCCGTGCCAGGCAAGTGCGCGCATCGCAGTCAGTCCTTTTCTTTTTCGAGCGTCGCCAAGTTGCGAACGTTGGTCGATATTTCACCGGTTTCCATCAGCTGCTTGAAACGGCGCAGGTCGCGACGTGCCTGGATGAAAGGCTCGCGCTGGAACATCTTGGCAATGATCTTGCCGATCGTTCCTGCGGGCGGGTCGTAGTTGATCGTCACATTGACAACCGTTCCACGGGGTCCGGCATCGGCGAATTCGACGCGCCCGCTGTTGGCGACATCGGCGCCCTCGGCAGAGGCCCAGGCGATTGCCTGCCCCTCGATATCTTCGGTGACGAGTGCATCCCATTCGACGGTCTTGCCGGCGGGAGCCTTGACGACCCAGTGTGATCGATTGGCGTCTAGCACGTCGATGCGCTCGACATTTTCCATGAACATCGCAAGATTGGAGAAATCACGCCAATAGGCATAAAGTTCAGCACTAGGTCGGTTGATCGTCGCCGCTCGTCCAAGGATGGCACTACCCTTGGGCTCAATTAGCGAAGCAGTCGCAGCGTCCTGCCCGTCGAGTTTTTTGGACGTCGAGGGAGGCGCGTCGTCGAACGCGTGGAATTCGTGGTCGGACATGATAAGCTCCTGAGAACAAAGATTTAACCGCGAGCCTGCGATAGCGTTCCCGGCGCCGGTAAATATTCACAGACAATTGCCGTGGCATTTTTGCGACAAACCTGTATGGAACTGCTTGACTGCCGAAAATTCACAACTCACACGAATGGAGTTTGCTTTGGACCAAGCCACTATTCTTCGCGATCGCGCCACCGCCGAGCGCGCTGCCGCCGCTGCAACGACTCTCCCGCAGCGCCGCGCGATGCACGAACGCGCTGCCGAAGCGTGGGACACGATGGCTTTCCAGATTGAAGACACGTCGGAGCGCGCCGCCGTCAATAAGGCTGCAAAGGGACAATAACCGCGGTCGGTCGGTGGATCGCACTCGGCCACCATCGTCCCTGAGGGAATAGCCATCGTCCTTGAGGAAATAGGATGTCCGGTCCACGGTTGAATAAGCACTTCAAGGTCGGCGAACTGGTCTCACGGTCGTAATGGATAGAGACGCAGCACGGGCGATGCAGAGCGAGATTGTGGCGGCTTTGGGGCTAGGCTCAGATATTGTTGGCCGTTCGCGCTTCATTGGCGAATACACTCTACCATCGTGCTTTCCCGTCACCGAACTTGCGGTGGCGTCTATCTCTGCGGCGGGCCTCGCACTAGCTGACCTTATGAGTGCCGCCGGGAAACTGGCAGATGTCACCATCGACTCTCGCTTGGCATCATTGTGGTTCGGCTTTTCAATCCGCCCTCAGGGATGGGACCTCCCCTCGCCTTGGGACTCAATCGCCGGTGACTATCGCACGCGCGATGGATGGATTAAATTACATACCAATGCCCCACATCACAAAGCGGCGGCGCTTCGCGTGCTGGGCTGCGCCGAAGATCGCGACGGAGTTGTCAGCGCCGTTCATAGATGGACCGGCAGCGATCTTGAGCATTCCGTGGTGGCGGAAGGCGGCTGTGCCGCGATGCTGCGAACGGGTGAGGAGTGGCTGACACATCCGCAAGGCCGCGCCGTCTCCTCCGAACCGTTGGTCCTCTGGGATCGTGCACCGCTGGTAAGTCCGAGTTTCAAATGGCGACCAAGCCGTGAGCGTCCGTTGGCGGGACTTCGCGTCCTCGATCTGACCAGGGTGTTGGCTGGGCCAGTCGCGACGCGCTTCCTCGCGGGATACGGGGCACAGGTCCTGCGGATTGATCCGCCGAGCTGGGACGAGCCGGGGGTGATCCCTGAAGTCACTGTCGGCAAACGCTGCGCTCGGCTCGACCTGCACGATGTAGAAGGACGCAGCACATTTGAGCGGCTGCTATCTGAAGCTGATATCTTGGTTCACGGCTATCGCGCCGATGCACTGGAGCGGCTTGGGCTGGGAACCAGCGCACGGCAAGCCATACGCCCCGGTCTCATCGACGTATCACTTAATGCTTATGGCCATTCGGGGCCATATGCGACGCGGCGCGGGTTTGACAGTCTTGTGCAGTTTTCCTGCGGTATTACGTCCCAAGGCATGGCGTGGCGTTCCTCGGACGCGCCGATATCGCTGCCAGTTCAGGCGCTTGATCAGGCTACTGGCTATCTCATGGCCGCGGCCGCAATCCGAGGTGTGGCCGCGAGACTTCGCGGCGAACCGCTTCTGCAGGCAAGCCTTTCGCTGGCACGAACGGCGCATTTGTTGTGCAGCAACCGAGCCAATCCTAGCGAAAATGAGTTTCGCAAAGACGATGCAGGAGATTTAGGCGACGAGGTTGAGCGCACCACTTGGGGACCGGCGCTCAGGATGCGCTCACCCATCGCCGTTGATGGCTCGATATTGAGTTGGGACAGCCCGGCGGTGGCGCTGGGCTCGCACTCGCCGACATGGGTAAACTGAACAAAGCCATGATCATTCTGAAAGTCCGTTAAATGTGGAACCGATACCCAGAACCTGCCTGGCCAAAACGCTTCAGGGCGCGACTATCGTGAAGAAACTCTATAACGCTGCCGTGTTAAACGCTGCGATAGCGGAGACGGGCCAATCCGGTCGCGTCGAAGATAATCTCAATAACGACGGAAAAGGAAAACATTGATGTCACGCGCACTCAACATCGACGCCGATCACGACCATGTCGTCGCCACGTGCGCCAAGCAAAAGGCCACGATCAGCGCGATCGAAAAGTTGCTTTCGGGCGGCACGCGCGTCGTTCTGATGAATGGCGAAGGCGCAGCCGCAGTTGCCAAGGCCTATGGATCGAAGGTCCTGACGGGTCCGGTTCGCCGGACCAGCTCGACCAAGATGAAATAGATCAGGACGCGGTTGGGTGTTTTTCCCAACCGCCACCCAGCGCGCGAAACAATTCGACTTGCGCCTGCGCGATCCGGGCATCGGACGCAGCTAGATCGGCTTCGGCATCGGCAGATGTCCGGTCGGCATCCAGCACATTCAGGAAATCGATCTGTCCCTCGCGCTGACGGGCATGGGTAATGCGCGACGCCGTGGCAGCCCCGTCTTGTGCCGCCTGGAGTGCCGCGTGTCGCTCGATCTCATGCGTGTAGTTGGACAGAGCAGTTTCGGTCTCCTCGAGCGCGGTCAGCACCACCCCGTCGAAACGGGCGAGGGCTTCGCGCGCATCGGCTTCGCTTGCTGCTATCCGTGCGCGGGCGGCGCTGACGTTGGGAAACGACCAGCTGATCAGGGGGCCGATCAGGAATCGCAGCGCGCCGCCGCCGAACAGGTCGCCCAGACTCGATGCGTTTGATCCGACCGACCCGCCCAGCGATATACGCGGGTAGAGGTCTGCCGTGGCGACACCGATCCGCGCGGTTGCGGCGGCCAACCGGCGTTCAGCGGCGCGGACGTCGGGGCGTCGCATGAGCAGCATCGCGCCATCGCCGACCGGTATCGGTTGCCCCATGCGCGGCGTCGTCGTCCGAGCCGATGCCAAGAGTGGCAATTCCTGCGGCGTCCGGCCCGTGAGCGTGGCGAGCCTGAACAGCGACGCCTGGCGCTCGGCCTCGATCGCCGGGACCAGGGCGGTGCGCTGGTCGCGTAGGGTCTGGGTCCGGACCACCTCCAGCCGCGATGCGCGCCCGGCATCGGCCCGCTTGGCCGTCAGCGTGGCCGACTTGTCGAGCAGCGCTACGACCCGATTGGCGACGCCCAGTCGTTCTGCCGAAGAGGCGGCATCGACATAGGCGCGCGTGGTTGCCGAGACGATGGCGACCCGGACCGCATCGGCGTCGGCGTCGGCGGCTTTCACGTCACCGCGCGCAGCCTCGATGTTGCGGCTGACCCGGCCCGACAAATCCAGTTCATAGGAAATGTCGAGCCCGACATCGAACGACGACCCATTGCGGTCGGCCCCCGGAAAGGTCTGTTCCTCAGCGTTTCGCCCGCGCGTTCCGCTTGCGCCGATATTGGTCTGTGGCAGCCGCTCCGACCGCGCCCCGCGCAGCGAAGCGCGCGCCTTGTCGAGCCGGGCGACGGCCACGCGAATGTCGGTGTTTGCCGCCAGGGCATCGCTGACCAGCCCATCGAGGACCGGGTCGTCATAGAGCCGCCACCAGAGTTCGGTTGTCGGCCCGGCGGCAACCGCCGGGTTTGCCGCCCCGATGAACGGACCGGCCGACTTGGGCGCGGGCAGGGGTGCCACGTAATCAGGACCAGCGGCGCAGGCCGATAGTGCCAGTGCCGACAGCGATGTGAGCCAGAATGTATGTTTCATAACGGGCCGCTCCTATTCGGCGGGCTGAAGAATGGCGGGCTGAACTTTGGGCTTGCGCGCAAAACGCAAACCGAGAGCGCGGCAGACCACATAGAATGTCGGCGTGAACAACAGTCCGAACGCGGTGACGCCGATCATCCCGAAGAACACTGCTGTGCCGAGTGCCTGGCGCAGTTCGGACCCGGCCCCCGTCGCGATCACCAACGGCAACGTGCCGAGGATGAAGGCAAAGCTGGTCATCAGGATCGGACGCAGGCGCGACTGTGCCGCGTGGATGGCGGCTTCAACGGGCGACATACCGTCCTCTTCCTCGGCCTGCTTGGCAAATTCGACCACCAGAATGGCGTTCTTGGCGGCCAGGGCGATCAGCACCACCAGCCCGATCTGCGTCAGGACGTTGTTGTCCATCCCGCGCAAATTGACGCCGGTCATCGCCGCCAGCAGGCACATCGGCACGATCATGATGATCGCCAGCGGCAGCGTCACGCTCTCATATTGCGCCGCCAGCACCAGGAAGACGAACACCACCGCCAGCAGGAAGACCAGGCCGGCCGTGCTGCCCGCTGCCTGCTGCTGATAGGCGATGTCGGTCCATTCGTGACTGTATCCGCTGGGCAGGGTGGCGTCGGCCAGCTTGTCCATCGTTGCCAGCGATTGTCCTGACGAGAAACCGGGCGCGGTGTCGCCATTGATGTCGACCGCAGGCGACAGATTGTAACGCTCGACGCGATACGGTCCGGTCTTATCGCTGAATGTCGCGACCGAACCGATCGGCACCATCGCCCCCGAATTCGACCGGGTCTTCAGGTTTGCGATGTCGGCGGTCGTGTTGCGAAACGGAGCATCGGCCTGGGCCGTCACGCGATAGGTTCGACCCAGCAGGTTGAAGTCGTTGACGAATGCCGACCCAAGATAGACCTGCAACGCTTCGAACACGCGTTCAGGCGGTACACCCAGCAAATTGGCCTTTGCCCGGTCGATATTGGCAAAGATGCGCGGCGTCGATGCTTCGAAGAAAGTATAGATCCTCGCCAGACCCCTGGTCTGATTGGCCTTTGCGATCAGGTCCTGCGCGGTCTTGTTGAGCGCGGCATAACCATTGCCGGACTGGTCCTGCAGCATCATGCGATAACCACCCGCCGAGCCGATGCCCTGAATGAGCGGTGGTGGCACCAGCAGTAGAACGGCTTCGTCGATATCGGAGGTGGCCTTCTCCGCCTCCCCCATGATGCTGCCGAGCGTTACACCCAGTTTGGCGCGCTCCTCAAAGCTCTTGAGCGGAATATAGGCGGCTGCGGAATTCGGGGCGAGCGTTTGCGAAGGCCCATCGAACCCGGCGAGCATGACCGCTCCCTTGACGCCGGCCAGCGGCAGGATGCGCTTGGCGACCTTTCGCATGACGGCATCGGTCCGCTCGACCGAGGCACCGGCGGGCAGTTTGATGATCGTCAGAAAATACCCCTGGTCCTGCGCTGGCACGAAGCCACTGGGCGTAATCATGAAAATTACCGCAGTCAGCGCGATCAGTGCGGCATAAGCGGTCATCATCTTGCGGGGCGCATTGACCAGCCGGCGGGTTAGTCGGGCATAGCTGTGTCCCAGGCGCTCGAAGCCATCGTTGAACCTGTCACCGACCCGGCGGAAGAAGCGCTTGATTGGGCCACCGGTGTCGGCGTGTTCGGTCGGCTTCAGCAAGATCGCGGCCAGTGCCGGTGACAGTGTCAGTGACAGGACCAGCGAGATTGCCGTGGCGGTCGAAATGGTCACGGCAAACTGACGATAAAAGGCGCCCGACAGGCCGGTCAGGAAGATCGTCGGCACGAACACTGCGAACAACACCAGCACAATTGCGACAAGTGCGCCCGAAACCTCGTCCATTGACGTGCGCGCGGCTTCGAGCGGGGACAGGCCCCCTTCCAGATTGCGCTCGACATTTTCGACCACGACGATCGCGTCATCGACAACGATGCCGATGGCGAGCACCAGGCCGAACAACGACAGGTTGTTGAGCGAATAGCCGGCGGCTGACAGCACGGCGAAGGTCCCGATCAGGGAAACCGGGATGGCGATGACCGGTATGATCGCCGCGCGCCATTTCTGGAGGAAGACCAGAATAACGAGCACCACCAGGATGACGGCCTCAAACAAGGTATGCTTCACCGCATCGATCGACTGGGAGATGAATTCGGTCGGATTGTAGATCACCGAATAAGCGAGGCCCTTGGGGAAACGCTTCGACATGGTCTCCATGGCGGTGTTGATACCCGCAGCTGCGGCCAGCGCATTCGATCCCGGGCGCTGGAACACCCCGAGCACGACGGTCGGCTTGCCACTGAGATAGGTGTTTACGTTATAGTCCTGCGATCCCAGTTCGACACGGGCAACATCGGAAACCTTCACCTGCCGCCCATCAGCGTCGGTGCGTATGACGACATCGGCAAATTGAGCGGGGTCGGTCAGGCGACCCTGGGTCTCTACGTTGACCTGGAACGCGTTGCCGGTGGCATAGGGAGGCTGGCCGAGGGTGCCCGCCGACACCTGGACATTCTGCGCTCGCAGGGCGGCAACGATTTCACCAGCCGTCAGGTCGAGGGCGGCGGCGCGGCCCGGATCGATCCAGACCCGCATCGAATAGTCACGCGATCCGAACAAGCGAACGTCACCGACACCGTCGATGCGGCTCAAGCGGTCGCGCACCTGGGTCAGCGCATAGTTGGAGACATAGCCGCGATCCAGCGAGTTGTCGGGCGACACCAGATTGACGACCATCAGGAAATCGGGCGAAGTCTTGCGCGTGACGATGCCGAGCCGCTGAACTTCCTCGGGCAGGCGGGGCACCGCAATGGCAACGCGGTTCTGGACGAGGACCTGCGCCGCATCGAGATCGGTGCCGATCTTGAACGTCACCGTGATCGTGACATTGCCATCGCCGGTTGAGTTCGACGACTGGTACAGCATGTTGTCGACGCCGTTGATTTCTTGCTCGATCGGGGCAGCCACGGTTTCTGCAACGGTTTCGGCGGAGGCACCGGGATAACCTGCCGTAACCGTGACCGTTGGCGGCACGATGTCGGGATATTGCGAAATCGGCAGCGTGAAATAGGCCACCGCACCGATGATCGTGATGACAATCGCGATCACCGCGGCAAAAATGGGCCGCGTGATGAAAAAGCGTGAGAACCGCATCGGGTTATCCCTTGGGTAGAGGAGTTAGCGTGCGCCGAGCGTGGCTTCGCCGGGGGTCGGCACAGATGCACCGCTGGCGGCGGGACCAGCTTCGGCAGAATATTTGCCGACACGAGTCCTGACCTGGGAACCCGGTGCGGCAAACTGGATACCGGTGATCACGATCCGATCATTGACGTTCAGCCCCGAACGAATGACGCGCAGTCCGTCGACGACCGGACCGGTAGTCACTGGCTTGGCGACAACCTGCCCCTTCGAATCGACAGTCAGTACGACCTTTCGCGCCTGGTCGGTCTGGACCGACGCATCGGGGACCAGCAGGGCATCGGACTTCGCGCCGCTGGCTAGGCGCATGTTGCCGAACATACCAGGCGTCAGGAAATAACCGGGATTGGCGAGGATGGCGCGGCCCCGGATCGTGCCCGACCGCTGGTCGAGACCATTGTCGGTGAAGTCGAGCTTTCCCTTCCACCGGTGTTCGGTTTCATCCTGCAACTGGATTTCGACCGATGCCGGGATGGCCCCCGGCTGTCTGGCGCGCTGGTTCTTCAGGTATAGGGCTTCCGACCCGTCAAAGTTGAAATAGATCGGATCGAGTGCGTTGATCGTGGTCAATACCGTCCCACCGGTGCCTTCGCCGCCCGCGACCTGGTTGCCTGCATCGACGCGACGATCCGAAATCCGGCCCCCGATCGGCGCGCGCACCCGGGTAAACTCGACGTCAAGCGACCTTGCCCGGACCCGGGCGTTCGCGGCGGCAAGCGCGGCAACGGCAGCCGACACCTTGGCCCGCAGCGAATCAACTTCACCCGCAGAAATTGCCTCGTCGCCGATCAGGCGGTTAGCCCGGCTAAGGTCGGTTCGCGCCAGTGCCAGGGCGCTCGATGCGCTGGCCGCATTGGCGCGTGCCTCTGCCACCGCCGCCGCGAACGGACGATCATCGATGGTAAACAGCAACTGCCCCTTGCGAACGATATCGCCGTCATGAAAAAAGATGCCGGTCACTTCGCCAGCCACGCGCGGTCGAATCTCGACCGTGCGGCTGGGGGCAAAGCGACCGACATAGTCATCCCATTCGCTGACTTGGCGAATGAGAGGTGCCGCGACCGTGACCATCGGGGGAGGGGGGGCGGCCACGGGCGCAGGAGCGCTGATGAGTTTTGCACCGACTGTGCCGATGAGGACGACCGGCAACGCGACCAGCGTCACGCGCTGCCAGGGTGACAGGCGCTTGAACCTGCCGATCGCGGGCCTGACCTCGGCATCGTGGTCGGCCTCGATATGAGTTTCCATATTCATGCCGATTTCCTCCGCGTGGGTGGCGCGATGCGATCACCGGCGACGCTGGCAATAAGTATTTCGGCCTTGTCCATCGTGAGACCCGCGGCAACGAATTCCTCAAGTTCGGACACGGGCAGCGCAAACCCACGACGCCAGGCGTGAATGGCCAGACGGCGCAGTGCCTCCAGCTTTGGATCCGCCAGGCGGGATTGAGTGCCCCGCCCGAACAGCGAGCCCATCGCCCGGGCCACGCGACCCGGTGTCTTCAGACTGGCCAGGCTGTCCCGTCGGGCAAGGGCGATGACGCTCCACTCCAGTGCCGTAAAGGTCGATCGCGCGACATCGGCAAAGCTGACCGCGTTGCCGCGGTCTGACGAAGCCGTGGGTATGGCGAAGGCGTTGCTGGTGTCCATGTAAGCCATGTGATTTTCCCCAAATTGACCCAAAAGATCGGCTTCCCGAACCGGCAGGTTGGAAAGGGCCCTCTTCAGGCTGAGATGATTGGCTGCCACGTCTTCACTGGCAGTTATGTCGTCAGCGGAGGCTATGACGCCCCGCGAAGGATCAGGTTTTTGGTGTTGCCATGAACGTAGATCCTTTGTCTGTCGCACCCGATGGCGAGTGCAACTTCAATACCAGTCGGTATAGATTAAGATATTGCGCTGCGTCAACCGATATTTGTACCGGTCAGTAATTAAATTTAGCGGGTCGGCCAAACGATCATGATGGTGTCCACCAACTGGCGAAGTTCAGCACAGGTTGCGCCCCCGCTGGCTTGGATCGACATGCCCTGCATCAAGGCTAACAAATAGCGGGCCAGCGACCGGGCATCCAGGCCGTCGGGTAACTCGCCATTATCCTGCGCCGTCTGGAACCGAGCGACCAGAGCGGCCGTGGACGATTCACGCCGGCTCGCGACGTCCGCCTTAATCGATTCCGACTCGGCGGAACAGGCTACCGAACTGATGACCGCCAAGCACCCCTTGGGATCCGACGTGCCAGACTGCATTTCAAGCGTGCCGAGCATCAGTTTTTCGGCAACCAGGCGCGCCGTGGGTTGCTCCAGCGCTGCACCGACATATGCCAGCTTCTCGCGCTCATAAAGATCGAGAGCCTTGTGAAACAATGCTTCTTTATTGCCAAAGGCGGCATAAAGGCTTGGCTTGGTAATGCCCATCGCCGCCGTCAATTCGGTCATCGACGCGCCCTCGTATCCACGACGCCAGAACACGATCAACGCCGCGGCCAAGGCCTGATCAAGGCAGAACTCCCGTGGCCTGCCCTTTGGCAATGCGATGCAGACATCCTGTTCCATACCGAACGGTATATAGCGTGTTTTCCGCCAACGTCTAGGGGTCAACTCCGATAGGTTGCAGGTACGTCGCTGATTTCAGGGAGATTTTCCGTTGCGGTCGCGATTGCCTTTGGCCATTTTCCCGCTGGTATGACTGGCAACGCTGCCAACGCCGTAGCGTCAAGGGTGCACGTAATCCTGTCATCTCGAAAAGTGAGGTAGGCAGGGTCGAGGGCATGCAAACGTTCTCCGACCCCACCGACGCCTCCTTCGCTGACGACAACATAGGCAAGCGACCGGTCCGAGCAGCGCATCATGCCGTCGATGATTGTGCCCAGCGCCTCGCCATTTTCATCGACCAGCTTGCGACCGGCAATTGATCCCAGCGCAATCAGTGTCGGCACCGGTGCCACCGCGCTGCGCCGTGCGGCATCGGCCCCGCCTTCTTCGTAGCGAGATTGTCGCCCAAGCCAGCGCCAGATGCCGAGCCCATTGACCAGCGTCAGGAAACCATTGGTGAGGAGCAGGTTCTGCTGGCCGGTGCCTATCGCGACCAGGCTCCAGCAGACCGAACCGATGGTAAAGACGATGAAACCCCAGCCGGTTACCCGCGCGCCGAGGTTGGCCGCAGTCATCACGGCTGCGATGATGGTCGCAGCAGGGGCGAGCCAGGCCGCGACTTGGTTCATAGAATCGAAAGACATGAGCCGCGAACGCGCGAGCAGCCGATTTGTTTAGTCTGGAACCGGACAGAATCAATCGTTGCAAGTGCTTACCGTTTTTTTAGGAAGGCGAAACCCAGCAAAGGAGCGCCGAGATGCAAAAGCCCACCATTTTGGCCCGCGCCTTCGAACTCGCGCGTGAAGGCACTTGCCGGACCTCCATCGAAATCCGCACGGCGCTGGTCCGCGAGGGCTATGAACATGTCCATCAACACCTGATGGCTCCATCGGTCGTGCGCCAGGTCAAGCGGCTCCTGAAGGAGGCGGTTCAGCCGCTTGAAATCTAGCCGGATATTGGTGCGCCCGAGTGGATTCGAACCACTGGCCTCAAGATTAGAAGTCTCGTGCTCTATCCAACTGAGCTACGGGCGCGTTGCTTTGCGTTAGCGGGAAAACGCGATAGGCTCTACTGCAATGAACGATCCCCGTAAAACCGTCGCGATCAGCGCCGCCGCCATCGGACGCGACGGGTTTCGCTGGTTCGATTTCGTCATGGCGGCGTTCGTTGCGATCCTGTTGCTGTCCAATGTCATCGGGGCCGGGAAGGTCGCGACACTGTGGGGCTATAGTTTCGGTGCGGGAATCTTGTTCTTTCCCTTGTCGTATTTGATCGGCGACGTCCTGACCGAGGTTTATGGATTTGCCCGCGCGCGGCGGTGCGTGTGGGCGGGGTTCGCGGCGGTGGTCTTCATGGCGTTCATGTCGTGGGTGGTGACCAGCCTGCCGCCCGCACCCGGGTGGACCAACCAGCCAGCCTATGACGCGGTGTTCGGCCAGGTTCCGCGAATCGTGCTGGCGTCGTGCGCGGCGTTCTGGGCGGGCGAGCTGGTCAATGCGTTCGTTATGGCAAAGATGAAGGTCGCGACACGGGGCAAGCATTTGTGGAGTCGGACGATCGGTTCGACAGTAGTGGGGCAGGGGGTCGACAGCCTGATCTTCTATCCGCTGGCATTCTGGGGCGCCGAGGGGTGGACGCACGAATTGGTGCTGACGGTGATGGTCACCAACTGGGCCTTGAAAGTTGCCTGGGAAATTTTGCTCACCCCGCTGACCTATGCCGTGGTCGGATATCTGAAGCGCAGCGAGGGGGTGGATGTTTTCGACGAAGGCACCGATTTCACGCCATTCCGTGCGCGGGTCTAGAGTCACAGGAATCGCAGCAAATCGGTAATAAAAGGTCGCGAGACGGAAATTATCGGTTGTTTGGATTAGCGAACGCTGTGGCCCAAAAAAAGCTATCGACGCCCAATAGGCTTTCCGTGCGCTGTAGGACAGGCTCAGCCCAGCGCGGCGACCAGTCCCTCGAACAGGCGGCGACCATCGGTGCCGCCATGCGCATTTTCGACTACGCGTTCGGGGTGCGGCATCATCCCGAGCACATTGCCCGCGTCGTTGACGATTCCTGCAATGTCACGCGCCGAGCCGTTGACCGGTTCGGCATAACGCAGCGCGACGCGGCCTTCGCCCTCCAGCCGATCGAGCGTTTCGTTATCGGCAAAATAATTGCCATCGTGGTGCGCGACGGGGACGGTGATGCGTTCGCCCGGTTCGTAGCGGCCGGTAAAAGCGGTCTCCGCGTTCGCCACGGTCAGCAGGACATCGCGGCAGACAAAGCGTATCCCGGCATTGCGCATCAGCGCTCCGGGCAGCAGGCCAGCCTCTGTCAGCACCTGGAAACCGTTGCAGACGCCGAGCACGGCACGGCCCTGTCCGGCGGCATCGACCACGGCGCGCATGACGGGCGAGCGCGCCGCCATCGCGCCCGAACGGAGATAGTCGCCGTAAGAAAAGCCACCCGGTACCGCGATCAGGTCGAGCCCGTCGGGTAGCACCGCGTCGCCATGCCACACCATCGCGGGCGCATCACCGGTAATGTCTCGAAGCGCGGTCGCAAGGTCGCGATCACAATTCGATCCGGGAAAAACGATGACTGCCGACTTCATGCCTGGTCGGTCTCGATCCTGAAATTTTCAATCACTGTATTGGCGAGCAATTTGCTGCACATTGCCTGGATTTCGGCATTGCTGGTGCCATCGGCAAGGTCGAGCTCAATCAGTTTGCCCTGTCGAACGTCGTTGACGCCGGTAAAGCCCAGCCCTTCAAGGGCGTGATGAATGGCCTTGCCCTGCGGGTCCAGCACACCGGTTTTGAGAGTCACGAAGACGCGTGTTTTCATGGGGGCCACCCTATGGCTTTTGCAAAGGGTCGCCGCAAGGCTTGTGTGGGATTAAGTCCAGCGCGACTTAAAAATAGCGGGCCAGATTAAAGGACAGGCGCGAGCGGTTGCTTTGATACAGGATCATCGACGAATCGATCCGCGAGTAGGTATAGGCGACGCTCGGCGAGAAACCAAGCACGCGAACGGAGCGCAACCCGGCATAGATGCGGGCATTGTAGCGCCAATCGGCACGAGGATTTGCCGAAAGCGACAGAAGCGGTGCCTTGTAGCTGGCGTGGCTGATCCCGCCCGAGATGCCGGCATTGATGCCGTGTTTCAATTCACCACCGATGCCCAGGTTCAGGCCGATCTCGTCATCGGAATAGATTTTCGATTTCAGCCGCTCGGTGCGGTAGAACAGGCTTGCGCTGGCGACCATTGAGCGCATGACGACGCGTTCGTAGGTGGCATAGGCACCCGTCGTCCACCCGTTATAATCGGGACTGAACCCCGACGCGGTATGACGCGAATCGATTGTCAGCCCGACCCGTTGCCCGGCGTTGAGGGTATGTTCGACATTGGCGCGCCCGCCGAATTGGGTCGCCGCCCGTTCCCCGCCATAATAGCGCTGGCTGGCGATGCCCTGGAGGCTGATCACGGTGCGATCGGACAGCTTGATTTCGGGTCCGACCGAGAATTGTCCGGTAAAATCGTCGGCGCTCTGGCCCTTGTAATTGACGCCCTGACCATCGACGTCGGCCAGCAGCGCGATGTTTTCCGCGACATGGTGCCGGATGCCCGCCGAAAGGCTGGCGGTCTGGCCAATGCCCGAACGCGACCGCGCGTTACCGGTGAGCGTCAGCGGTACGGTCTGGTTGCCATAAACCAGGTCGACGGTCTGCGCGTTGGTGCCGTTGGTGATATTGGTGTCGGGCGCGATCCCGAAGTCGAAGGACAGATGCTTGTCACGACCGTCGCGCAGCAGTCCGCGAGACGCGCGGATCGTCGCCTGGATTTCCGGCGGAAGCTTTGCATCCTGTTCGGCAAGGCGGAAATTATAGTCGGCGGCGTCGCGGTTGCCCTGCATCATCAACGCGCGGGCGAGTTCCAGACGAATTCGTGTCTGCCCCGGATTGCCGACGAGCGCGGCCCGAAATTCGCGAACCGCGCTTTCGGTATCGCCGGTTTCAACCGCGATGAATCCGGTCAGGAAATGCGTCTGCATTCGGAACGCGGCAACGTTGGAAAGCGCGGCGACCATCGGACGGGCCTGGTCGAATTGGCGTTCGGCAACCAGTTGCGATGCCTTGGCAAGCAACTGGTCGGCGGTGAGTGTAACCCGGCACACGCCGTCGACACAGTGACCCGCCACCGCCTCGGCATGGGCCAGGGCGGGTGAGAACAATGTCGCGGCGAGTAGCAGGCCCTTGGCGGCCTGCTTCATGTCAGGGTCCCTTGGCTGTGAACGAACCGACGATGTCGACACGCTGGTCGGGGATGCCGCCGACGATGCGGAACGATGCACCGACCTCGTTTGCCGCCGGGCCATAGAAGGCGCCATCGAGCGAACTTCCGGCGATGTCCACGGGCTTGGGCGCGCCCGCTCCGGTGAAGCCGGCTGCGTTGAAGGTGCCAGTAAAGCCGCCCGTCGTCACCAGGTCGATTCGACCCGCCGAGGTGGCGGTGAAGGTCGATCCGGCTGCGATCGCGCTCGGCGGCGGGACGAAGCTGTTGGTTGATGGCTTGATCGGTGACGGATCGATCAGCGGCGCGCCGACGGTGCCGCTGAGCGTCGTGGTGACGGCGCCCGACTGGAAGTTGACGTTGACGTTGGCGGTTCCCGAAATCCACTGGAAATAGGTCATTGCCGCGCGGTTGGTGTCGAAATCCGGGTTATTGACCATCGATGCGATCATGTTGCCGTTGAAGGTGCCCGATCCCGTGGTCGGAACTGAGCTGTTCGGCGTGACCTGGCCAAAGACGAAGGCACCGCGGTCGAGCTTTGTCGCCCGCCGGATGTCGGCGATCTGCTGCGTGGGCGAATCGGCCACGATGGTTTCGACGGGGTCGTCGAAATGATTGCGGACATAGCCGGCATAGGTGACATATTGGGTCGTCGTGCCGGGCAATTCGTAGAAAAAGGTGGTCTTGTCGACGACCGTCGCGGTGCCGCCGCTGTTGACCTCCAGATACTGAACGCCCTTGGTTCGCCAAGTCGACGGGTCGCCGACCTCAAGGTTGGGCACACCGATCTGCGGTGTCCGTGCGCCGCTAAAATCGGTACGATGCAACGGATCCTGGAACACGATGGACTGGTTAACGGCATAATCAACAATCGCCAGCGTGAACTGGGCATTGCGGGGATCGTAGGTGACCGTCACCGCGGGGCTGCGCACGGTACTGGCATTGCCCGCATAAAGCTGGTTCTGCTGGGCTACGCCAAGGATCGTCCGCGAGTTGGGATCAATCGCGAGAATGGGGTTTCCTGAAGCATCGACCATCGGCATCCCGGTCAATGGGTCGGTGGCCTGCGTCTTGTTGTAGTGAACGCGCTCAGTGTAATTATAGCTATAAGTCTGAAATGCGCCCTGCGCCGTATAGGTTTTGGGCGTGGTCGGCGTGACGAATGTGTCGACGGCACCCGCTCCGCTGTTGATCGCTGTACCACCAATCGTCGTCGGACCACTGCCGCCACATGCGGTTAATGCTGTTGCACCCAAAAGGGCCAGATAAATGCGCATGGGATCGCCACTCCAAGAGTTGATTTACGGAAAACTGTCTTCCGGCTCTGAATAGACGGGGAATGGTTAAGGCCGTGTAAACGGTATTTGGTTTTGGGGCGGGGGCGGGGGCGATGCGGCCTAACGATCGAGGGCCATGTTAGCCGCACCACTCAGGCCGCAAAAACCTCGAGCGCGCGCGGCAGCACCTTGAAGGTCAGCGGCGTCTTTAATCGCAGGATCTCGCCATCGGTCGCGACCTCGATCGTGTTGGCGCGCGCCGACAGCGTCATCGTCTCGCACACGCCGACCGTGGCGAAATCGCGGCCAGGTTCGGTCCTGCCAATCATGGCGCGCAGGCCGAAGCCGATCAGCCCGGCGCGGCTGTTCGGGGCGACCGCAAAGACCGACAGCTTGCCGTCGTCGAGCGCATCGCGCTGGCCCACCTTGCCCAGATCGAGCGAATAGACATTGTTGCCCACAAACAGCAGCGGCGTGCGGATCGGCCGGGGGGCTCCGTCCATCGCAACGCGCAGCCGATGGTGGCGCAGCGTGCCGAGCGTGTGCCAGCCGGCGGGCAGATTGGCGATCCATTTGGGCAGGCCGTGACGCTCCTGCAAATCCTCACGGGCGCGGACCATGGCCGGGTACAGCCCGATCGACGCATTGTTGACAAAAATGTGGTCATTGACGCTGGACAGGTCGATCCGGCGTTTATGACCGTCGGCGATGATCCTTGCCGCTCCGGGCAGGTCCATCGGAATCCCGAGTTCGCGGGCGAGGTGGTTGCGCGTTCCCAGCGGCAGGATGCCCAGTGTCGTCTTGGTATCGACAAGCAGCGCTGCGGCCGACCCCAAGGTGCCGTCGCCCCCACCGACGACGACCGTGCCCGATTTGGCGGCTTTTTCAACGCAGGACGCGATGTCTTTCCCCGCGACGGCTGCGACGGTGACGGGGCAGTCGGCGGCGGCAAAGGCCGCTTCGACCTGATCGACCAGCGCATCACCCGCGCGCGATGCGGCCCCGCCGCCCTTGTTGACGATGACGGTGAGGGGTTTGCGCGCCGGCATAAAGTCCGGCGCTACCGGCCGCGTTTCTTGCGCTGGGTTTCCAGGTCGAGGACGACGTTATCGGCACCTTCGGGCAACAGGCCGAGGCGCCGTGCGACTTCCTGATAGGCTTCGACTTCGCCACCAAGGTCGCGACGGAAGCGGTCCTTGTCGAGTTTCTCGCTGGTGACCATGTCCCACAGGCGGCAGCCGTCGGGGCTGATCTCATCAGCAAGGATGACGCGGGCGTATTCGTTTTCCCACAAACGACCGAATTCCAGCTTGAAATCGACCAGCTTGATGCCGACCCCGGCGAACAATCCGCACATGAAGTCGTTCACGCGAATCGCCATGTCGGCGATGTCATGCATTTCCTCCTGGCTGGCCCAGCCAAAGCAGGCGATGTGTTCGTCGGTGACGAGCGGGTCGCCCAGCGCGTCGTCCTTGTAATAATATTCGATGATGGTGCGGGGCAATTGCTGCCCCTCCTCGATCCCGAGGCGCTTTGACAGCGAGCCTGCGGCGACGTTGCGAATCACGACTTCGATCGGGATAATCTCGACCTGCCGGATCAACTGTTCGCGCATGTTGAGCCGGCGCATGAAGTGGTGCGGGATGCCAATTGTGCCGAGCAGCGTGAAAATATGCTCCGAAATCCGATTGTTCAGCACGCCCTTGCCGTTGATCGTACCCTTTTTCTGGGCATTGAACGCGGTCGCATCGTCCTTGAAATACTGGATCAGCGTGCCCGGCTCGGGACCCTCGTAAAGGATCTTGGCCTTGCCTTCGTAGATTTGGCGGCGGCGTGTCATCGGCATCTCACGTCATAAAGAGCGACGCCCCGGTCGAGCGCGCACCGATTGGTCGATGCGGCTGCCGGGGCGGTTGACCGCGATATAATCAATCCGGCCACCGTGCGCAACGCACCACGGTCGCCGGACGGTCGTTCAGGTTCAGCTGGTGCAAGTCTGGCTGGGCTTGGCAGGCATGGCCAGCGTGATCTTTTTCTGGTCACCGGCGAGCGAATAACCCTCTGCAATCAGAGGCTTGCCGGCTTCGTCGACACGCAGCATGACGGCCGCACCCTTTTCAGTGGGGTGAAGATTGGCCTGCTTGTCGCCGACATAGAATTCAACCGAGACGACGCTGTTGTCGTCGCAGCGGAAGGTCTTGGTCGCGACAACCGAGGGTGGCATCTCGACCGGAGGCTTGGCGGCTTCGACAGCATTGGCTGCGTCGGCGGCGTTCTGTTCGGCGGTGGGAGTGGCCTTACCGTTGCACGCAGCAAGGGAAAGGAGGGCCGCAAGGGCAGCGAGGGCGGGGGCTTTGTTCATAGGGCCGCTGATTTCGCGGGTGCAGCATTGCGCGTCAAGTGAATTGACCCAATGGAACCGCCATTAACCACTTTTTGCGCTGCTTTCGATTAGGATTGTCCCGATGAAGGCCATCGACACAGCGAATCCACTGGTGCGCGGAGCGTGGCTGACGCCAGCCCGGATGCAAATGTTCGCCATTCTGTCGTTGTGCGCGACGGTGGCGATGGTCGTTTACCTGTTCGCAACGGCGCATGGGACAGTCGATTCGTTCGGGCGTCCGCTCGGCACCGACTTTTCGAACGTATGGACGGCGGGGCGGATGGCGCTCGACGGGCGCGCGCCGCTGGCCTGGAACTGGCCCGCGCATTTCGCGATGCAGCAGTTGGTTCATCACTCGCCCGACATCCCCTTTTACGGCTGGCATTACCCGCCGCCGTTCCTCCTCGTCGCGGCGCTGCTGGCGACGATGCCCTATGTCTGGGCGCTGATCGTGTGGCAGGCGACGACGCTGCTGATTGCGCTGGCCACGGTGCGTCGCATCTTGCCGATCAGGGGCGTCACGCTTGCCGCCTGCGGTGCGCCGGTCGTGCTGGTCTGCCTTGGGCATGGGCACAATGGCTTCCTGACGGCGGCCTTGCTGGGGGGCGGGCTGTTGCTGCTCGACCGGCGGCCGTTCGTGGCGGGGCTGTTGCTGGGGTGCATGATCTACAAGCCGCAATTCGCGCTGGTGCTGCCGGTCGTGCTGCTGTTGGGCTGGCACTGGCGCGCGATCGGCGGCGCGCTGGCGTCGGCGGGGCTTCTCTGCGCGCTGACGCTAGTGCTGTGGGGCTGGCCGGTATGGGCGGCATTTATCCATTCGCTGCCGCTGACCCAGTCGGTCGTTATCGAGCAGGGCGCGACGGGGTGGGAGAAGATTCAGAGCGCGTTTTCGGCGGTTCGCAACTGGGGCGGATCGATCCCGCTGGCTTACGGGATACAGACCGGGGTAACAGCGATCGCGGTCGCAGGTGCGGCGCTGGTGTCACGCGGAACGCCCCCGTTCGTCCGCAATGCGATGGTGATCGCGGCGGCATTGCTGTCGACGCCGTATCTTCTGGATTACGACCTGGTGCCGCTCGGCATGGCAATCGCGTTTCTGGTGGCCGAGGGGCGGGAGCGCGGGTTCCTGACTTATGAAAAGACGGTGCTGGCGCTGGTGTGGATCGTCCCGCTGTTCGGCCGCTCGATCATGCAATTGACCACGGTCCCGCTTGGCCTGATGTCGATCGTCGCCATTTTCGTGATCGCGCTGCGCCGGTCGCGCATACGCCCGCTATCAGACTGTTAAGCGGGCTTTGCTTGCTGGAAGGCAAGCGGCGCGGGTAGGGAGGGACATGACCATCGCCCGCGACACGATATCACTGATCGGCAACACCCCGCTCGTCCGGCTGAACGGACCAAGCGAAGCGACAGGCTGCGAGATACTGGCCAAGTGCGAATTCACGAATCCCGGCGCATCGGTAAAGGATCGCGCCGCGCTCCACATCGTCCTCGACGCCGAGGAATCGGGCGCGCTACTGCCCGGTGGCACGATCGTCGAGGGGACAGCGGGCAACACCGGCATCGGGCTGGCGCTGGTCGCCAATGCCAAGGGGTACAAGACGATTATCGTCATGCCCGAAACGCAGAGTCGCGAGAAAATGGACACGCTGCGGGCGCTGGGGGCCGAACTCGTTCTGGTTCCCGCCGCACCGTTTTCAAACCCGGGGCATTTCGTCCACACCTCGCGCCGGATCGCGGAGGAAACCGACGGCGCGATCTGGGCGAACCAGTTCGACAATATCGCCAATCGCCGTTCGCACATTATTGGCACGGCAGAGGAAATCTGGACACAGACCGAGGGCCGCATCGACGGCTTCGTCTGCGCGGTCGGCACCGGCGGCACGCTGGCGGGCGTCGGCCTGGGGCTGAAGGCAAAGAACGAGCAGATCGTCATCGCACTGGCCGACCCGCACGGTGCCGCGCTCTATGAATATTACGCGCATGGCGAACTGAAGGCCGAAGGCACTTCGGTGGCCGAGGGGATCGGGCAGGGGCGCATCACCGCCAATTTGGAAGGCGCGCCGATCGACACACAATTCCGAATCTCCGATGAGGAGGGGCTGGAACAGGTTGCGGCGCTCCTCCGTGACGAGGGGCTGTGCCTTGGCCTGTCATCGGGCATCAATGTCGCGGGCGCGATCAGGTTGGCGCGCAAGCTGGGGCCGGGGAAGACGATCGTCACGATCCTGTGCGATACGGGCTTTCGTTATCTCTCAACGCTTTACAATGCGGAGTGGTTAAAGGCGAAAGGGTTGCCCGTGCTCCCTTGGCTTCAGCGATAGCGGCTCCTATTTTCCGCTTCATGGTCCGTGACCGTCCCCAAAGCCCGTTGCGGCATGATCACCGGCAAGAGCCGATGCAGCGGATTCGCGTCGGTGTAACCGGACTTGCCGCCGTTATACTGATCGTCCTGCTGGCGGCCGCCATTGCGACCAGCGTGCGGCGGACCGCGGGTCTTGATGCTCCGGGAGCAACCGCCTCGCTGCCGGTTGAGAATAAGTCGGTTAGTTCCAAGGCGGTCGATCCCGATGCCGAGCCACTGGCGCAGCTTGGCGTGGCGCCCGGTGCGAATGATCGCAAGGATGGCCGAACCGCTGGCGGCAAGCGCGGGAATTGATGGGATTTGCGGTGAGTCGTTTTCTGCGAGCCGTATAGGCCCCGTCCTTCGCCGGGGTGACGATTTTCCGTAGGCCGATTTCTAACGTCACCCCGGCGAAGGCCGGGGCCTAAACGGCTTTGTGGAAGCGGCACTGCCAGCCACAATCAGAACATAGCCGGAACCACCACGTTTTATTCGTCATTTCCCCGTTTCACCCGTCAAAAACCGTTGTGAACCGCGATATCCCCTGATACGTCTCGGTCTTAAGAGGCGGGGTCGTTTCTGCACGCTGACATTTCAAGCATCTCGCAAAAACATGCGGCGGGATGAGCGGCGGAGCTTTGCCTCGGTGGATGCAGGGAAAACAGGCTTTGGCCGAACGGGGATTGTTCAGAGGTTATGCGCTACAGGCGATCGACGGCAAAGGCCGCGTCGCGATCCCGGCACCCCTGCGCGCGGTCATTGAACGCAACAACGGCGACCGTGTTCTCCTGATTGCCAAACATGACGCCGACCCTTGCCTGAGCGGTTATGATCGCGGCTGGTCCGACCTGCTCCACGCCCGGAACGACCGCGACGAAAACCGCGCGCTGGACGCCGGCAAGGACGTCGATACCCATAATATCGCGCGCCGCTCGTTCGGCGCGGTCGATGAAGTGCCGTTCGACGCGTCGGGGCGCTTCATCCTACCGCCGTTCTTTCGCAGCAAGGGCAAGCTCGACGACCTCGCGTTCTTCATCGGCACTGGCGACACATTCGAAATCTGGAACCCCAGCGTTCTGATCGAAACCCCCGGCGTGGACGAGGACCTGAAGGATATGGTCCGCTTCTGCCTCGAACAGCGGGGTGCGGCATGACCGCGCCGCACCTCCCCGTCCTGCTGGATGAAGTGCTGACTGCGCTCGCGATCGGGCCGGGTGAGCGGCATGTCGATGGCACCTATGGTGCGGGCGGATATACAGCCGCGATGCTTAAGGCGGGGGCCGACGTCGTCGCCTTCGACCGCGATCCCGATGCGATTGCGGCGGCGCGCCCGCATGACCGGCTGACACTGGTGCAGGATTGTTTCTCACGACTCGACCAGGCGGGCGATGTCGATGGCGTCGTCCTCGATATCGGGGTGTCCTCGATGCAGATCGACCAGCCGGGCCGTGGCTTTTCGTTCCAGTCCGACGGGCCACTCGACATGCGGATGGAGCAGGCCGGACCCAGCGCCGCCGATTTTCTGAACACCGCCGACGAAACCGAGATTGCCGACATTATCTATACTCTGGGCGATGAAAAGAAGTCGCGGCGGATTGCGCATGCGATCGTCGACGCGCGCCCGCTGGCGACGACGATGGACCTGTCGCGCGCCGTTCGTCGTGCGGTCGGACACAAGCCCGGCGAAAAAAAGGATCCCGCGACGCGGACGTTTCAGGCGATCCGGATGCACGTCAATCGCGAACTCGGCGAACTGGAAGACGGCCTCGCCGCCGCGGAACGTGCGCTGAAGCCCGGTGGTCGGCTGGCGGTCGTGACGTTCCACAGTCTGGAGGATCGCATGGTCAAGCTGTTCCTGCGCCGACGCTCGGGCGCTGAACCTGCGGGATCGCGCCACTTGCCCGCCGTGGCGGCGGTCCGCGTGCCCAGTTTCGAGGCAGTCGGCAAGCCCGTTCGCGCCACCGAAGCCGAAGTCGCCCGCAATCCACGTGCCCGTTCCGCCACCCTCCGTTCCGCCCGCCGCACCGCAGCGCCCGCTTGGCCTGCCCACGAAAGTTTGATTTCATGATCGGCCAAATCTCATGATCGCGCAGCGTTTTCGTTCGCTAGGCTGGGTTGCCGGAGTTACGACGGCCGCAGTCTCGCTGTACATGGTCTCGCTCCAGGTCGCCGCCGAACGCGGCAAGCTGGAGTCGGTCGAGCGGCAGATTGCCTTAGCCCAGCGCAACATGCGCCAGTTGCAGACCGAACTCGGCACCCGGGCTTCGCTTCGCCAACTGGAAAAGTGGAATGGCGATGTTCTGGCGCTGTCGGCTCCGAAGGCGCAGCAATTCTTGCACGGCGAGGCCGAACTGGCCTCGCTGGGTTCGGGCGCAATCGACGATGGCACGCCCAATGCGCCGCCAGCGGTCATGAATGCCTCGTTCTCCTCCGGGTCGACGGTGCTGCCGCTCGCGCCCGTCAAGACCGAGGTCGCCACGATCCGCACTGCTGCGTTGGAAACAGTGGTGGTCACGACGAAAAAGCCTCGTCTCAGCAAGCCTCGGGTGCCGGTTGAATCGGCCAGCATTCGTGCGGGGTTCCAGCGCGCCATCTATGAGCGACCCGAGCGCGCAATTTCGCACGTTCAGCGGGTGGCCATGCTCGATGCCAGAATCCTGCGCGACATCGACAAGTCAGCCGACAAGGAGCGCCGCAAACGTCCGTGACGACATTGGTCGCCCAACCTCCGCGGATACGCCACCAGGACCAGCGACAGGCGTCGCTGGTCGTCGCACATCAGCGTCTGATGATGCTGATGCTGCTGTTTGCCGCCGTGATCGTCCTGATCGCGGGGCGGCTGGTGTGGCTGTCGGTGGTGCGCGATGCAAAGGCGGCTGCGGGCGTTTCCAGCCTGTTGCCCAATCGCGGCGATATCGTCGACCGCAACGGCGAAGTGCTGGCGCGCACGATCGATGCCTGGTCGATCGGCGTCCATACCAATAAATTGCTGAACGACCCCGAGGATGTCGCGGCCAAGCTTGCCGCGCTGATGCCCGAACGGTCAGAGGCGCAATATCTGGCGATCCTGAAGTCGGGGGTGCGTTTCACCTATCTCCGCCGCCGCGCGATGCCCGACCTGGTGGCGCAGGTGAATGCCATCGGTGAACCTGCCATGGCCTATGCCCGCGAGCCCGAACGGCTGTATCCGCAAACGACACTGGCCGCGCACGTGCTGGGCTATACCGATTTCGACGGTCGCGGCGTGTCGGGCATGGAACGCGTGTTGAACGACCGGCTGTCCAATGCCCACACGCGGGCCAATCCGGTAGCGCTGGCCATCGACGCGCGCGTGCAGGCGATCATGGAAAGCGAAATGTCGGCGGCCATGATCGACCAGCAGGCAAAGGGCGCGACCGGCGTTGTGCTGGACGTCCATACTGGCGAGGTCATCGCGATGGTGTCGCTGCCTGTCTATAACCCGAACAAGCCCGGCGAGGGCCCCGATGAGGCACGGCGCAACAATGTGACGCAAAGCGTCTATGAACTGGGGTCGACGTTCAAGCCGCTGACCGTGGCCAATGCGCTGGACAGCGGGGTCGTGCCGTCGCTGTCAAAACGCTATGATGCGACCGCGCCTTTGCAGGTCGGTAAATACAAGATTCACGACGAGCATTCGGCAGGGCGCTGGCTGAACGTCATCGAGACGCTGATCCTGTCGTCCAATATCGTGACGGCCCGGATCGCCGATGAACTGGGCGAGGCGCGGACCAAGAGCCTGTTTCACAAACTGCATTTCGATACCGCCCCCGATATCGAGTTGAAGGAACGCGGACGCCCGATCTGGCCGGCCTATTGGGGCCGCACCACCGTCATGACGATCGGCTATGGCCACGGGATGGCGGTCACGCCGCTGCATCTGGCAACCGCTTATGCAGCGTTGGTCAACGGCGGTATATTTCGCCCCTCGACCCTGTTGAAAATCGCGCCGGGCAAGGCTCCGCAGGGATCGCGCGTCTTTTCGCAAGCGACGAGCGACAAGATGCGCCAGATGCTGCGGATGATCGTTCTGGATGGCACGGGTCGCAAGGCCGACGTCGACGGGCTGCGCGTTGGCGGCAAGACCGGCACTGGCGACAAGGCGGCGGGGGGCGGATATAATCGTCATTTGACGGTATCTACCTTTGCCGCAGCCTTTCCGATGGACGCGCCGAAATATGTGGTCGTGACGATGCTCGACGAACCGAAGGGCAGCGCGGCATCGGCGGGCCAGCGCACCGCGGGCTGGGTCGTGGCGCCGGCGACTAACAAGATCATCTCACGCATCGGGCCGCTCCTCGGCATCATGCCCGACAGTGGCAAGGACATCGACATCAGCGCACTTGTTCCACTGGTCTGGAAAGCGAAGGGCGAGAATTGATGCGGCTCGGCAGCCTGCTCAGCACTGACGATCCCCAGCAAGTGACCGGCTTTGCCATCGATCACCGCAAGGTCGCGCCGGGAACAGTGTTCGGTGCGTTCAAAGGCGCGCGGTTCAACGGCGAGGATTATATCCCGGCAGCAATCGCTGCGGGCGCAATTGCGGTGGTGACCTGCCCGGGGGTCGATGTCGACGGTGCCGTGGCGGTGATCGCCGACGAACCGCGCCGCGCCTTTGCCCTGCTGGCAGCGCAGTTTTTTGCGCCGTTCCCGGCGGTAACGGTCGCGGTGACGGGGACTAACGGCAAGACATCGACGGTCGAACTGACGCGGCAATTGTGGCGGATGGCAGGGCATCATGCCGCGAGCATAGGCACGCTGGGCGTGACGACCGGCGACGAAACGGTAACGACGGGGCTGACGACGCCCGACATCGTGACGTTCCTGGGTAATATGGCGGGGCTGGCGCGTGAGGGCGTGACGCATGCCGCGTTCGAGGCTTCGAGCCACGGCCTGCATCAATACCGGACCGAGGGATTGCCGGTCGCGGCGGCGGCGTTCACCAACCTCAGCCGCGATCACCTCGACTATCACGGCGACATGGCAGCCTATCTGACTGCCAAACTGCGGCTGTTTTCCGAAGTGGTCGATCCCGCCGGAATCGCGGTGATCTGGCAGGACGACGAGGCTGCGGATCGCGTCATCGACCTGGCGCGGGAGCGGGGCCTGCAACTGATGGGGATCGGCACGCGCGGCGCGACGCTGCGGTTGATCGGCCGAATCCCGACGCAGTTGGGGCAAACGCTCGTCGTGGTGCACGAAGAGCAGGAATACCGGATCGTGCTGCCGCTGATCGGCGAATACCAGGCCGCGAACGCGCTGATGGCTGCGGGGCTGGTGATCGCGACCGGCGGCGATCCGGCGACGACGCTGGGCAATCTGGCGCGACTGCAACCGGTGCGCGGGCGGCTGGAACGGGCGGTCATCACACGGGTCGGTGCGCCGGTCTATGTCGACTATGCGCATACGCCCGATGCCCTGGCGGCGGCGATCAGCGCGCTGAAACCGCATGCAGTCGGGCGGCTGATCCTCGTGATGGGGGCAGGCGGCGACCGCGACGCGGGCAAGCGCCCCGAGATGGGTTTGATCGCCGAAGTCATGGCAGACCGTGTCATCGTCACCGACGACAACCCCCGTAGCGAAGATCCGCAAGCGATCCGCCTTGCGATCATGTCGCGGGCCCCAGAGGCGACCGAGATCGGCGACCGACGGCGGGCGATCGCAGCGGCGATCGCGGAGGCCGGGCCGGGCGATATCGTCCTGATCGCGGGCAAGGGGCACGAGACCGGGCAGGTCGTCGGGGCCGGGGACGAACAGCGCGTGCTGCCGTTCGACGACGTGCAGGTTGCCCGCGAATGTGCGGCGTGAGCCCGTTGTGGACTTCAGAGGCAATCGCCGCGGCGACCGGAGGCGTTGCATCTGGGTCGTTCGCTGCGACCGGAGTGGCGTTCGATTCGCGTGAGATCGGCGTGGGCGACCTGTTCGTGGCGATGCCCGGCGAGGTGACCGACGGCCACCGTTTCATCGATGGTGCGTTTGCGCGCGGGGCGGCGGGAGCGATCGTCTCGCAACCGATCGCGCACCCGCACATTCTGGTGGCCGATACCGCCGTTGCACTGAATGCGCTGGGGGTCGCATCCCGGCAAAGGACCCGAGCGAGAATCGCGGGGGTCACGGGGTCGGTCGGCAAGACCGGCACCAAGGAGGCGCTGGCCGCGGCGCTTTGCCGGTGGCCCGACACCCGGGTTCACAAGTCGGTCAAGAGTTACAACAATCACACCGGCGTGCCCCTGAGCCTGTCGCGGATGCCCGCCGACAGCGATTTCGGGGTGTTCGAAATGGGCATGAACCATGCGGGCGAGCTGGCCGCGCTGACTCGGATGGTGCGCCCGCACGTCGCGCTGGTCACCGCGATCGCCCCTGCCCATATCGAATTTTTCGCCTCGGAAGCCGCCATTGCCGATGCGAAGGCGGAAATCTTCCAGGGACTCGAACCCGGCGGCACCGCGATTATCCCGTTCGACAGCCCGCATCGGGAGCGGCTGATGCGACACGCCCGCGATCTGGGTGTAACGATCGTCACCTTCGGCATTGGTGACGGCGCCGATGTCCGCGCGCGCGAAGCAATGCTGACGCGCAACGGCACGCTGATCACCGCAGTCCTGCCGGGTGCCGAACTGTGCTTCACCGTCGGGCAGCAGGGCGACCACTGGGTGTCCAACGCGCTGGCGGTCATCGCGGCCGTGCAGGCATTGGGTGCAGACCTGGCGACAGCGGGGCTGGCGCTCGCCGAACTGGAAGGGCTGGCAGGGCGCGGCGCGCGGTCGACTATTCGCACAGGGAATGGCACCGCCTTGCTGATCGACGAAAGCTATAATGCGAACGCCGCGTCGATGGTCGCGACGCTCGCCGTGCTGGGCCGCGAGACCGCCACCCGCCGCATCGCCGTGCTGGGTGAAATGCGCGAGCTGGGCAGCGAGAGCGAACGCCTGCACGCCGCCATCGCCGAACCTGTAGTGTCGGCCAACGTCGATTTCGCACTTCTCGTCGGACCGGGCATGGCGGCGCTGGGCAAGGCGCTTGAGGGACGGGTCGAGTTCCGCCATGTGGCCGACTCCGCCGCCGCGCGCGACCTGATCGAATCAGTCATCGCTCCCGGCGATGCGATCCTCGTCAAGGGATCGAACGGGGTTGGACTGTCTGCGATTGTCGATGCCTTGAGGGCCAACTAATGCTTTATGTACTCGCCGAGATGATGGGCTTCCCCGGCGTCCTGAACCTGCTCCGCTATCTCAGTTTCCGGACGGGCGGGGCCGTGACCACGGCGCTGATCCTTGGCCTGCTGATCGGCCCGCGCTTCATCGGCTGGCTGCGCGTTCGACAGGGCAAAGGGCAACCGATCCGGGCCGACGGCCCCGCAACGCACCTGGCCAAGGTCGGCACGCCCACGATGGGCGGGCTGATGATCCTGACTTCGCTCGGCGTGTCCAGCCTGTTGTGGATGGACCTGAAAAATCCCTATGTCTGGGCCTGTATTCTGGTGACGTTCGGCTTTGGTGCGATCGGTTTCATGGACGACTGGGACAAGGTTCGAAAGAACAGCCACGCCGGGGTGTCGGGCCGAATCCGCCTGCTTGGTGAATTCGTCATCGCATTCGTTGCCGCATGGATCATCGCCAAAAACAACGGCACCGAACTTTACGTGCCGTTCTTCAGCAGCTTTCACCCCAACCTCGGTATTTTCTACATCGTCTTCGCTGCCTTCACGATGGTCGCGTTCGGCAATGCGGTGAACCTGACCGATGGCCTCGACGGGCTGGCGACGATGCCGGTCATCATCGCCAGCGTCGCGTTCATGGTCATCGTGTATCTGGCGGGCAACGCCAAATTCGCGGTCTATCTGGGCATCCCGCATGTTCCTGGTGCGGGCGATCTGGCCATCTTTTGCGGCGGCATCGTGGGGGCAGGGCTCGCTTTTCTGTGGTTCAACGCGCCTCCTGCGGCGGTGTTCATGGGCGACACCGGCAGTCTCGCCCTCGGCGGCGCACTCGGGGCGATCGCGGTGACGGCGCATCACGAGATCGTCCTCGGCATCATCGGAGGCCTGTTCGTGGTCGAGGCGATGTCGGTCATCATCCAGGTGTTCTTCTACAAGCGGACCGGCAAGCGCGTCTTCAGAATGGCACCGATCCATCATCATTTCGAACAGCTCGGCTGGGCCGAGGCGACGGTGGTCATCCGGTTCTGGATCATCAGCTTCGTGCTGGCGCTCGCGGGTCTCGCGACCCTGAAGCTGCGGTGATCACGAGTTCGGCCTTTCGCGGCAATCGTTATGCGGTGCTGGGGCTGGCACGGTCCGGCCGCGCGACTGTGGACGCCCTGCTGGCGAGCGGCGCGGAGGTGATTGCGTGGGATGGCAACGAGGCGGCGCGGGACGCGTATGCTCCGAACGCGGCATTGAGTTTTGCCGACCCGGTGGAGATCGACCTCACCGGATTCGCAGGCGTTGTCGTGTCCCCCGGCGTTCCCCTCAACCGCCATCCCATTGCCGCCTATGCCGCGACATTCGGCGTGCCGGTGATCGGCGACATCGAACTGTTTGCGCAGGCCCGCGCCGAACTGCCCCCGCACAAGGTCGTTGGGATCACCGGTACCAACGGCAAATCCACGACGACGGCGCTGGTGCATCATATCCTGCAAACGGCGGACGTGCCGACTACGATGGGCGGCAATATTGGACTGCCGATCCTGGGGCAGGAGCCTTTACCAAGCGGCGGCGTCTATGTGCTGGAACTGTCGAGTTACCAGATCGACCTGACCTTCATGCTCGATTGCGATGTCGCGGTGTTGCTGAATGTTACGCCGGATCATCTGGATCGCTATGACGACTTTGCCGCATATGCCGCTTCGAAAGAGCGCCTGTTCGCCATGCAGTCGGCGGGCATGGCCGCCATCCGTGGGCAGGCGCCCGTGCTAGATCAGTCGCGATGGCCCGCGCTACAGGGGCCGCACAATGCCCAGAACGCAGTGGCGGCAATCGCGGTTTGCGAAGCGCTCGGTCTGGACCGCTCCATCATCGAGGTCGCCCTGCGTTCCTACCCCGGCCTGCCCCACCGCATGGAGCGCATCCGCGAGCGTCACGGCGTCCTGTTTGTCAACGACAGCAAGGCCACCAACGCCACCTCGACCGCACCCGCGCTCGCCGCTTACCCCCGTATCCTGTGGATACTCGGCGGGCAGGCCAAGTCCGACGACCTCGACGATTGCGCGCCGTATTTCCACCATGTGAAGACCGCCTTCACCATCGGTCGCGACGGGCCGATGCTCGCGGCGATCCTGCGGCAGCACATGCCCGTCGACCAGAGCAAGACACTCGACATCGCGCTGCGTCGTGCAGCGATGACCGCGCGCCCCGGTGACACGGTGCTGTTGTCGCCAGCCTGTGCGTCGTTCGACCAGTTCACCGATTTCGAAGCGCGCGGTGACGCCTTTCGCGCCTTGGTCGAGCGGCTGTGAGCACGCCGGCTGCGCGCATCAAGACATCGGTTTCGGCGCGCCTCGGCCGGTCGGACCGGTCGGCGTTCGGGCTGTGGTTCTGGGAGATCGACCGTTTTCTGCTGCTGCTCGTTTTCATCCTGATCTCGGTCGGACTGGTCGCGGTCGCCGCCGCCTCGCCGGCCGCTGCGGCGCGCTATTCGGGCGGCAATGTCACCATCGCGCCGCTGCACTATTTTTGGCGGCAGTTGATCTGGGTCGGGCTGGGCCTGCCGGTGATGATTGGCGTGTCGATGTTGCCGACCCAAATCGCCCGCCGCTTTGCGTTGTGCGGCGCCTTGTTCTTCAGCGTGATGTTGGTGCTGGTCCCGCTGATCGGATCGGAAACCAACGGCGCGCGGCGCTGGATCGGGTTTGGCATCGCGCAGTTTCAGCCGTCCGAATTCCTGAAACCGTTCTTTGTCGTCAGCCTGGCGTGGTTGCTTTCGCTGCGGGCGCATGACCGCACCTTGCCCGTCATTCCGCTGTCGGGACTTTTGACCGGACTGGTCGCGGTATTCCTGATGAAGCAGCCCGATTTCGGCCAGACCATCGTGTTCGGGACGATGTGGCTGGCGCTGCTGATGCTGTCGGGCGTCTCGACGAAAATAATGGGCGGGCTGGGACTTGCTGGGGTGTTCGGCATTGTCATGGCCTATCTGTTCTACCCGGTCGCTAAACTGCGCATCGACAATTTCCTGTTCAGCGAGGGCGATACCTACCAGACCGACAGCGCCCGGGCGACGCTGACGGCGGGCGGGTTTTTCGGCACCGGGCCGGGTGGCGGCGAATTGAAGTTTCACCTGCCCGAAGCGCATACCGACTATATCTTTTCAGTGATCGGCGAGGAATTCGGCCTGATCGCCTGTATCATGATCGCGCTGTTGTTCCTGGCGATCGTCGTTCGCGTGTTCGTGAAATTGCTGGACGAGGAGGATGGTTTCATCGTTCTTGCCGCCGCTGGGCTGACCACCCAGTTCGCGGTGCAGGCGCTGATCAACATGGCGGTCAATGTCAATCTGGCGCCATCAAAGGGCATGACCTTGCCCTTCATCAGCTATGGCGGGTCGTCGATGATCGCGCTTTCGGCGGGATTTGGCCTATTGCTGGCATTTACCCGGCGAAATCCGTATCTGACGCGCTCACCCTATGTTGTGCGCTGGAGCAAGAAGTGACGGTCACAAAGCATTTCGTCCTCGCAGCAGGCGGCACCGGCGGCCACATGATCCCGGCGCACGCGCTGGCTGCCGAACTGATCTCGCGCGGCCACCGGGTGGCGCTGATCACCGATGCGCGCGGCGCAAAAATACCGGGGCTGTTCGACGGCGCGCAGGTTCATATCCTGCCCGCCGGTCGCCTGACGAAAAACCCGCTGAGCTGGCCCGGTGCGGCAAAGGGCATTTATGAGGGCCGCGCGATGGCCTTGCGCTTGTATAATGATTTCGAGCCGTCGGCGGTGATCGGGTTCGGCGGCTACCCAGCGTTTCCCGCTTTGCTGGCGGCGTTGAAGGCGGGCGTGCCGAGTGCGGTGCACGAACAGAACGCCGTGCTGGGCCGGGTGAACCGTCTGCTGGCGGCGCGTGTCGATGCTATCGCGACCGCCTATCCCAACGTCACGCGGATGAAGCCCGAATGGAACGGCAAGACGCATCTGGTCGGCAATCCGGTGCGCGAGGAAATACTGGCGATCCGCCAGCAGGGCTTTCCGCCGCTGGACGACAATGGCATCTTTCGCGTGCTGGTGACCGGCGGCAGTCAGGGCGCGAGCATCCTGTCACGCGTCGTGCCCGATGGCCTGGGCATGTTGCCTCTGAACTTTCGTCGTCGCTTGCAGGTAACGCAGCAGTGCCGCGCCGAGGATATCGAGGCAGTGCGCCAGCGGTATGAACAGCTCGGGGTGCCGGCTGACCTCGCCACTTATCTGCCCGATTTGCCCGACCGGCTGAGCTGGTCGCATCTGGTTATCGGGCGGGCAGGGGCATCGACGATTGCCGAACTGACCGCAGCAGGCCGTCCGGCAATCCTGATCCCCCTGCCGAGTGCCACCGACGATCACCAGACCGCCAACGTGCGCGAGATGGTCGCGGCGGGCGGCGCGCGTTCGATTGCCGAGCTGGACTTTACCCCCGTCGAACTGGCCAAGCAGATGCAGAAGCTGGGCCTCGATCCATCGGCACTGGCGAACGCCGCCAGACGCGCGCGGGCCTGTGGGCGTCCCGAAGCCGGGCGCGACCTGGCCGATGTGGTCGAAAGCCTGTCGCCCGCCGCGATCCCGCCTGCGCCGATCAAACTAAAACCGGCGTTTGCATGACCAAGGCTGCAACATGAGAGGCGTGGCGACAGACATTGGCACGATCCATTTCATCGGCATCGGCGGCATCGGCATGTCGGGCATTGCGGAGGTCATGCACAACCTTGGCTACAAGGTGCAGGGTTCGGACGTTTCCGAAGGCTATGTGATCGAGGGGCTACGCGCGCGCGGGATTGACGTGAAGATCGGGCATCACGCCGACAACCTGGGTGACGCGGTGGTCGTGGTCACGTCCACGGCGATCAAGCGCGGCAATCCAGAAGTCGAACGCGCTTTGGAGACACGCGTGCCGGTCGTGCGCCGCGCGGAAATGCTCGCCGAACTGATGCGCCTGAAATCGACGGTTGCGGTCGCGGGGACGCACGGCAAGACCACGACGACGTCGATGATCGCGGCGATGCTGGATGCAGGCGGGGTCGATCCCACGGTCATCAATGGCGGCATCATCAACAGCTATGGGTCGAACGCGCGGCTGGGTGCGAGCGACTGGATGGTGGTCGAGGCCGACGAAAGCGACGGCAGCTTCCTTCGGCTCGATGGCACGATCGCGGTCGTCACCAACATCGATCCCGAACATCTCGACCATTACGGTTCGTTCGACGCGGTCAAGAATGCGTTTGTCGAGTTTATCGAGAACGTGCCCTTTTACGGAGCGGCAATCTTGTGCCTCGATCATCCCGAAGTGCAAGCGTTGCTGCCGCGCATCCGCGATCGCCGGATTGTCACCTACGGGTTCAGCGCGCAGGCCGATGTGCGCGGCGTCAATGTCTTGCCCGGCAGCGGTGGCAACCGGTTCGAGGCGATGGTGCGCAGCCGCGACGGGTCGATCCGCAGCATTGAGGATATCGCGTTGCCCATGTCGGGCCGCCACAACGTCCAGAACGCGCTGGCGGCAATCGCGGTCGCGATCGAGCTGGGGCTGGACGACGCGACGATCCAGCAGGGGTTTGCCAAGTTCGGCGGTGTCAAGCGGCGGTTCACCAACGTCGGCGAGACGGGGGGCGTGACCGTAATCGACGACTATGGTCATCATCCGGTCGAAATCCGCGCGGTGCTGTCGGCAGCGCGCGAGGGCGCGACGGCGCGGGTGATCGCGGTTGTCCAGCCGCACCGTTATTCAAGGCTGGGCGGGCTGATGGATGAGTTCGCACAGGCGTTCAACGACGCCGACATTGTTTATGTGACACCAGTCTATGCCGCGGGCGAGGCTCCGGTCGATGGCGTCAATGCGGCCGCTCTGGTCGACAAGTTAAAGCAGCGCGGGCACCGGGCGGCGGCGGAAATTGCAGATGCGGGGGCGCTGGCAGCGGCGCTCGCCGTCGAGGCGCAGCCGGGTGACATGGTCGTGTGCCTCGGTGCTGGCGACATTACAAAATGGGCGGCAGGACTGGCTGCGGCCATAGCCGGTGCGCGGGCGTGACCGACGTGCTCACCCCCGTCGAAGTGCGCGGTCGCCTGACCGCCGGTGCGCCGCTAGCGCCGCTGGTGTGGTTCAAGGCCGGCGGGCCTGCGGACGAATTGTTCGAGCCTGCCGATGTCGCCGACCTCCAGGATTTCCTGCGGACAACTCGTTCGGACGTTGCGGTCTGGCCACTCGGGCTGGGCTCCAACCTGATCGTCCGCGACGGCGGCGTGCGCGGCGTGACCGTCCGGTTGGGCAAGGCATTTGCAGGCATCACGGTGGAGGGGAATACGCTAACCGCGGGCGCGGGCGCTCCGGGAATTTCGGTGGCCAGCTATGCGCGCGACAATGCCATCGCCCGGCTGGAATTCCTGCGCGGGATACCGGGGACGGTCGGCGGTGCGGTGCGGATGAACGCGGGTGCCTATGGGCGGGAAGTGGCGGATGTTTTGGTTAGCGCCGACATCGTTTTGCGGTCGGGGGAGCGGGTTACCAAGTTGGTTGACCATCTCGTTTACACCTATCGGCACTCTGAACTTCCTCCAGGGGCGATCGTTGTTGGAGCGACTTTTGCGGGGGTTCCGGGGTCGCCCGCGGTCATCGGCGCGGAGATGGACCGGATCGCAGCAAAACGTGAGGCTTCTCAACCACTTAGAAGTAGGACGGGCGGTTCGACGTTCAAGAATCCGCAAGGGCACAAGGCCTGGGCACTGGTCGATGCGGCGGGTTGCCGCGGGCTGCGCCGTGGTGATGCGCAGGTATCGGAGAAACATTGCAATTTCCTGCTGAACCTCGGGTCTGCCACCAGCGCGGAGATCGAGGCGTTGGGTGAGGAAGTCCGGACGCGCGTTCTCGCCCACTCGGGCGTGCAGTTGGAGTGGGAAATACAACGCGTTGGAGACCCGGCATGAAGGTCGCGGTGCTGATGGGTGGCTGGTCGGCCGAGCGCGAAGTTTCGCTGGTGAGCGGGGCGGGCTGTGCCGATGCGCTCGAGCGACTGGGGCATGAGGTCGTCCGTATCGACATGGGCCGTGATGTCGCGCTGCGGCTGACCGACGCCAAACCCGATGTGGTCTTCAACGCGCTGCATGGAACCCCCGGCGAGGATGGTTCGGTGCAGGGGATGCTGGACCTGATGGGCCTCAAATATACCCATTCGGGGCTGGCGACCTCGGTCGTGGCGATCGACAAGGTGCTAACCAAACAGGCACTGGTGCCGCATGGCATCCGCATGCCGGGCGGGCATATCGTCAGGTCCGACAGCCTGTATCTCAGCGACCCGCTGCCGCGCCCCTATGTCCTGAAACCGGTCAATGAAGGGTCGTCGGTCGGCGTGGCCATCGTCACGGCACACGGTCATTATGGCAACCCGATCGGGCGCGACGTGGCGGGGCCGTGGCAGGAATTCGACGAACTGCTGGCCGAACCGTTCATCCAGGGTCGCGAACTGACGACGGCGGTGGTCGGCGACACGGCGCTGGCGGTTACCGAACTGAAGCCGAAAAGCGGTTTCTACGACTATGACTCCAAATATACCGACGGCCTGACCGAACACGTCTGCCCCGCCAACATCCCTGCCGAAATCGCCGCCGCCTGCCTGGAGATGGCGTTGAAGGCGCATCGCGTGCTGGGGTGCCGGGGTACTTCTCGCAGTGATTTCCGCTGGGACGACGAACGCGGGATCGAGGGCCTGTATCTGCTGGAGGTCAACACCCAGCCGGGGATGACGCCGCTCAGCCTGGTCCCCGAACAGGCGAAATACCTGGGCCAGAGCTACGATCAACTGGTCGCGACGATTCTGGAGGATGCCCTGATGTCGGCAAGGTCATGAGCGCGGCGTCGATCAAGCGCGGCGGCGGTGGCGCGGTTCGCAAGCCCCGCGCAACGATCAAGGGCAAGGTCAAGGGCAAGCCGAAACCTTCGCTGCTGGCCAAGACGGTCGCGGCCGTCCCGATCAGCGCGGCGGCGATGCAGCGGATTGTCACCGTATCGATCCTCGGCGTCGCGGGTGCGGCGCTGATTGCCATCGCGATGATGCTGGGGTTGCCCGCCTATGCCTCGGCGCAGATTGCCGAATTGGTCGGAAACGCGGGCTTTTCGGTCAAGCGCGTCGAGGTGACCGGCATCGACCGGATGGACCGCCTGACCGTCTATGCCGTGGCGCTCGACCAGAAAAGCCGGGCGATGCCGCTCGTCGACCTGGACAAGGTGCGTGGCGAATTGCTGCAATATGGCTGGATCGCCGACGCGCGCGTTTCGCGGCGGCTGCCCGACACGCTGGTCGTGGACATCGTCGAACGCAAGCCTGCGGCCGTCTGGCAGCATGAACAGCAATTATCCCTGATCGATGACAAGGGCGTGGTGCTGGAGCCGGTGGCGCTCGACGCCATGCCCGACCTGCCGCTCGTCATCGGACCCGACGCGAATATCCAGGCAACGGCGCTGACCGACCTGATGAGCCATGCGCTCCGCCTGAAACCGATGCTGGCGGGCGCGACCTGGGTCGGCAACCGGCGCTGGGACCTGCGGTTCCAGTCGGGCGAGGTGCTCGCGCTTCCCGAAGGGGATGCGCCGTCGGCCAAGGCGCTGGCGAAGTTTGCGGCAATGGACGGGCTGGACCGGCTGCTGGGGCGCGGGTTTGTCCGGTTCGACATGCGCGACCCGGCCAAGATGTTCGTCCGCGTCGGTCGCGACAAGGCGACGATCGACAAGCCTGTCGCCGACGGCAACGATCAGCATAATGAAGGGGGCATCGCATAATGGCACAGTCGCGCCGCGAGAATTTGATTACCGCACTCGATATCGGGTCGTGGAAGGTGTCCGCGCTGATCGCCGAACGTGGCGAGGGCGGTGACCTGACCGTGCTCGGGACCGGCCAGCGCGAAAGCCGGGGCGTGCGACGCGGCTATATCGCCGACATGGACCTGACCGAAAAGGCGGTGCGCGAGGCGGTCGAGCAGGCCGAACGGATCGCGGGCACCAACATTGAGGACGTGTGGGTCAGCTTTTCGGCGGGCGGGCTGGTCAGCGACATTGCCTCAGTCGAGGTCGAACTGGGCGGGCATCGCATCGAACAGGACGACATCGACGCGCTGCTGGCGGCAGGGCGAAGCTCGATCGACCCCGATGGGCGCATGGTGCTGCATGCACAGCCGACACTCTATACACTCGATGGGTTGCAGGGCGTGAAGAAGCCGCTGGGGCTGCATGCCGATACATTGGGCGTCGACATTCATGTGGTCGCGGCGGATGGTTCGCCGGTCCGCAATCTGGACCTCTGCGTCCGCTCGGCCCATCTGGAGGTGAAGTCGATCGTCGCGTCGCCCGTCGCGACGGGCATGGCGTGCCTGTCGGACGAGGAGCGCGAACTGGGCGTGGCGCTGGTCGAAATGGGTGCCGGCGTCACCAACGTCTCGCTGTTCGCAGGCGGCGTTCTGGTCGGGCTGGCGTCGATACCGTTCGGCGGGTCCGACATCACCGACGACATCGCGTCGGCATTCGGGACCCGGCGCAACCAGGCGGAACGGATGAAGTGCTTTTTCGGGTCGGCAACCGCCAGCCCGAAGGACAATCACGACATGATCGAGGTCGCGCCGCTGTCGACCGAGGAGGAACAGGGAGAGACGGCGCGGATTACGCGCGCGGCTCTGATCGCGGTCATCCGGCAGCGCCTGGAACATCTGATGGGCGAGGTAGCCAAGGCACTGAAGGACCTGGGCTTTTCAGGGCCGGTCGGGCGGCAGGTCGTGCTGACCGGCGGCGGTGCCGAATTGAAGGGCATCGCCGATTATGCGCAAGGGTCGCTGGGTCGTGCGGTGCGGGTCGGTCGTCCCCGCGGGATTGTCGGTTTGCCAGAGGCGCATAGCGGGCCGGGCTTTGCGACGCTGGCAGGGCTGATCCACTACGCGGCGTCCGACCCGATCGACCTGCGCGCGATCGTGCCCGCCGGACAGACGGTCCACCGGCTCAACGCGGGCGGACTGGTGCAGCGCCTGATGGCGGCCTTTCGGAGCGGATATTGACCATCGTTTTGGCAGCGACAAACCGGCAATTGATTCAATTTGGCACGCTCTCACAAATAAATCGCATTTCGTTAACTTTTTAGGTGATTCGGCGAGTCGCTTAGTGCAAAAGAAATCAGTGGCCAGATTTTGGCGCGCAAAATGAAGGGGATATTTCGATGAGCATCGAATTCTTGCCACCAGAAGTGGATGAGCTTCGTCCACGGATCTGTGTAATCGGTGTCGGCGGTGCGGGCGGAAACGCCATTGCCAACATGATTGCCAGCCAGGTGCAGGGGGTCGATTTCATCGTCGCCAACACCGACGCGCAGGCACTGAACACCAGCGCCGCCGAACGCCGGTTGCAACTCGGCCTGAAAATTACGCAGGGACTTGGTGCCGGATCGCGCCCCGAAATCGGCAAGGCAGCGGCGGAAGAAACCATCGATCAGGTCGAAAAGGCCCTCGAAGGTTCGCACATGTGCTTCATTGCAGCGGGCATGGGCGGCGGCACCGGAACCGGTGCGGCCCCGGTCATTGCAAAGGCCGCACGTGATCGCGGCATCCTGACCGTCGGCGTCGTCACAAAGCCGTTCAGCTTTGAAGGATCGCGGCGGATGAAGGCTGCGGAGGCCGGCATCATCGAACTGCAGAAGCACGTCGATACGCTGATCGTCATCCCGAACCAGAATCTGTTCCTGATCGCCAACCCTTCGACGACGTTCAAGGACGCGTTCAAGATGGCCGATGAAGTCCTGCAGCAGGGCGTTCGTGGCATCACCGATCTGATGGTCATGCCCGGCCTGATCAACCTCGACTTTGCCGACGTTCGTTCCGTCATGGGTGAAATGGGCAAGGCGATGATGGGGACCGGCGAGGCCGAAGGTGAAAACCGCGCCATCGAGGCGGCTGAGAAAGCCATTGCCAACCCACTGCTCGACGGCGTTTCGATGAAGGGCGCAAAGGGCGTCATCATCTCGATCACCGGCGGCGAGGATATGCGCCTGATGGAGGTCGACGAAGCGGCCAGCCACATCAAGGAACTGGTCGATCCCGATGCCAACATCATCTGGGGTTCGGCGTTCAATAATGCGCTGGATGGCAAGATCCGCGTTTCGGTCGTCGCGACGGGTATCGAAGCCGAAGCGTCGGTCATGCCTGAACCCGCGCGCGTGTTCGCATTTCCCGGTTTCAAAAAGCCTGAAGCGGCGGCACCCGCTGCCGCTCCACAAGCCGAGCCCGTTGCCGAAGTTGCGGCACCCGTTGCCGATACCGAATCCCCTGCCGAGACCGCCTCGTTCGTCGATGGCAGCCTGACCCCGGAAGACGAATTGCTGCTGGATTCGGGAACGATGCTGGATGCAGCGGTCACCGGCGACCCGCTGGCCGACCTGGACGAGACACCGAAGACGAGCCGCTGGCTATCGACCCCCGAAGTCGAGCCCGAAGCCAAGGCGCCGACCCCCGGTGGCGGAACGCTGTTCGAACGGATGTCGAACATCGCTCGCGGTTCGGCAAAGGTCGATTCGACAGCCGAAGCGTCGAAGGACCCCCTCGACATACCGCGTTTCCTCAACCGCCAGAATAACCAGTAAGACCGTTCGACAGGACTGGCCGGTAAGAATGGCCAAAAAGAACAACATCTCGGGCCGGTTCGTCTTTAGTGCGAACCGGCCCGACGCACGGGCGATCCGACGGTGCTTGCCCCCACCGGCCCTGCTCCGGTAACTCCAGGGCATCATGACAGTATCGTCCATCTTCCGCCCGGCCTTTTTATGGGCGGGCGCTGCGTCGCTGGCGCTGACGTTCCTCCCTGCACAGGCGGACGCGCAGACGATCGGCAACGCCCGTCCGGTGTTGCCGCAGACGCCTGCCGCGTCGCAGGCGGGGATGCCGATCCGGACAGGTGCCACCGATCCCGTCGATACTCTTTCGATGCATTTGCGAACGCTGGCGGTCGCGCCGCGCAGCCTGTCGGCGTTGTTGGGCGCGGGGGAGGCGGCGCTTGCGGTCGGCGACCCCAACGCCGCAGTCGGTTTTTTCGCGCGTGCCGAACAGGTCGATACCCGCAACGGTCGGGCAAAGGCGGGGCTCGGGTCCGCACTGGTGATGATGGAACGCGCTGACGACGCCCTGCCCTTGTTTGCGCAGGCGGTTTCGCTGGGCATCCCCGAAGCCGAGATCGCGCGGGATCGCGGGCTGGCCTATGACCTGCGCGGTGATTCACGACGGGCGCAACGTGACTATCAGCTGGTGCTAAAGCGCGCGCCCGATGACGAGACGACCCGGCGATATGCGTTGTCGCTGGGTATCTCGGGGGATCGCGCGCAGGCATTGAAACTGCTTGAACCGCTCATCAAGAAGCAGGACCAGAGCGCGTGGCGGGCGCGGGCGTTCATCCTTGCGATGAACGGAGACGTGGCCGGCGCGAACGGCATTGCCCGCCAGGTCATGCCCGCCAATCTTGCCGCGACTATGGCACCATTCCTGTCCCGACTGCCGCAGTTGAACGCGGCGGACAAGGCGCACGCGGTCGCGTTCGGGACCATGCCGTCGGCAGGCACGAACATGGCGTCGGTCGAGATCGGTGATCCGTTCCATGCCATTGGCGGTGGTCAGGGTGGCCAACCTGGGTCGGCTGCGGACGGCCTGATCCCGACCGGCGACCCGTTCGGTCCGGGTCCCGACGATGCCCGCACCGCGCGCGCCGCCGTGCCGCTGTCGCGCGAACCACGTCGTCGGCCGGGCCGCGAAACGGTGACCATGGCGGCCCCCTGGTCGGTGCCGCTGAAAACAGCAGAAGCCGCCCCGGCGAAGCCTTTGCCCAGGCCCGCGCCTTTGCCCGCGATATTACCGCAAGTCCTGCTACCGACAGCGCCCGACCGGCGGGTCGGTGCACGGGTGGCGCTGGTCGACCGGACCAAATTGCCGCCCGAAGCAATCGCTGTACCCGCGGCGCGCCAGATGGCACGAGTGACGCTGGTGCCGGGTGGAGTGTTGCCACCGCCCAGTGCTGCAGCGCCCGCCGTCGCCACGCCTGTTCCGGTGATCGTTCAGGTCGCGCCCCCGATGGTATCCGACATGATCCCGGCGTTCGAGACGGCACCGATCCACACTACGCCGCGTGTCGTTGGCCCGACAGCGTCGGCACCGGCGGCATTGGCGGTCGCCCCGACACCATTGCCCGCGCCCGCGCCGATCCCGACGCCCGCGCAGGTCGCGCCGAAACCCGCGCCGATGTCGCGGCTCGCCTCGATCCTGGCGGGTTTGACGCCTGAAATGGAGTCCGCCGCAGTCGCGCTGCCGACTGCTGCCGAGGCCAAGGCGGCGCGGCGCGTGGCGCAGCGCAAGGCCGTTGAAGCCGCCGCGACAGCCGCCGACCTGAAGGCCCAGAAAGAGGCGCAGGCGGCGCTGGTTGCGGAGGCACGGCGCAATCCCGCCCGGCTGTGGGTCCAGGTCGCGACCGGCAACAACGAGCGCGGCCTGCCCACGACCTGGAACCGTATCCGCGACGACAACGAAACCGCGCTTAAGGGGCGCAGCGCGTGGAGCGTGCCGTTCAAGGCGACCAACCGCCTGCTGGTCGGCCCGATGAAGTCGCCCGCCGACGCCCGCGCGCTGGTGAATACGCTGGCCAAGGGCGGCGTGTCGGCCAATATGTTCAGCAGCGAGGCCGGTCAGGAGGTTACACGGGTCGGCGGCAAGTGACCCCCCGCGCGCCCTATGCGAGCGACCCGCTGCTCAGTCGCGGACGGCAGCATTTTGAGGTTCTGGGCGAAACCCGTGGTCCCCGCACCGTCTTTCAACGCGACCGCGACCGGATCATCCATTCGATCAGCTTCCGACGGTTACGGCACAAGACCCAAGTGTTCGTCGCTCCGGATGGCGACCATTTCCGCGTCCGCCTGACGCACAGTCTGGAGGTTGCGCAGATCGCGCGCACGATGGCCCGGGCGCTGGGGGTGGACGAGGATCTGACCGAGGCGCTGGCGCTGGCGCACGACATCGGCCACCCGCCGTTTGGCCATGCCGGGGAAGACGCGCTGCGCACAGTAATGGCGGCGGCGGGCGGGTTCGACCACAATGGCAACACCTTGCGCGCGGTGATGACGATCGATTCGCCTTATCCTCGCTACGCCGGGCTGAATCTCAGTTGGGAGGCGCTGGAGGGGCTGGCCAAGCACAATGGCCCTGTTACCCGTCCTCAATGGGCGCTGGCCGAGGCCGATGCCGCGTTCCCGCTCGAACTGACGGCCCATGCTTCGCTGGAGGCACAAGTCGCGGCGATTGCCGATGACATCGCCTATGATAACCACGACATCGACGATGGCCTGCGGGCCGGGCTGCTGGCCCGGGATGCGCTGATGACGATACCGTTCGTGGCGCGGCGCTGGGACGAGGTGCGCCGCCGCTACCCCGACGTCGCCGAGGGGCGGCTGATGCCCGAACTGGTGCGCCAGCAGATCGGGGCGATGGTCAACGACGTGCTGGTGACGACCCGCGCGCGCATTGCCGAACACCGAATCGCCACGGCCGACGACGTGCGCTGCGCCGGGGTCACGCTGGCGGGGTTTTCCGATACGATGCAGCAGGACGAGCGCATGTTGAAGCGGTTCATGTACGCCGAGCTTTATCATCATCCAAAGCAGATGGAGGTCGCCGAACAGGCCACGCGCGTCGTGGCAGGGCTCTTCACCGCTTACTGCGACAATCCGGCCCTGCTGCCCGAGGGGTGGGGCGCGCGCTTGCCCGCCACAGAGCCGGGCCGCAGCCGTCATATCGGGGATTTCATCGCTGGGATGACCGACCGGTTCGCCATCAAATGCTACCGCGCGGTCGTCGGCCCGATCGAGATGCCCGACGGGTTCTGATCGAACGACCGTATGAACTTTTCGTCATGCGCGCGAAACCCGTGCGTGATGGCTGAAAAGCTAGACGACAACCACCCGACTTGCGCACGCCGCGCGATGACTTAGGCTGGACGACCATGGGCCGGAAAATACTGATCATCGAGGACGATGCCGAAACACGCGCGTTCGTCGTCAAGGGCCTCAGCGAGCATGGGCATGTCGTCAACCAGTCGGAGGACGGGCGTGACGGGTTGTTCATGGCCTCGGACGGCAGCTACGACCTGATCGTACTCGACCGGATGCTGCCGGGTCTCGATGGGCTGGGCGTGTTGCGCGCTTTGCGGGCGGCGGGCGTGGTGACCCCGGTGCTGGTGCTGTCGGCGCTGGCCACGGTCGACGATCGCATTGCCGGGCTGGAGAGCGGTGCCGACGACTATCTGGTCAAGCCTTTTGCGTTTTCCGAACTGTTGGCGCGCGTCAACGCGCTGCTCCGTCGCGCCGATGGGCGTGGCAATGGCGCGGTCGAGACCCGGCTGACGGTCGGCGACCTGGACATCGACCTGCTGTCGCGAACGGTGAAGCGCGCCGGGCAGGCCATCGACCTGAAACCGCGCGAATATGCCCTGCTGGAATATTTCGCGCGCAACAGTGACCGGGTGGTCACCCGGACGATGCTGCTGGAAAGCGTCTGGGATTATCATTTTGACCCGGCGACCAACGTCATCGACGTCCATGTCAGTCGCCTGCGCAAGAAACTGGACGACGGCTTCGAAAGCAGCCTGCTGCATACTGTGCGCGGCGCGGGTTACCGGCTCGCCGCCAGTTGAAGCGGTTGCGGCTGCCGACCACCGCGCGGATCGCGCTCCTTTCCATATTGCTGGCATTGCTCACCAATTTCGCGCTGCTCGCCTTTATTCGCGTCGCCACGCAGGACGACGCGATGGCAACGATGCGCCAGCGCGTGGCCAGCGACGCCGACGTGCTGCGTGACACTGCGATCTCGGGAAATCGTCCGGCGCTGGCCCGGGCAATGCTCGACGCCGTCCATGACGATCCGCACGCCTTTACCGGGCTGGTCGATCCGACGGGCCGCGTCGTCGTGGGCAACATCACCCGCGACCAGTTGCCCGCACGGCTGGCGGCGGTTACTTTCCGGAGTGCCGATGTCCGCCGCTTGCCGCGCAGCGACACGGTGTCGGTCGGCTATACGATCCGACCGCTGCCGAGCGGCGACTGGATCGTCAGCGGGCGCCAGTTCGACCCACACCTCGAATTGCAGGACACGCTGGAGCGTTCGCTGCTGTTGGCATTGCTGTTGTCGATCGGCATGGGCGTCGTCAGCGGGGGATTGATCGCCCGCTATGTCGGTTCTCGGGTAGAGACGATTGCCCGCGTCGTCGATGAAGTCGGGGCGGGCCATTTGACGCTGCGCGCGGCGGTTGGCGAAAGCGGCGATGCGTTCGACCAGTTGTCGTCGCGGATCAACACGATGCTCGATCGCCTGACGCTGCTGATGGGTGAGCTACGGATGCTGACCGACACGCTGGCGCACGACCTCCGTTCGCCGGTCGGGCGATTGCGCGCCCGTATCGAACGCGCGCTGACCGTGACCGACGAGGGACAGCGCGACCAGTTGCTGGGTGGCGTGCTGGCAGAGGCCGACAATCTGACACGGATGCTGACCACGGTGCTGGAGATCGGACGGTCGGAGGCGCAGACCGCGCGCAGCCAGTTCGCCGAACTTGATCCCGCTGCGCTGATCGCCGAACTCGGCGAGATGTACGAGCCGCTGGCCGATGAGAAGGGCATGGCACTGCTGGTCGACGCCGCACCGCTGAGGCTGGTCGCCGCGCATCGGCAACTGCTGGCCCAGGCGTTGAGCAACCTGATTGACAATGCGCTGTCCTATGGCGCGGGCGGGGACGTCACGCTGTCGGCGCACGATGCGGGCGGGAACGTGCGACTGACGGTCGCCGATTCGGGGCCGGGCATCGCTACCTGCGACATGCCCGAGGCGCGGCGGCGCTTCGGGCGGCTCGACACGTCGCGCGGCAAGCCCGGGGCGGGGCTGGGGCTCTCGCTTGCCGAAGCGGTCGCTCATCTTCACGGCGGGCGGCTGGAACTGGCGGACAATGCGCCGGGGCTGCGGGCGACGCTGATCTTGCCACGCTAACACTGGCGTGAACTTGCCCATCCCGGTAGGAGCCCCCTTATGCGTCCAGTCCTGTCGCGCGTCCTGCGCTCCGTTTTCGTCCTTACCCTTGCGTTCACCGGCATTGCGGAGGCGCGTGCACCGGCTCGAGTCGCCAAGCCCGCCGCTGCCCAGTCCGTCATCGCGCCGGTTCCGTGGCTATACCGGGGCAGCGACATTCCCCCCGACAAGGCATGGATCTTCGGCGAGTTGCCCAACGGCGTTCGCTATGCTGTCCGCCGCAACGGCGTGCCCCCGCGCCAGGTTTCGATTCGCGTCGCCATCGACGCTGGTTCGCTGATGGAGCGGGAAGGCGAGCGCGGATTTGCCCATTTCAACGAACACTTAAGCTTTCGTGGCTCGCGTTATGTTCCCGATGGCGAGGCCAAGCGGCTGTGGCAGCGGCTGGGTGCGACATTCGGGTCTGACACCAACGCCTCGACTACCGCGACGCAGACGATCTACAAGCTCGACTTGCCGAGCGCGACGGCGGCGGGACTGGATGAAAGCGTCAAGGTTCTGTCGGGCATGATGGCCGCGCCCGAACTGACACAGGCCGAGGTTGATGCCGAACGCCGGACCGTGCTGGCCGAACTGCGTGAAGGCAGCGGCGCGCAACAGCGGGTTGGCGATGCCACCCGCCAGCTGTTCTTTGCCGGGCAGCGGCTGGGGCAGGGGTCGCCGATCGGTGACATCGCGTCGCTGAATGCGGCGACCGTCCCCGCGCTGCGGGCCTTTCACGACCGCTGGTATCGACCCGAACATACGCTGGTCGTGATCGCAGGCGATGCCGACCCGACAGTTTTCGAGACACTGATCAAGCGGTATTTCAGCGATTGGGCGCCACCTCCGCCATCGACGACAGCGCCCGATTTCGGCAAGCCCGACCCCAATGCGCCACGTAGCCGGGTGCTGGTGGAAACCGGCCTGCCGACGGTGGTCAACATCGCGGTGCTGCGACCATGGGCCGAAAAGAACGACACGATCGAATATAATCGTGGCAAGCTGATCGAGACCGTCGCCACGCGGCTGATCAACCGACGGCTGGAACGGCGCGCCCGGCTGGGCGGCAGTTTCCTGTCGGCGAGCATCGACCAGCAGGACATTTCGCGGTCGGTCGATGGCACGTTCGTCCAAATCGTGCCGTTGGGGCAGGATTGGCAGGCGGCCATTCGCGACGTTCGTGGCGTCATCGCCGACGCCCTGACGCACCCGTCGAGCCAAGCCGACATCGACCGCGAGGCCGCCGAATTCGCGTCCGCGCTCCAGCAGGCGGTCGAGACTTCGACCAATGACAGCGGCGGCGAACTGTCGGATAATCTGGTCGAGGCGGTGAACATCCATGAAACCGTGGCCAGTCCCGAAGTCGCGCGCGATGTCTTTGCGATCATGCACGACCGCCTGACTCCGGCGGCGATTCTGGCGGCAACCCAGCATCTGATGACGGGAACCCCGACGCGCGCGCTGCTGACTCTGCCCGCCGCCGATCTCAAGGCCGATGCCTTGCTGAATGCAGCACTCGTCGCCGAGATTACGGCGGGTCCGTCAGCGGCAGAAGGAAAGCCCGTCAGCTTCGACCGCCTGCCCAAGTTCGGCGCACCCGGCACGATCGTGAAGACGACGCAGATCGAGACCGTCGGCCTGCGTGTCATCGAATTTGCCAATGGAATGAAACTGGTCCTGCACCCTGACCCGAACGAGGTTGGCAAGGTGCTGGTCACCGCAAGGTTCGGGGCGGGGATGAAGGCGTTGCCATCAAGCACGGCGACGGTCGCATGGGCCGCGCCGATTGCGCTGGTCGCCGGCGGTATCGGTGACCTGGGACAGGACGAACTCGACCGGCTGACCAGCGCCCGGCGGATCAATCTCGGTTTCGACGTCGACGACGACAGTTTCACCTTGCGGTCGGTGACACGCGCCGCCGACCTCGACGACCAGTTGAAGCTGATGGCGGCCAAGCTGGCGCATCCGGGCTGGGATCCGGCGCCGGTGCTGCGCGCGCGGGCCGCGATGACGACTGGGTATGAAAGCAATGATGCCTCACCCAACGCCGTCATAAACCGTGACCTGCAGGGCCTGTTGCACGGTGGCGACCCGCGCTGGTCGACGCCGACGCGCGAACAGATTGCGGGACTAACCCCTGAAACCTTCAGAAAACTGTGGGAGCCGTTGCTGGCGCAGGGGCCGATCGAATTGTCGGTCTATGGCGATTTCGACGCGGCCAAGGCGACGGCGGCAGTCGCGGCGACCTTCGGCGCGCTTGCCCCGCGCCCGGCGGCGGTCATCGCCCCCGGCAGCGCGAACTCACCGACGGTCAAGCCAACCCGCAAGCCAGTGATGCGCACGCATCGTGGCCCGTCCGACCAGGCAGCGGCGGTGTTGGCGTGGCCAACGGCGGGCGGGATTGCCGACGTCTATGAAAGCCGCAAGCTCGACATTCTGGCGGCGATCTTCAATGACCGGCTGTTCGACCAGCTCCGCGAAGGGGAGGGGGCAAGTTATTCACCCAATGTGTCGAGCCAGTGGCCGATGGGGCTGACAAGCGGCGGCAGCTTTGTCGTCACCTCGCAAGTCAAACCGCAGGGCGTCGACCGGTTCTTTGCGCTGACCAGCAGTATCGCCGCCCAATTCGCGTCGCAGCCGGTAACCGCGGACGAACTGGCGCGATCGGTCGGACCTTTGCGACAGCTCATCGCCCGCGCGGCAAGCGGCAATACTTTCTGGCTGAACCAGCTTGGCGGTATCACGCGGGTTCCCGAAAAGGAGCGCGCGCTTATCACGATGTCCAGCGACTATGCCCGGATCACGCCCGCCGAATTACAGGCGACCGCCAAACGCTGGCTAGTGCCAGGGCGTGAGTTCCGGATGACGGTGCTGCCGGGGAAGTAACAAGGGCATCTCGTCACCCGGCCTGCGCCGGGTGACGTCTCTATTTTTAGCTAACTACAGCACGTATTTCGACAGGTCGGTGTTCCGCGCGACGCTTGCCAGTTGAGCGTCGACATAAGCTGCATCGACGATCAGCGTCGTTCCCTGCCGGTCCTCGGCCTCGAAGCTGACATCCTCCAGCAGCTTTTCCATCACCGTCGACAGCCGCCGCGCTCCGATGTTTTCCAGGCTGGCATTCACCTCCGCCGCGATGTGGGCGATGGCGGCGATCCCGTCGTCGGTGAAGGTCACCGTCACCCCCTCGGTCAGCAGCAACGCGCGATACTGGTCGGCGAGACTCGCCCGCGTGTCTTTCAGGATGCGGACGAAATCCTCTTCGGTCAGCGCTTTCAGTTCGACGCGGATCGGCAGGCGGCCCTGCAACTCGGGCAGCAGGTCGCTGGGCTTGGCCACATGAAACGCGCCGCTCGCGATGAACAGGATATGGTCGGTCTTCATCGGCCCATATTTGGTCGCGACCGTCGTGCCCTCGATCAGCGGCAGCAGGTCGCGCTGGACACCTTCGCGACTGACCGAACCGCCCCGCACGTCGCTGACCGCGATCTTGTCGATCTCGTCGAGGAAAACGATGCCATTGGCCTCGGCGTCGGCGAGCGCGGCGCGGCTGACCTCGTCCTGATCGAGGCGCTTGTCGGCTTCCTCCTCAATCAGTTTTTCCCACGCCGAACGCACGTTGATCTTGCGCCGCTTCTGCTGGCCCTGGCCGAACGCCTTGCCCATCATTTCGGACAGGTTGATCATGCCGACATTGCCGCCGCCGCCGGGGATCTCGAACGGCATCTGCGGCGCTGCATCCAGCTCGATCTCGATTTCCTTGTCGTCGAGCGAGCCTTCCTCGAACCGCTGGCGAAACGCGAGCCGGGTCGCTTCGGACGCGCCCTTGCCGGTCAGCGCGTCGAGCAGGCGGGCCATCGCGGCATCCTCGGCCTTGTCCTTGACGGACACGCGGCGGCGTTCTTTCTCCAGCCGGATCGCTTCCTCGACCAGATCGCGGGCAATCTGTTCGACGTCGCGGCCGACATAGCCGACTTCGGTAAACTTGGTGGCCTCGACCTTCACGAACGGCGCGTCGGCCAGTTTCGCCAGCCGCCGCGAGATTTCGGTTTTTCCGCACCCCGTCGGCCCGATCATCAAGATGTTCTTTGGCGAAACCTCGTCGCGCAGGTCGGGCGACAGTTGCTGCCGCCGCCAGCGATTGCGCATCGCAACCGCCACCGCGCGCTTGGCATCCTGCTGACCGACGATGTGCGCGTCGAGAGCCGCGACGATGGCCTTGGGGGTCAGGGCGTCGTTCATGCTGCCGCTCCCTCGATCACTTCGATCGTCACGCGGTCGTTGGTGTACACGCAAACCTCCGCTGCGATGGCCATGGCTTTGCGCGCGAGGACCTCGGCATCGGGTTCGTATTCGACCAGCGCCTTGGCCGCTGCCAATGCATAATTGCCGCCCGACCCGATGGCCGCGATCCCGGCCTCGGGCTCCAGGACATCGCCATTGCCCGTCAGAATCAGCGTCACGTCCTTATCCGCGACGATCATCATCGCCTCTAGGTTGCGGAGGTATTTGTCGGTTCGCCAGTCCTTCGCCAGTTCGACGGCGGCGCGCATCAACTGCCCGGCATGCGCCTCCAGCTTGCGTTCCAGCCGCTCGAACAGCGTGAACGCATCGGCGGTCGCGCCCGCGAACCCGGCGATGACCGTGCCGTCCCCGATGCGGCGAACCTTGCGCGCATTGGGCTTCATCACGGTCTGGCCCATCGTCACCTGACCATCTCCGGCGATGACGACCTTCCCTGACTTGCGGACTGAAACGATGGTGGTGCCGTGCCACGCGGGGCTAGACGACTGGGTGCGATCATTCATCACGGCGATATGGGGGCCGCCCCGCGCCGCCGCAACGGCTATTGCTTGGCGAGTGCCTCGATCTGGGCGATGTTGATCGCGGCAACCGCGCTCTTGAATACGTCAATCGAGGGCGCCGTCCCCGAAGCCTCGACCATGAAACGGTCCGCGACGATGGTGTTGTAGGTGCCCGACTTGCCCGCCGCGTCCCATTTTTCGGTGGTCAGTCGTCCATCGACCTTGCCGGTCTTTTCATAGCCGCTTGCCGATTGCTTGGTCGATTCGATGTTCATGGCCCCGCCCAGCGCCGCCAGCCCGCCGAGCGCGCCCATGTCGGTCACCTCCAGCCGGACGATCTGGTCGCCGCTGGTATATTCCCCCTTGGCGTTCGACCCGCCCAGGCCGCCGGACCCCGCCGACGCGCTTTCCAGGCTGGTGCGCGTAAAGCCGCCGGGCAGCGTCGCGGGCAGCAATGCCTGCAACAGCGCCGGGGCCGTCGGCGGTTTGGCCTGCCCATTTTGCATGGCCGCCGCCGACGCCTCCATGCGCTTGGACGCCGCCTGCATCCGGTCCAGATCGACCGATCCCCCGCCCGGGATGGTGACCGTCCCCGAAGCCGTGTCCACAGCACTTGCCCCGCCGGCCATCGCGAACGTCCCGATCAACGGCACCGTCAACGCCAACAGGACAAGGCGGATCACGATGGCGACCACGATGATCACCGCAAAATAGGGCACCAGCTTTTCCGCCGTCACTTTCATCAGCACGGGCAGGCCGAGATACAGGAGATACAGGCTGTAAATGCCGCCCAGCAGCGCCAGGAATGTCAGCGCGGGCAACAGGCCGAATATCCCCGTCACCCAGGCCGCAGTCGACGCATAGGCCGCGAGCTTGAACGCCTGCGTCCGGTTCTTGGCCGCGCCGAACTGCGGCGCCAGATAGTCGATGATCAGCGCCAGCAGGTACACACCGATTAGCGCGAACACATAACCGACGATCGCCGTGCCGATCGCAGCCGCCAACGTCGGGCGATAGCTGAACCCTACCACGCCATATCCGAACACTGTCGACCCGACCAGTTGAGCCACCGGCCCGATCGCCGCCAGTGGCAGGACATAGGATTTGAATATTTCGGCAACCGTGATGGATTCGGCATCGATCACCGGCCATTCGGTCTTCGGTGTCAGCAGGATGGCTTTCGCCCGATCGACCAGCGCATTCTGGCGGCCGACCGGCGGTGGTCCGATATCGCTCATCGTCATTCTCCCCGTTGTCGGGGCAGAACGCCATAGTATCGCCCGATTTGCAAGCCGGACCGGCCTCGCATCCAATGGGAGGCCGCTATTTATCGACCCCCTTAAACTTCCCCCAACTCCGCGCCGCCGTATAACCGAGATATCCCGTCCCGAACAAAGTCCACATCGGATCGGGGATGCTGCCCAGATAGGCGTTCATGCCCGCGGCGATGTCGTGTGCGATGGTCGGCTGGACCGCCGCGATCAGCCCCATCGGGATTGCCCACAGGATCATCGTGTACATGACGTAGAGAAAGCTGGGACGCGCGCGGCTGGTCCAGGGATCGACCGATTGCGCCTCGGCCACGATGGCGGTCATCTGCACCCGCACCGCATCCATTTCCTGTGATCCTTCCAGCTTCAGCAGTTCCAGCTTGGCTAAATCCCGCGCGCGCGGGTCGGGGATGATCTTGTCGAGCAGCCCGGCGATCGGCCCGACGATTGAATCCAGCAATGCCATGATATGTCTCCTGTTCCTTGTGTCACACTTCAACGGCAAATTATCCGCTATCCAATCCGGTTCGCCAGCCACCCATAAAGAAAGGCCTCGTTCGCCGGACGCCGCTCCGCCAGATCGAGGTAGCGTTCGCCCTGCAACGCCTCCAATGCCTTCATCAACACGCGCTCGCCGCCAGGGGCACGCTGTTTCAGGAAGGCGCGCAACGCCACCAAAGTCGCTCCGTCGACACGTGGCCCCGCAACGATATCCGCATAATCGGACGCCCCCCGGTTCAGCGCGTTCAGCGCGCGCTGCAGGAACGCCACCGCCGCCGCCGGTCCCATGTTGATGCCGGTGTCGAACAGTTCGGCGGCAACCAACGGGGCACATTCCGCAACTTCGGCAAAGCCCGGTCGCAGCCAATAGACCGTCGTGTAGATCGCAACCGCATCGGCGCGCGGAAAGCTCCGCATTTCGCCGCGAAAGCCATGCGCGCGCGCGACCGCCTCGGTAATCCCCCACCGCGTTGCCCCACCCCGGTCGGCGGGGTGGTTCACATAACCCCCCTCCCGCCCGATTGCGTCGTCGATCAGTTGGTCGATGTCCATGGCGCTGTTCCCCTGAAGATGGCGCGCAACTAACCGATACGGTTTGCTGTAGGACAGCGTTTTCGTCGTCGGGCGAAGGGGGCCGGTTGCGCGCGGGACTCGTATCGGGTCACGAGATCGGGTATTCGGGCGGCGCATACCAACACCATCAAACGTCGCGTGCAGCGATTGGAAATTGGAGCGAAGCCAACGCCATCCCCGTTCACCATCTGGTTCGGTTCATTCGACGCGTGGGTCGAGACACAGGTTCTGCCTGGCATTGAAAGCGGGGCACTGGACAGCGAGGACATGATTGTTATCGTTGCCGCCTTGCGGGTGTGGGAGGCTTGCGCTGTGTGGCATCGTTAGCATCTGTCTGATGCTAGTTCATTCGGCTAGTATCTCGTGAGCAGCACTATATCATCAACTGGATGACCAACCTGCCGAGACGAAGCCAAGTCGCCCTAATGGTAAAAATCGATGGAATTCCTTGCCGACTTGTGGGTGCGAAAGATAGAGGGGATAAGGGTGTCATATTCTCTCCATATTCGTCGATAAATCTAGAGGATGGAGATCGTAACCTTCCAATTCGTGAAGAACATGTCACCGCGTGGCCGAATGAGCATTCGAAAAAGGTTCAAATTCACCATACTTATCATTTGAAAAACGATGAGACATGGAAGGTAGACCATTCAACGTTGGCTGATAACAGTGCTGGGGACTTTGCAGCTGCAATCTTTGCGGCGAGTATTCCGCTTCGCCGAGAGCGCCAGCCATTTGTGGTGAAAAGTAAGTATGACGTAGTTTACATTCCTCCTTATTCTGCGCAGGAATGCACTCTGATTGTAAGCTATACCGTTGCAACTTTAGAGAAAGATTTTCCAAATCTGAGGGGCGAAGGAATAGGGTTATTTGAACTCCATTTTTCAAAAATGAAGATAGGAGTTTATTACACTTACTTAAGCCTTACCAGTATTGAACGGGGACGAGTTTCCCATATGAGCACTTCGATGATGCGGGTGAATAATGGCGACGTTGCTCATTGTGCAGGTCCAATACCGCATGTGATGGCAGATCTCGCTCAGTTCGTGAAAATGCAGATTACATCAGTCATTGGGGGTTACATGGGAACGATCTTCAAGGACCTGTCGGAGGCTGGCATAAACCAAGCAGAGCTTCGGGAAAGTTTGAACTCGGATCAGGTTGTAAATACGGAAGCTCCATTGTCCGTATTTCACAAGCTGGGAATCAAGCGGTTCGGGACACTAAAGGGAGAATTTCAGACTGCGGATGTTGCTGAATGAGGGTTTGATGAGAGCGGTGGATGAAAACCAACCGCTGACTCGTTCTTTTAATGCGTAACAGCGGCGCTGCTACACATACGTTAGACACAACTTCTTATGGCAGTTAGCGCAACCTGCGCTGCCCGCTAAACCATTCTAACTGCTTCATTTTCTGGTCGGGACGAGAGGATTCGAACCTCCGACCCCCACACCCCCAGTGTGATGCGCTACCAGGCTGCGCTACGTCCCGACCGAGGGCGGGCCAATACGGGGAAGGGCGGTCAAAGGCAAGCGGCACGGCGCGGGTGTTGTGGCCGGATACCCGATGGCCTCCCGCCCGCCCACAGGTTGCGCACGTCCGGCCCCTCTGATAGGCGCGCGCCTTCGCCATTTACAGGCTAAAGGTTTCCATGTTCATCACTCCCGCTTACGCACAAACCGCTGGCGCCGCGTCGGGCGGTATTGCCGCTTTCGTCTCGCCGCTGATCCCCGTGATCTTTACCATCGCGATCTTCTACCTGCTGGTGTTCCGCCCGCAGCAGCGCCAGGCAAAGCTGCACCGCGAACGCATCGCCGCTGTGAAAAAGGGCGATAGCGTGGTCACCGGCGGTGGTCTGATGGGCAAGGTCACGCGCGTCGAGGACGATCATGTCGAAATCGAGATCGCAACCGGGGTGAAGGTAAAGGCAGTCAAGACGACGTTGACCGATGTCACGCCCCTGGGCGGCGCAAAACCCGCGAACGACTGACGATGAACGACTTTCCCCGCTGGAAAATCTGGACGATCATGCTGGTGCTGGTCACCGGCATCCTGTTCTCGATCCCCAGCCTGATCCCCGAAACGACCGCCGAGCGCTTCGGCCTCGGAGGCTTGCCGCGGATCAACCTCGGCCTCGACCTGTCAGGCGGCAGCCATCTGCTGCTCGAGGCGCAGACCGGCGATGTCGCCAAACAGCGCCTCGACCTGATGGAGGACAGCGTCCGCCAGGAAATGCGCCGCGCTTCGCCCGCCATCGACATCGGTGATATTTCGGGCGCGAACGGGACACTGGCATTCTTCGTGCGTGACTCGGGGCAGCTTGACGCCGCTGTGGAAAAGGTGCGCGCGCTGACCAATCCGGTCGGGGTCACCGGGCAGCGCGACTGGAACGTCGCCGTCGTCGATTCGACCCGCGTGACGATGACGCCGACGACCGCCGGCCTGAACGCAGCGGTCGAAAACGCCATGCAGGTCGCGACCGAAGTCGTCCGCCGCCGCATCGACGAACTCGGCACCAAGGAGCCGACGATCATCCGCCAGGGTGACGACCGCATCGTCGTGCAGGTTCCCGGGTTGCAAAATCCCGAGGCGCTGAAGTCGCTGCTGGGCAAGACGGCGAAACTGGAATTCAAACTGGTCGATTTGACCGCTGATCCGGCCCTGGTGGCCAAGGGCATTGCGCCCGCGGGCAGTCAGATCCTGCCCTATCCCAGCAATCCCCAAGGCGCGCCGGTCATCGCGGTGCAACGCCGCGCGATCATCAACGGCGATGAATTGTCCGACGCCAATCCCGGCAACGAACCGCAATCGAACGCGCCGGTCGTGAACATAAAGTTCAACAGCGTCGGTGCGCGCAAATTCGCGCGCGTGACGCAGGCCAATGTCGGCAAACCGTTCGCGATGATCCTCGACAACGTGGTCCTGTCCGCGCCGAACATCAACGAACCGATCCTCGGCGGGTCGGCGCAAATCAGCGGGAACTACACCGTCCAGACCGCGAACCTGATGTCGATCCAGCTGCGATCGGGCAAGCTGCCGGTCGCGCTGAAAGTGATCGAGGAACGCACCGTCGGCCCACAACTGGGGGCTGATTCCATCCGCGCCGGGATAATCGCGTCGGTCATCGCGGCCCTGGCGGTCGTGGTGTTCATGCTGGTCACCTATGGCCGCTTTGGCATCTATGCGAACCTGGCGGTGATCATCAATATCTTCATCATCCTGGCGGTGATGGCGTTCTTCAATGCGACGCTGACATTGCCGGGCATCGCCGGGTTCGTCCTGACCATCGGGACCGCGGTCGACGCCAACGTGCTGATCAACGAACGCATTCGCGAGGAACAGCGGCGCGGGCGTAACCCGGTGCAGTCGGTTGAGCTTGGCTATAAAGAGGCCAGCCGCACGATCTTTGAGGCGAACACCGTCCACTTTATCTCTGGCGTGGTCATGCTGCTGCTGGGGTCGGGGCCGGTGAAGGGCTTCGCGGTCGTGCTGCTGATCGGGATCTTCGTGTCGTATTTCACCGCCGTGTTCTTCACGCGGATGCTCGCGGTCAGCTATTTGCGGCGCAAGCGTCCCAGCGTCCTCCACATCTGATCGGGGTCTGACCACATGCGCCTGCTGAAACTCGTCCCCGACAACACCAATATCGGCTTTGTGCGCCTGCGCTTCTGGGCGTTCGGGCTGACCGCGCTGCTGACGCTGCTGGCGATCGGCGCAGTCGCGACGCGCGGCCTGAACCTCGGCGTCGATTTCGTCGGCGGCCTGATGATCGAGGCCAAGTTCCAGCAGGTTCCCGTCATCGACAAAGTCCGCACGACCGTCGACGCGCTGAACGTCGGCGAGGTTTCGTTGCAGCAGTTCGGCGATCCCAAGACCGTCTCGATCCGCTTGCCGTTGCCCGCCAGCACCGACGAAGGCGCGACCAATGCGGTGGTCAACAAGGTCAAGGTGGCATTGGCCGCCACCAATCCGGACGTCACCTTCTCACGCTACGACACCGTATCGGGCAAGGTTTCGACCGAGCTGATCCGCAACGGATTGCTGGCGGTGTTCATCGCTGTCCTGGCCATCGCGATCTTCAGCTGGCTGCGCTACGAATGGCAGTTCGGCGTCTCGACCTTCGTTGCGATCGTCCACGATCTGCTGATGACGTTGGGGTTCTTTGCGATTACCCGGCTGGAGTTCGACCTGAACATCGTCGCGGCAGTGCTGACCATCATCGGTTATTCGATCAACGACAAGATCGTCATCGACGACCGTATCCGTGAGAACATGCGCAAATACCGCCAGATGGACATCGGCGCGCTGATCGATCTGTCGGTTAACGAAACGCTGCCGCGCACCGTCATGACCTCGGTCACGATTCTGCTGGCGCTCGGCTCGCTGCTGATTTTCGGGGGGCATGTGCTGCAGGGCTTTACCGCCGCGATGATGCTGGGGATCGTCGTCGGGACCTATTCGTCGGTCTATGTGTCGTCATCGCTGTTGCAGGCGCTGGGTCTGCGCGCCGAGAATTTCGACCGCAAGCCCGCCAGCCCCGCCGGTGGCAACGCCGAACGCATTACCAAGCGCGACCGCTAGGGTGGACCTGGAACAGGTCGGCCATCCGGGCGGGCCGTTGATCACCGGCTTTGCGGGCAGGCAGATCAGGATCGACGGCAACCCGCGCCCCGGTGGGGTTATCCTGACCCCCGAAACCGCCATCGACTGGGACGGGGATGACCTTGCCGCCGCCGCCAACCTCAGCACGCCTCCTGAATTCATCCTGCTAGGCACCGGCGCGACGCTCGTCCGCCCGGCTCCGGCACTGGTCGCCGCCTATGAAGCGCGCGGCATCGGGATCGAGGCGATGGACACGCGCGCCGCCGCCCGCGCGTGGAGCCTGTTGCGCGGCGAAGGTCGCTGGATCAGCGCCGCTCTCCGCGCGCTCTGATCCGCGCCAGTATCGCGCGTTTCCGATCGTTCGAGGCACCCGGCCAGTCGCCGATCTCGTCGATCGTCCGCCCACAGCCGACACAGTTCTCGCCGTCCGCCGCGATGGTGCAGATTTGCGTGCAGGGCGATGCCGTCCCGCCCGCCACCAGCACCGCCAGATGCGCCTTCAACGCCGCCGCATTGGCCGCCCAGCCGAACCGCGCCGCCGCCCGTGCCACGCCTGCGCGTTCGGGCGGAGCGGCCAGCACGCTTCGCACTGCCGCTGCAATCGCGCCCGGCTCACGCGCGACCTTCTGTCCGGCGTAATCCTGCCCCTCCAGCACTTCGCGCGCGCCACCGACATCGGCGATCACGATCGGCGTGCCACACGCCAGAGCCTCGACCCACGCATTCGCCAGCCCCTCCGACGCTGACATCAGCACCATCGCGTCCGCCGCCGCCAGCCAGTCGGCAATCGCGTCCTGGCCCAGCGATCCCATAAACCGCACGCGCGCCGCCACCCCGACGCGCACCGCCAGCGCCTCCAGCGCGGCCTGCTCCGGCCCCGCCCCGATCAGAACCAGCATCGCCCCCGGAACCTCCGCCAGTGCCGTGATGGCCAGGTCGTGCCCCTTGCGCGCGATCAGGGCACCGACGCTCACCAGCACCGGTCCCGACACATCCAGCGCAGCCTTTGCTGCCGCCCGATCGCGCACCGCGAACCGCGCGGGGTCGACCCCGGTGTAATGGACGGCGATCCGCGGCGCTGGCATCCCCAGCGCGACCATATCGGCCTTCATCGCCGCCGAAACGCACAGCAATCCATCGGCTGCACACCCGGCATCCACCACCTGTCGTCGCGTCGGCCCGGCGGTTCCCCAGGCGTGAATATCGGCCCCCCGCGCCTTGATGGACACCGGCACGTCGAACGCCCGGCCCAGCGCGATGGCGGCGGGTCCATCGGGAAAGAAAAACTCGGCATCGATCACGTCGAAAGCGAAGTCGTGACGGATCGCCCGCATCACCGGCACCAGCGCCCGTGTCAGCATCGCCGGATCGAACCGCCCGCCGACGCCCGGCAGATGCACGAACCGGGGTCGTTCCACCGTCAGCCCCCGCCAGTCCTCGCGCAGCGGCAGTCCCGACAGCACCCGATAGCGCGCCAGCATCCCGCCCAGCGGCGCGATCCCGACCGGCGCAATCACGCGCACCGTGACATCGGGCAGCGCGGCCAGCCCCAGCGTCTGCCGCTCGACAAACGTCCCGAACTGCGGCCGCGTTGCGTCGGGGAACAGGGTCGAGAGGGTCAGGACGCGGAGCATGCTGAGGGCTTTAGCGGGCGGCCTGCTAAAAAACCCTAAGTTTGGTTATAAATTCCCCGTCGGAGCACCAATATTCATCCAGCCGACAGCACCGGCGCCACATCGGCCAGCGGATAGGCGAACAGCAGGTCGCTCCCCGCGTCCACGACCAGCGCCGCGCCGCCGTCGACCATCCAGCATTCGCCCGCGACAAAGCGCGCACCATCGACCACGCCGCCGCCCGCGATCGGGATCAGCCAGCCCGGAACGCCATCGGGCATCGTCACGTCCCGCGCGCCCGCCCATGACCAGCGTTCCATGACAAACTTGCCGCCCTCGCACAGGATCTTGCGTCCCGCGCCCGCGTCATGCCCGCTATCGACGATCTCGAACGGCTTGGGGTCGCTGACCGCAATCCCCTTGTCCAGATGCAGCTCACGCGGGCGGCCATAGTCATACAGGCGATAGGTCAGGTCGACATTCTGCTGCACCTCGATCAGCGTCAGCCCCGCGCCGATGGCATGGACGGTGCGCGCGGGCGAATAGATGACGTCGCCCGCATGGACCGATTTCCAGTCGACCAGAGTCTCGATACTGCCGTCCAGCGCGGCAGCGCGCAGCGTATCGCTGCTGACGACATGATTCAGCCCCAGCGCAATCGTCGCGTCGGGTTCGGCATCCAGAATCACCCAAGCCTCGTCCTTGCCACGGTCATGCCCGGCGGCGCGCGCCGATGCGTCGTCCTCATGAACCTGGATCGACAGCTTTTCGCTGGTGAAAAGATATTTCACCATCAGGTCGGGATCGGTTCCCGCAGGGGCCTCGAACCAGATTTCGCCGACTTGCGCTGCGGTGGGATTGTCGAACCCCGGCCACAACTGCGTGCGGCCCCAGGGTTTTTCGACGCGGATGGTGGTGAGTTTGGTTGCTGGCATGGCCGCGCAATAGCCGAGCCGTAACCCATCGTCACCCCGGCGCAGGCCGCGGCCTATACGGGCGTCCGAAAGATATGCGCCTGATCCGACGGCAGTATAGGCCGCGGCCTGCGCCGGGGTGACGGCATGGGGAGCGTCACCAACCCCCCCGGGCAATGCAACAACAACCGCACTTGGCGACCCGGGGGAACAACGCTAAGACCCCCGCCCATGCGTATGATTTCCCCACGGCTCACCCCCCGTCTGATCGCCACTTCCGCCGCTCTCGCCGTTCTGGTGACGGCCAGCGGCTGCGCCCGTAACAAATCGAAGGGCGACACGCCGTATATCGCGCGCGACGTCAACACACTGTACACTGCGGCAAAGACGCGACTGGACCACAATGACTTTCGGACCGCGGCCGCGCTGTTCGATGAAGTCGAGCGCCAGCATCCCTATTCGGTGTGGGCGCGCCGGGCGGAGTTGATGAGCGCCTACAGCTATTATCTGGGTCGCGACTATAACAAGTCGATCGATTCGGCGCAGCGCTTCCTGTCGATCCATCCGGGTAACAAGGACGCGCCCTACGCCTATTATCTGATCGCGCTCGATTACTACGAACAGATCAGCGACGTGACGCGCGACCAAAAGATCACCCAGCAGGCGCTGGATTCGCTTGGTGAACTGATCCGCCGCTATCCCGAGACCCGTTATGCCGCCGACGCCCGGTTGAAAATCGACCTGGTGCGCGACCATCTGGCGGGCAAGGAAATGGAAATCGGCCGCTTCTACCAGCGCCGCTCGCAATGGCTGGCCTCGGTCATCCGCTTTCGCAAGGTCATCGACGAATACGACAGCACCACGCACACGCCCGAAGCGCTGGAGCGTCTGACCGAAAGCTATCTGGCGCTGGGCATTCCCGAAGAAGCCAAAAAGGCCGCTGCCGTCCTGGGCGCGAACTATCCAGGTTCGAAATGGTATGAGCGCGCGTATAAACTGATGCAGAAGCACCCGGCGGCCTGACGCGCGAGGATTTAGCGACGCTAAATCCAGCCTTAGCGTCAGGGCCGGCCGACGGCGCCAACGCGCCGATCGACGATACGGCTTTGCCGGGTCGCGTTTCCCGGAGAGGTATTAGCGATCACCGTCACACCGGCGCAGGCCTGGACCTATACGGACGTCAGAAAGATGCGCTCCCGGCCCGACAGCCGTATAGGCCCCGGCCTGCGCCGGGGTGACGGATTAAAAGGCGCGGGCGAACCACCCCCCCGGAACAAAACAGGGGCTTCGCGCTCCACGAAAATCCCGTTAATGACAGGACGTGCTGCTTTCCCTGTCTATCCGCGACGTCGTGCTGATCGAGGCGCTCGATCTGGAATTTCGCGCCGGGCTGGTCGTCATCACCGGCGAAACCGGCGCGGGCAAATCGATCCTGCTCGACGCCCTTGGGCTGGCGCTTGGCGACCGCGCGGCGTCGGGCCTGGTCCGGCAGGGCGCGGCGCAGGCCAGCGTCACCGCGACCTTCGACTATCAGCCCGTTGCCGCCGCGATCCTCTACCAGAACGACATCGAGTGCGACTCCAGCGAGCCGCTGATCGTCCGCCGCACCCTCAAATCGGACGGCAAAAGCCGCGCATTCGTCAACGATCAGCCCGTTTCTGGGTCGTTATTGCGCGAATTCGGGGCCAGATTGGTCGAAATACACGGGCAGCATGACGATCGTGGCCTGCTCGCGCCAACCGGGCACCGCGCGCTGCTCGATATTTTCGGGCGGATCGATCTCGGACACATCGCGCAGGCGTTCACGGCAATGCGCGCTGCCGACGCCGCGCTGAACGGCGCAAAAACCGCGCTCGACGATGCAACCCGCGACCGTGACTGGCTGACGCATACCGTCGCCGAACTCGACGATTTCGCGCCCGAGCCCGGCGAGGAGGAACAACTCGCCGACCGCCGCGCCACCATGCAACGCGGCGAGCGGCTGTCGGGTGAACTCGGCGACATCATGGCGCTGGTCGAGGGGGCTGATGGCGCGCTTTCCAAATTGCGCGCCGCCGCCCGCGCGCTCGACCGGGTGGCGCGCGAACACGTCAGCCTGGCCGAAGCACTCGCCGCCGTCGACCGCGCCATTATCGAGGGGACGGTCGCCGACGAACAGCTTCAGCGCGCCGCTGCCCTCCACGTCTTCGATCCGGCGCAGCTCGAGGATGACGAAACCCGCCTGTTCGACCTGCGCGCACTGGCCCGCAAGCACCGCGTCGCGCCCGATGCGCTGGCCGCACTCGCCACCGATTTGCGCGCCAGGCTGAACGCCATCGAGGAGGGCGGGGCCGGGATCGACCGGCTGGCCGCACAGGCGAAGGCCGCGCGCGAAGCCTATCGCGCCGCCGCCGAAATGCTGACCAAGGCCCGCACCGTCGCCGCGCTCCGGCTCGACCGGGCGGTCGCTGGCGAACTGGCGCCGCTGAAGCTGGATGCTGCGCGGTTCCGCACCGCCGTCGCGTCCGGACACGACAGCGAACAGGGCACCGACCGGGTCGAGTTTGAAATCTCGACCAATCCCGGCGCGCCGTTCGCGCCGCTGACCAAGATCGCCAGCGGCGGCGAATTGTCACGTTTCATCCTCGCACTGAAGGTCGCGCTGGCTGAGGAAGGCGGAGCGGGGACAATGATCTTCGACGAGATCGACCGGGGCGTCGGCGGCGCGGTCGCCTCCGCCATCGGAGAGCGCCTCGCCCGGCTTGCCGACACGCGGCAGGTGCTGGTCGTCACGCACAGCCCGCAGGTGGCCGCACGCGGGGGTGAACATCTGCTGATCGCCAAGAACAGCGACGGGCTGGTCACGCGAACCAACCTCCGCACGCTCGATGCCGAGGCCCGGCAAGAGGAAATCGCGCGAATGCTGTCGGGCACACACGTCACCGCCGAAGCCCGCGCCCAGGCCGCCCGTCTGGTAGAGGCGGCATGACCGACGCCGAAGCGGCCAACGAACTGATGCGCCTCGCCCGCCAGATCGCGCACCATGCGCGCGCCTATCACACCGACGACGCGCCCGAGATTACCGACGCCGACTATGACGCGCTGATCCACCTCAATGGCGCGCTGGAGGCACAGTTTCCGCATCTGGTCCGCGCCGACACGCCCTCCAACCTGGTCGGTGCCGCGCCGTCCTCGCATCTGTCGAAGGTCGCCCATGCCAGGGCGATGCTGTCGCTCGACAACGCTTTTTCAGACGATGACGTGACCGAATTCGTGGCCCGCGTGCGCCGTTTCCTGAGGCTGCCCGAGGATACCGAAGTCGTGGTCACTGCCGAACCAAAGATCGACGGGCTCAGCTGCTCGCTACGCTACGAAAACGGGGTGCTGGTTCAGGCCGCGACCCGGGGCGACGGCGCGGTCGGCGAAGACGTAACGGCCAATGTGGCGACGATTTCCGACATTCCGCAGGTTTTACCCGCAGGCGTCCCCGACGTGTTCGAAGTTCGTGGTGAGGTCTATATGGGCAAGGCCGACTTTATCGCCCTGAACCAGCGACTTGCGGGCGAGCGGGTCTTCGCCAACCCGCGCAACGCCGCCGCCGGATCGCTGCGCCAAAAGGACCCCGAAGTCACACACGCCCGCCCGCTGAAGTTCTGGGCTTACGGCTGGGGAGACACGTCCGCGCTGCCCGGATCGACGCAACATGCTGTAATGATGGCGATAAAATCCTGGGGCTTCCCCGTCAGCCCCGACCTCCACCTCGCCAGGGGTGTAAACGAGATGCTCAATCAATTCGGCAGCATCGAATCCCGCCGCGCCGACTTGCCCTTCGACATCGACGGCGTGGTGTACAAGGTCGACCGGCTCGACTGGCAGGCGCGGCTCGGCTTCGTCGCCAAGGCACCGCGCTGGGCGATCGCACATAAATTCCCCGCCGAGCGCGCGCAGACAACCTTGCTCGCCATCGACATCCAGGTCGGGCGGACCGGCAAGCTGACCCCGGTGGCGCGGCTGGAACCGGTGACGGTCGGCGGCGTCGTCGTCACCAACGCGACGCTGCACAATGCCGACGAGATTGGCCGGCTGGGGGTCCGCCCCGGTGACCGCGTCACGCTGCAACGAGCAGGCGATGTCATCCCGCAGATCGTCGACAATCTGACCCGCGATGTCACCCGCCCACCCTATGTCTTTCCCGACACCTGCCCGCAGTGCGGCTCCGACGCGGTGCGCGAGGATGACGAGGTCGACATCCGGTGCACCGGCGGCCTGATCTGCCCGGCGCAGCGGATAGAGCGGCTGAAGCATTTCGTGTCGCGCGCCGCACTCGATATCGACGGGCTTGGCGAAAAGACCATTATCGAGTTCTTTGCCGACGGCCTGGTCCACAGCCCCGCCGACATCTTTCGCCTGAAGTCTCACCGCCAGGCGATCACGGCGCGGGCGGGATGGAAGGAAACTTCCGTCGCCAACCTGCTGAACGCGATCGAGGCGCGGCGCAGTCCCGACCCGGCGCGCTTCCTGTTCGGGCTCGGCATCCGGCATGTCGGCGTGGTTACGGCCAAGGATCTGGTCAGGGCTTTCGGCACCGTCGAATGCGTCGCCGAAGTGGCCCGGCACCCCGATGCGCTGAGCGAATTGGCGGCGATCGAGGGTATCGGCCCGGTCGTCGCACAGGCGCTGGTCGACTTTTTCCACGAGGAGCATAATCGCGCGGCGTGGGCCGATTTGCTCGGCGAAGTCAGCCCGCTACCCTATGTCTCCAACGTCCGGGCGTCGGCGCTGACGGGCAAGACCATCGTCTTCACCGGATCGCTGGAAAACCTTTCGCGGGACGAAGCCAAGGCCCAGGCCGAGATGCTGGGCGCAAAAACCGCAGGCACGGTGTCGGCGAAAACCGATCTGGTGGTCGCCGGTCCCGGGGCGGGGTCGAACCTGAAAAAGGCTGCCGCGCTGAATATCGAAGTGATCGACGAACCCGCCTGGGCCGCCATAGTTGCCGCCGCCACCGCTTGATCATATCTATCCGCAATGACCAACCAACGCGCCGACGATTTCACGATTCCCCAGCACTGGAGCGATTACACCGCAGCCGAGCATGCGGTCTGGGATACGCTGTTCGCGCGGCAGGTGGCGATGTTGCCGGGCCGCGCGTCGGATGCGTTCCTGCGCGGCGTCGATGTCTTGCGCCTGTCGAAGCCCGGCATTCCCGATTTCGCAGAATTGTCCGAACGGCTGATGGCGGCGACCGGCTGGCGCGTGGTCGCGGTGCCCGGGCTGGTGCCCGATGCCGTGTTCTTCGATCACCTCGCCAATCGCACCTTCGTCGCGGGCAATTTCATCCGCCGCGCCGACCAGCTCGATTACCTGCAGGAACCCGATGTTTTCCATGACGTGTTCGGCCATGTGCCGATGCTCGCCGACCCGGTGTTTGCCGATTACATGGCGGCCTATGGTCGCGGTGGGCAGCGCGCGGGATCGCTCGGCGCACTGAAGCGGCTCGCCCGGCTCTATTGGTACACCGTCGAATTCGGGCTGATCGAGGAAGCGGGCGGGTTGCGGATCTATGGATCGGGGATTGTGTCGAGCCGGGGCGAGTCGCTGTTCGCGCTCGACGATTTAAGCCCGAACCGGATCGCCTTTGACTTAAGCCGTGTCATGCAAACCGAATACCGGATTGACGATTATCAGCAGAGCTATTTCGTCATCCCCGGCTTTGACGAACTGCTGAGGCTGACCGTCGAGACCGACTTCGCCCCGATCTATGATGCGCTGGAAGGGAAACCCGACCTGATGCCAGCGGACCTGATCGCCGCTGACCGCGTCATCACGCGCGGGACGCAGCGTTACGCCGCCGACCAGCTCGCCGGCGCGCAACCATCCTGAGCACCGGCCATTCCCCGCTGCTTTGCTGTGCCAATCGCATGCCCTGCCGGCGATAGGCCCGGATGACCGCTGCGGCCTGCGTGTCGAGCAGCCCGGCCAGCACCAGGGTCCCACGCCCGGCAACGCTGGCAGCGATCCCCGGCGCCATGTCGATCAGCGGCTGGGCGAGAATATTGGCGATGACCAGGTCATAGGGAGCGCGCGCCACCAGGTCGCGGTGCGACAGTCCGTCAGCAACCACCAGATGCAGCTTGCCGACGCCGTTCAGTACTGCATTTTCGCGCACCACAGCAATCGATACCGGGTCGATGTCCGACGCGGTGGCTTGCGCGTGTCGCCACAGCTTCATGGCGGCGAAGGCCAGCAAGCCAGTGCCAGTGCCGAGGTCGAGGACATTGCGAAATACCGCGCCGCGTCGCTTCAGGGCATCGAGCATCGCCAGGCAGCCTGAAGTGGTCGCGTGCTGGCCCGTCCCAAAGGCCAGCCCCGCCGGGATCACGAAGTCGATCCGGTCGGCGCGCGGCGAGTGATCGGGCGTTCGGACATGAAAACGCCCGGCCTCCAGTGGTTCAAAGCCCGACTGGCTGAGCGTCACCCAGTCCTCGGTTGGCAGCGGCTTGGCAGAGGGATCCCGGACTTTCGCGCTCGGCACCAGCGCGGCAACCCGACGCAGGATATCGCGCGACGGCTTGCCCTCGAAATAGGCATCGACCTGCCAGTTGTCGGGGCGCTGGGGATCGGGTTCGGTCGCGACGATCACTGGCGCTGGATCGAGGTCGGCCAATTCGGGAATGTCATCGGCAAATTGCTCGGCCTCTGCGCGGGTGCAGGGCAGGGTCAGCTTCCAACTTTCAGCGGACATAGCTGGCTCCATTCACGTCGAGGATTGCGCCCGTCATCGACGGTGGGGCAGTCAGCGCGGCAAAGGCAGCGACCTCGGCCACTTCGGCGGGGTCTGCAACGCGGCCAAGGGGAATGTCGGCGAGCAATTGGGCGCCGCCACGGCTGGATAGATAATCCTCTGCCATGCCGGTCATCGTGAAGCCGGGGCAGATTGCAAAGGCAAGGATGTCGCGGGCGGCATAGCCACGCGCAATCGTCTTGGTCATGGCGACCATGCCCGCCTTTGATGCGGCGTAGTGCCAGTGATCCGGGCTGTCGCCACGATAGGCGGCGCGGCTGGCGATGTTGACGATGCGCCCGCCAGTTCGCCCCAGGAAATGCCGCACTGCCAGTCGGCAGAGTTCGGCGCTTGCAGTCAGGTTGACCTGCATCGTGTGGTTCCAAGAGGCCGACCAGTCGGAATCGGGCAGGTCCATCGGCGCGGCTTCAAAGACACCCGCATTGTTGATGAGAACGTCGATCCGGCCATCGAGTCGGGCGAGCGCGTTGGCCCATAGGCGTGGCGGTGTGGCGGGGTCGGCAAAATCACCGTCGGCACTGCCGGTGCCGACCAGATTGACGTCTTCGCGGGTGAACCGGGCGGCAATTGCGGCACCGATGCCGCGCGTTGCCCCGGTCAGAAGGATGTTGATAGCCATGCGCCCCCATATCGGAAAAACGGGCGACGGCTAGGGCGCGTGCTCCACGGTGAAACTTCAGTGCAGAGACAAGGTGTCCGCTAAGGCGAGCGGTTTGACAATGGCCTCAGGCGACCAGCTTCACATAATCGCCCGCCGCATCGTTGAGCGAGGCCAGCTTGCTATTCACGCTGTTGAACCCGGTTTCCAGCGCGTCGATTTCGGTTGCCACGGTTTCGGTGTCGGCGCGGATTGCGGCGATGGTCATCGACATCGTGTCGGCCGCCAGAGCCGTTTCGTCGACCGCTGCGGTAATCATGGTGACCGTCTGCGCCTGGATTTCCATCGCCTCGCGGATGCGAACTGCCGACGCCTGGACTTCCGCCACGGTGTCGCGGATCGAACCGTTCGTGGCGACCGTCGATTGGGTCGCGGCCTGAATGGCCGAAATCTTTGCGGCAATGTCGTCGGTCGCTCTTGCGGTCTGGTTGGCAAGGTTCTTGACCTCCTGCGCCACGACGGCAAACCCGCGCCCGGCGTCGCCTGCGCGCGCGGCTTCGATCGTGGCGTTGAGGGCGAGGAGATTAGTCTGTCCAGCGACGTCGCGAATCAGGCCGAGGATCGATTCGATCGATTTGGCGGTTTCGGAAAGTGTTTCGGATACCGTCACGGCTTCCCCGGCCTGGCGCGAAGCGCGTGTTGCCACCTCAGCGGCGATTTCGACTTCGTTGCGCGCATCCTCGATCGCGCGGATCAGCCCGGCGGCGGTGTGCGCAGCATCGCGCATCGCGATGGCGGACTGTTCGGCAGCGGCGGCGACTTCTGAAGCCTTGCCGAGCATGCCGCGGGTCGCCTGCGAAGCTCCCGATGCCTGGGCGCGCAGGTGCACACCCAGGCTGGATGTTTCGGCGACGCCCGTGGCGATGCGATCGTGGAAAAGATCGGCCCGGTGGTCGCGCTCCTGTTCCGCCTGTTGCGCCTTCACCTGGTTGATTGCGGTGGTCATGATTTCTGCTTCGAGTGCCGACAATCTGACGATCGCGCGCGCTCCGGCCCTGATCGAGTCGAGATCGTCGCTGGACGATTCGCACAGGATTTCGAGCGCCTTTTCGTGACTTGACTCGAACGAAGCGAGGATGAGTTCAATGTTCTTGCCGGCAAGATACGCGCCCTCGGCGTGGTAGCACGCCACGTCGGCCCATTCCTGGCCGGTCGGATTGCTGAACTTAAGCATGGCGTAACGTCGACCCTCCTCGATATCGATGGGGACAGTCTCTTTCTTCTGCGCGTGATAGCGTTGCCAGTATGCCAGCGCGAGTTCATCGACGCGGCCATTAATCGCCTTGAAGACGATCGCGCAGTCGGCGGCGAGTCCGCCGTCCTGATCGTAATGCCTGAGCCGGTCCGCAATCAGGATAGGATTGCGTTCGCCGCGCTGGCGCGCCGGGCCGGGATATTTGCCGGAAGTTTGGGCGTTGCTCATCTGGGTGCCGTTTCGGTTGTGATTAACTGGGCTTCACGTGTCGGGCCTGCTGTATGTCGTAATGGTAAATACCACGTTAGTTTTGCGCGCTGTTGCATCGGCATTTGGATGGGTTATGGACAGCGCGACACCTGACCGGGGAAGTTTTATGAGCCGCAACACCGCGCGACCGCTGTCGCCGCATTTGTCGATCTGGAAATGGGGGCCGCACATGCTGGTCTCGATCCTGCACCGGGTGATGGGCGTGGGGCTGGCTACGGTCGGGGTGGTCGGCTTTGTCTGGTGGTTGACGGCGCTGGCAATGGGCGCGGAAAGCTATGCCGCATTCATGACATGGGCGAAGTGGCCGCCGATGATGATCTTTCCAATTGGGCTGAGCGCGGCGCTGTTCCTGCACATGTGTAACGGGGTCAGGCATTTTGTCCTGGATACTGGTGCCGGTTATGAACTGAAGACCAATCGCACCGGCGCGCGGGTAGTGATTGCCGCCGCCGTCCTGCTGACGGTCGTGATGTGGGCCTATATCCTGCTGGGGAAAAACTGATGGGTACGGGTACGGAACTCGGTCGCGTTCGCGGCCTGGGGTCGGCAAAACACGGGGCGGGCCATTGGTGGGCACAGCGCGTTACGGCGTTCGGCAACCTGTTTCTGATGTTGTGGCTGGTCCTGTCGTTGATCCGGTTGCCCAACCTGGAATATGAGACGGTGCATAGCTGGTTGCAGTCACCGCTGTCAGCGGTGCCGATGGCGCTCATCGTGTTGAACACTTTCTGGCATTTCAAGATGGGGCTTCAAGTCGTGATCGAGGATTACCAGCATGATGCAAGCCGCATCATTGCCATGGCCTTGCTGCACATCTGGACGTTCGGTGCGGGCGGGCTCGCCTTGTTTTCCATACTCAAGATCGCATTTACAGGGACGTCGAGCTGATGGCCGAAGCCTATAAGATCATCGATCACAGCTATGATGCAGTGATTGTCGGCGCGGGCGGGTCGGGCCTGCGCGCAACGATGGGTTGCGCCGAGGCGGGCTTGCGGACCGCGTGCATCACCAAGGTGTTCCCGAC